>DVIU01000151.1 GCA_018711035.1 Candidatus Scatousia excrementigallinarum
GTTGTATGGAAGCAAACTTGCAGCTTTAATCGGACGTTGTAAACCGAGAGACATTTACGACGTTTACGGGCTTATTGAAAGCGGTATGATAGAAGATAAGGAAATGCTTAAAAAATGTACTATCTTCTATAACTGTATCGGTGGAGATGCTAGTATTTGCGCCGTTTCACTTGATATTTTAGATGGCGTTACGGATAGAGATATCAATAGGCAACTCAAACCTATGCTTAACAAGAATGACCGTTTCAAAAAAGATACGGTAGTCGCTTCAATAAAAGAATACTTACAAGCCCTACTTGTACTTAGCGATAACGAAAAAGAATTTGTGAAAGAGTTTGCTAACAAGAATTATCGCCCTGAACTTTTATTTGAAGATAAGGAAATTTTAGAACGTATCTCCGCGCACCCAATGGCATTATGGTGCGTGAGAGAAAATTAAGAACTTTTATAAATATGACGGTAATTGTCATATTTACTGTACTAAAATCAAAGTGATTTTAGCAAACAAGGAGAAATGCTTATTATGAGTCGTTGTTTATATAACAGCAGTTTTGAGAATTTCATTAACGCTGATGAAAATTCAATATTTGGTGCGTTGTGCGATAATTATCACGGTGATGCTCTTACGACTACAAGAGAAGCGTGGAAATCTGAAATATCAATCATAAAGGGTGTTTTGTCAAAATATGCAGATAAAAACGGACAAGTTATATTTGAATATGATATTCCACGTCTTGGTAAGAGAATAGACGTTGTGTTGCTTCTTAATGGAATCGTTTTTTGCGTGGAATTTAAGGTTGGTGAATCAAGAATATTAGAATCTGATATAGACCAAGTGCTGGACTATGCGTTGGACCTTAAAAACTTCCATAAATATAGTCAAGACAACCTTATTGTTCCAATTTTAGTTGCAACGAATTATCGTAATTCTTCGACCGATATTAAAATGTCTGTTTATGACGATAGAGTAGTAAATCCGCTTGTTACAGGCGAAGCGGGTATTTCTAATTTAATATCAAAAATTTTAGATAAATATCCAAATGAGCCGGAAGTTGATCCAGATTGGATTATAAGTCCGTATGCGCCAACGCCTACAATTATTGAAGCTGCAAAAACCTTATATGAAAGCCATTCGGTAGAAGATATCACAAGACACGAGGCAGACAAAGCATCTACTGACGCAACGATAGCTTATATTCTTGAAGTAATACAAAAGAGTAAAGCCAACAGAGAAAAAAGTATTTGCTTTGTAACAGGTGTTCCCGGTGCAGGAAAAACTCTTGTTGGGCTTGACGTTGCAGTTAGACAAACTTATCAAGGACAGGATAAGCCTATTGAAGATGAAGGAGCAGTTTACCTTTCGGGAAACGGTCCGTTGGTTGCAGTATTGACGGAAGCGCTTGCAAAAGACAATTATCAAAAATGCCGTGATAGAAATGAAAGTAAAAAACTCTCAGATTCGCGTAGAGAAGTGGGCAAGTTTATTCAAATTATCCACCGTTACCGCGATAATATGCTTGCAAAGATTAAAAATCCTGTTGAAAACGGAGTTTTAGAAATAGATGAAGAAAAAGCTGTAAAACTTGCCGAATCTGGATATGGTGAAGTGGAGCACGTTGCAATTTTTGACGAGGCGCAACGTTCTTGGACGCATAAAAGACTTGCTGACTATTTAAAGAGAGGCGGAACGTACGGAAATAAATTGAAAGTTCCTAACTTCCCTATGTCTGAGGCTGCGTTTCTGATATGGTCGCTTGACCAACGTGAAGACTGGGCAACAATTATTTGTCTTGTTGGCGGAGGGCAAGAAATTAATACCGGTGAAGCCGGTATATCCGAATGGATAAATGCGCTTAATGAAAAATTCCCGTATTGGAACGTTTATATTTCATCAAAATTAACAGAAGCAGAATACGCCGAAGGCAAGGTAAATGAATTGCTTGAAAAGAACGATAAGGTTACATATTCTGATCATTTACACCTTGCAGTTTCTCTCCGTTCTTATAGAGCAGAAAAACTTTCTGCATTTGTTCATGCACTACTTGCGATTGAGCCTACTGCCGCAGAATTATATAACGAAATTAAGGATAAATATCCTATTGTGCTTACAAGGGATATGGAAAAAGCAAAAAGGTGGCTACATAGTAAGGTAAGGGGAACGGAAAGGACAGGCGTTCTAATAACAAAGGAATCAGCAAGATTTAAGCCCTTGGGAATTCACGTGTTGTCTTCGGGTGACGAAAATGCGGTTCATTGGTTCTTAGAGGACAAAATAGATACAAGAGCATCAAATTATCTTGAAGACGCTGCAACTGAGATACAAGTGCAAGGTTTAGAGCTTGATTATACTTGTCTGTTGTGGGATGCCGATATGAGATATGATAACGGAGAATGGCGTTTTTATAGATTTAACGGTCAAACAAAGTGGGTAGAGCAGACGCCAACGACTGAAAGTAAGCAAGATTTAATGAAGTATATGTTAAATGCTTACCGTGTTTTATTGACACGTGCAAGAGCTGGTATGGTGATTTGTGTACCTGAAGGCAATGGAAATAAAAATCCGAGTGGGTTCTGGGAAGATAGTACACGTTTGCCTGAATATTATAACGGTACGTATGAATATTTGAAGAGTTTAGGAATTGAAGAGATATAGAAGGAGAGAATAAAGAAAACTATGGATAATAATATTGTACTTGAAACAAAACTTGTTGCTGATATTAAAGGAGCATTCTATGTTCCCTCTTATCAGCGCGGTTATAGATGGGGCGAAGATGAAGTAAATCGGTTGCTGGACGATGTGTTTCAAAATGGTCAGAAAAACTACTGTTTGCAGCCTGTTGTGGTAAGAAAGAAGGATGATGCATTTGAGCTCGTAGATGGACAGCAAAGACTGACCACCATATATCTTGTTTACAAGTACATGAGTGACATCAACCCCTTCTTCGATCCTCCGGCATTCAATCTTATTTACGAAACGAGAGAACAATCCGCTGAATTTCTTGCAAACATGGATTTGTCGAAACAGGAAGATAATATCGACTTTTGGTTTATTGCAAATGCATATAAAACAATTAAAAAGTGGTTTGAGGTCGACAAACAGAACAGAGTCATCAAAATCTTCGACTATTTCAAAAACCATGTCAAAATCATTTGGTATGAAGTCGGTGCAGGCGAGGATGCTATTTCTCTGTTTACTCGTTTAAACATTGGTAAAATTCCGCTTACAAGTGCAGAACTTGTAAAGGCAATGTTCCTCAGCCGTAATAATTCTGAAAATATGGACAGAGAAAAACAAGAGGAAATCTCTCTGCAATGGGATAATATCGAAAAAGAGTTGCACAACGACTCAATGTGGTATTTCCTCACTAATAATATAAAAAACAAGTATCAAACGAGAATCGACCTCATTCTCGACTTGATTTCAGGTAAAGAAGAAAGCAATAAGGAAAAGTACTATACATTCTTCAAATTCGATGTAAAGAGAAAAGATAAGCCGTTGGAGGAAATTTGGAGAAAGATTCAGCAAACGTTCTTGATTTTGAAGGATTGGTTTGAAAATCACGAATTGTACCATAAGATCGGATACCTTATTGCTTCCGGAGCGAAAACACTTCAACAGGTATTCAACGAGTCCGAAAACAAGACTAAAGCAGAGTTTAATGCTCTTTTGAATGGTTTTATAAAAAAGAGCATCTACATTTCGAGCAATTACTCTGAATTGAGTTATGAAAAGCCCTTGGATTATAGAAAGATAAGCACTCTTCTTCTTTTGTTCAACGTTGAATCTGTCAGACAAAACGGAGAAAACTCTCAATGGTTTCCATTTGATAAATTCAAATATAGCAAAGGTAGCAGAGTGACATGGAGCTTGGAGCATATCCACGCTCAACAATCAGAAGGTATGAGAACTCAAGAGGTGTGGAAGGAATGGTTGGAACGACACATACCGTCGATAGAGGTTGTCGGTCAGAACCAAAAAGAGCTTATTGCGGAAATGCAAGCAGCTGTGGATAAAGAAAAATTGGAGCGTAGTGAGTTCGACGCTTTGCAACAAAAGGTTATTGAAATTCTCTCTGTATCAGGGAATACCGAATATTTACACTCGATTGCGAACCTCGCGCTTTTAAACACCGCAGACAATGCTGCACTTAACAACTCAACATTTGATGTGAAGAGAAATGTTATTGTCGATATGGACAAGCGCGGACAATATATTCCATTCTGCACGAAGATGGTATTCTTGGAATACTACACGCCGTCTGAGCATAATCAACTCCATTTTTGGGGGCAGGCAGACAGAATTGCATACGTTAATGCAATAAATACTGTATTAGCAGATTATCTTACTGAGGCAATCAATCTTGAAAAGGAGGATGCACAATGAGTACAACTCTTCATTCCTTTATGGATATTTTTGAAACTGAATTCGAAGCGGGCGAGGAAATAGTACAGCTCCAGAAAATTGCAATTCCCCTTATTCAGCGCGATTATGCACAAGGTCGTATGGACGGCGATGTTAATCGTGTAAGAAGCCGCTTCTTGTCAGCTCTCTATGATGCAATCACTATCAAGCCCATTACATTGGATTTTGTGTATGGAGATATTGATGTTAATGGAGTTATGACTCCGCTTGATGGGCAACAGAGATTAACAACGCTTTTTCTTCTGCATTGGTATGCTGCGAAGAAAGAAAATGTTGCAAAAGAAGAATGTGAATTCCTTGTAAAATTTAGTTATGAAACCCGATATAGCGCAAGATATTTTTGTGCAGAACTCGTTAAGTTTTGTCCTTCGTTTAGCGAGAAAATTTCCGCAGAAATTATCAATCAAGCATGGTTTCCTTTGGATTGGAAGAAAGATCCCACCATTAGCTCTATGCTTGTAATGATTGATGCGATTAACGACAAATTTAAAGACATTGAAGATATTTGGAGCAAGCTTAAGAATGGAGCTATAACCTTTTATTTTCTCCCTATCAAGGACATGGGGCTTACAGACGAGTTATATATCAAGATGAACTCTCGTGGAAAGCCGTTAACTCTTTTTGAACACTTCAAAGCTGAGCTTGAAAGAGAGATCAGGGCACTTGACGAAAAGATAGGAAATAAGAACGCAGATAGAATCGTTGCTAAAATCGACAAGTCGTGGACGGATTTGCTTTGGCGTTATCGCAATAGCGGATCGGGCGATGCAGCCGACGACAACATAATCGACGATGAGTTTTTAAGATACTTCAAGTTTATCTGCGATATAATCTGTTATAGAAGCGGAAAATCTCCCCAAGGTTACAGCAATGATGTTTTTGAATTGCTTCACTTGTATTTTTCGTGCAATGATGAAGTAAATTCGCCAAAGAATATAGCAACGCTTGAAGCTTTCTTTGATTGTTGGTGTAATATTGATGGGTTTAGTAATCCTACGAAATTTTTAGAATCCTTTATGGGGAATGAACATACAAAGAGTAAAATAATTGTGAATAAGGGGAAAATTGATATTTTTGAAGATTGTATTCACAATTATTCTGACAAGTCGGGAAGGATTCGTCAGTTCCCTCTAAATAGAATAGTTCTTTTGTATGCAATCACCGTATATTTGCAACATCAGCAATACGTGCTTTACGATGATTTTGTAAGAAGAATAAGAATTGTCAACAATCTCGTCCAAAATTCCGAGGATGAAGTATCCGACAGACTTGACCGTAATAGAATTCCAGCTATTTTACAGGCTGTTGATTCAATAATTCTAAAAGGCGAGATTGATGACAGCCTCGACAACAACTTCAATGTGAATCAAATTCAAGAAGAAAAAGAGAAAATAGCGTTCTTAATTGATAATCCGAGCAAGAGCGATATACTCTTTGCTCTTGAAGATCACCCCATGCTTAAAGGACAAATTAGCATTGTAGGACTTGAAAATCTTAACTATTACGACAGATTTGTTTCGTTGTTTAAATGCTCATGGGATAAGATTGATTGCGCTATGATAACATTCGGTAATTACGGGCAGCAGGAAAGAAATAATTGGCGTTATCAGTTTGCATCAAAATCTATACAGTTAGCATGGGACGAGTTGTTCCATATGAGCGCAAATAAAGGATTTGAAAATACCAAAAAGATTCTTATTGCATTGCTATCTTCAAATGAGAGTTTTGACAATTGTATATTAGATTCCATTATATCGAATTATATTGCCGAATGCGAAAACAACTCTATTTATCCGTGGACGTATTACTATGTAAAATATTCGGTATTCCGTCCTGGAAGTTATGGAAAGTTAAGTAATAATGATATTGTTTCTAAACCGTATCTCTTCTCTATTATGCAGACAAAATCTCAATGGTCTCAAAATACGTATATACCGTATTTAAAGGAAGCGGACGACTTGCATTTGTCTCGCGATAGTATGGGGCAACGACTTGATTATCCAGACAAATATATTACGTGTGATAATGCAGCATACTTAATTTTTGAAAAAGAGAGTAGAAACTTAATAGAAAAAATTGAAATTTTACAAAATAATGAAAGGATAGATACGGAAGATCGAATTATCAAATTGAAAAGATATTTGGAAACTATAAACGAATAGGTGTGGAATATATAAAGATGGTAGAAGTTGTTGCGGCGCTTATATGGGATAAGGATAAGTTTTTGATTTGTCAAAGACCTAAAAATAAAGCAAGAGCGCTCCTTTGGGAGTTTGTTGGTGGTAAGGTCGAACAAGGCGAAACAAAAGAACAAGCCTTAATCCGTGAGTGTAAAGAAGAACTAAATATTGCGCTTGGGGTTGGTGATGTTTTTATGGAAGTTGTTCACGAATATCCTGATATTACCGTGCAGTTAACTTTATTTAATGCAACGATAGCCGAAGGCGTTCCACAAAAACTAGAACATAATGATATAAAATGGATAACCCCGGCAGAAATTCCTAACTACAATTTCTGCCCAGCAGACGAAGAGATACTACTAGAACTACAAAGGAAAAACTAATGGATTTATTTTTAGAGAAAATTTTAACAACGGATAAAGTGATTTGTGATAATATTGATAAAAGAGAGGCGTTGGGTATAGAATTACTATCCCAGAATATTGTTGCGCAATTAAGAAATTTTGTTGAGGCCATTGCAAGGTTTTTGTGCCGACAAGAAAAAGAAATTGCCGATAATCAGAAAGGAACGCAAACTGCTATATCATATATCAAATCCAAAGAGAAATATTTATTTTTAGTTCGTTTTCACAAATGTTTACAAGTATCCGCCTCTCATTCAACAGTAGAACCCGATGTGGCTATTAGACTAATGCATAGATATTGGGACTATTTGTACGACTGTAAAAATTTCTTAAAGAAAGAATACGATATTGATGTTTTACGTAATTTGGATAATTTCCCAATAGAGCAAGATGAAACATTAAAAGAGTATTATGAGAAGATATCTATTCAAATTAATAAAAGAAGTATTGTACAAATAACAGAAAGCCCAACAAACAGATATTATGTACACAAGAAAAAAGTGTTCAGGGTAAACGGCGAAAAATATTATGAAATTACTTTGTCTGAGGCTGATAATAAAGCTTCGAAATTTGATAATATAATAGCTTTTACAAAACTTAATATTCCAACATTTTATGCAATTCATCCAAGACTTGTAAATTCAAAAATCCACATATTAAATAGAGATATGCCGATTCAAATTATTGTTGGGTTTAAAGTTTCTGTGAGGCCATGTGAATTTGATAACTTTTTTAAGATTTTTAACCACGCTACGAATGTATCAACAAATGATAATGAATATAAGGCATTAATGAGCTATTTAACAAAAACCGGCTTAAGTTTAACGGAATTAATTGACCTTGATGAAGATGACTTTGCGAAAGTAAAAAGCGAAGTATGTAAAGAGCTTAAAGCGACTCATATTTTTGACGGTCTTACTCTTTGCCGTCAGTATTATGATAAACCAGGTTATAACGTATTGGTATATCTATTGCACAAATTAAGAAATGTTGTTATAAAGGACCAATATTATTATGAAACCAATGAAAAATTGTCTAATTTAAGACTTAAATACAAATGTATTGGTTTTGATACAATGCCTTTTGCGTTTGAGTTATCTAATCATTTTACTAATTTGGGCGAATTGTTTTCTTGCATAAATCCCGCTGGAAGAGAGCACGAATTATTAGGTAGATTAATTAAAAATAATACTGAAATAAGGGCTAAACTTTATACGCCAGAGAGCGAATTGGATAGGTTTAAAAATATAGATTCGTTAATAGCTAAGTATAACTCATTGTTGTATTACAAACATAGGGAAGAAGGTTCGTTAAAGCATGAGAACGGATTTGTTTATATTAATGGATACGAGAAAAATACAATTCAAATTATTCAACAAATTGGCTCTTTAACTTCTTCTGGATTGGGTGGTTATGTCGAATCATATGAACAGTGGGTACAAAATACAGGATATAAAATTGATTCTGAAGAAAAAGATAAAGCATTAAGAAAACTTTTTGCTTCTTCTAAAGTTGCTTTGATATATGGTTCGGCGGGAACTGGAAAATCTACAATGGTTAAGCATATTTCAAATTTCTTTTCTAACAGAAAGAAGATATACTTAACAAATACCCACTCAGCGAAAGAGAACTTAAAAAGATACGTAAATATGACGGAGAACAATACATTCTCTACAATAAAGTATTATATATCTAATGGCGGTGGAGAGTGTGACGTTTTGTTTATAGACGAGTGCAGTACTGTTAGTAATGTAGATATGGTTAATATTCTTCAAAAAACGCAGTTTAAGTTACTAGTATTGGTTGGTGATATTTATCAGATAGAATCTATAAGATTTGGCAATTGGTTCGCTATTGCTCGTTCGTATATACCGCAAAATGCTATTTGCGAGTTAACATACGTTCATAGAAGCACTGATGACGTGTTAAAAGCTTTATGGGAATCTGTTAGAAAACTTGATGGTAGGATGGCTGATTTGTTGGACTCTAACCATTATTCAGTTAGAATGGACGAATCCATTTTTAGTAAGGCTAATGACGATGAAATAATACTTTGCTTAAATTATGATGGTCTGTATGGAATAAACAATATTAACAAATTTTTGCAAAATGATAATAAGTCTAAATTTGTAAAGCTGGGTATGGATATATATAAGATCAACGATAGAATCATTTTTAAGGGAAATGAACGTTTTGGGGATTTGTTATACAATAATCTTAAAGGAAAAATCGTTGATATTGAGGACAATGGTATTTCAGTAAAATTTCATATTGAGGTAGAGAGAGCTTTTAATGGTTTAGATGTAGAGGATGCTAATTTTAAATTAGAAAAGCCACGAAACAAAAGTAAATCTATTGTAAGTTTTGATGTTAAGAAATTTTCAAATAAAGATGATGACGATAAAGATTCTTTATCTATTGTCCCGTTTCAGATAGCGTATGCTGTATCAATTCATAAAGCACAAGGTTTAGAATATGATTCAGTTAAAATTGTAATAACGGATGAGATTGAAGAATTGATATCTCACAACGTATTTTACACTGCAATAACTAGGGCAAAGAAAAACCTTAAAATATATTGGACAGAAAAAGCACAACGATACATATTAGAAGAAATGCACCAAATGTATAATAAACAAGATGCTTCGATTATCGCAAAAAAATTTAAATTAAAAATGTACAGTTAAAAGTATTTGTATATAATACAAGCGCCTTATAAAAGGAGAAATTTATGCTTCAAACAACAGTGAAAAACGCAAAAGAAGAGTTTGATAGAGTGTTTATAGAATTAGGACATGATTCAAAACTAGAAATAGCTAACAAAAACGAAGTTAGATTTTTTATGCTGGATATTAAGAATAATCAGTATTCTTATTACGAAATGTTTAGTATTTTACATTCTAATTTAGGAAGATATGCTTTATCAAGAAAGGAGTTTCAAAAAGATCCGGAAACAGCTATTTCTAGAGGTATTTCAAGATTTCATGAGGTTAAAGGTTCTGGAACAGGGGCTGGTGGAGAGATAGGTGAGCTTTTATTATATTTGTTTTTAGAAACGGTTTTGGGGGCTCCAAAACTATTGTCTAAAATGGAATTAAAAGGGACACGAAATCAATACAATTACAATGCTGATGCTGTACATTATTTTACATATAAGAATGAATATGGTCAGCATAATCAATTGATTTTATGTGAGTCAAAATTAATAGGAGATTTTTCTAGAGCAATTAAGGATGCTTTTGATTCATTGACAACATCGATTGGTAATAAAGAATTTGATTTATCTTTAATTTCAACAGAGATGTTTAAAGAATCTTTTAGCGAGGAAGAAGCGAATGATATAATTAAGCAAATTGTTCCGAACGCAACAGACGATTTTAAGAACGATATAATTAAAGAAACCGCAGCAGGCATATTTATAGGCTATGATAAGCCAATTATAGAACAAGGGGATTCTCTTGTGGTTAGAAAACAAACTGCTGAAAATATTAAAAAAGAAATACCTAATATGGTAAAAAAGATTAATAAGCAAATAGAGAAATATAATTTGAAAGGAATGTCTTTTTATATTTACCTTTTACCATTTAACGACGTTGATAAAGATAGAGCAAAAATAATGGAGCAACTATTGACTAGAATTAGCTATAAGGAATAAGTTATGATAAAATTAGGCGATATGTTATATAACGATATAGAAAATAATGAGTATCTTCATGAATTATATAGAAGAGTAGTGGAAGAATATTCTTTTTCGTTATTTAATGAAAACTACATAACATCACTGACGGAAAAGCAAAAAAGGGATGCTTTGCGTTTTGCTGATATTTTATCAAAATGTACAATAGAAGCTAAGCGCGATTACTTATATAATTTAGCACAGCATTTAGTGACAATGTTAAATAAAATATATCCGGATGATGAGTTGGTTAAATATTATTTGGGGGCTGTATTATCTAACGTAAATAATTATTTTGGATTACAAAACAATTGTAGTGAATATATAAACGACGATATTGTTGAGTGTGTTAAAGAATTCTTAGATAAAGAAACATTCAAGATACCGGGGGGAACTGAAACATATTTTATCAACAAGCAAAAAGTTGCTTATGAATACTTAAAGAGATGTGATTGCTATAGTTTTTCCGCTCCTACATCTTTAGGAAAAACCTTTGTTATAAGGACATTTATAAAAGATTGTGTTGAAAGTGGAGAAAAATCAAATTTTGTAATAGTTGTCCCAACAAATGCTTTAATAAACGAGGTTTATAATAGAGTCATAGAAGATTTAAAAGATAAACTTTGGAGCAATGGATACAAAGTAGTTAAATCTCCGGCGGCAATATCTGAGGATGATGAATATAACTATATAATGGTGTATACGCAGGAAAGATTCCTAGTTCATCTTTTAAAGTTTAAGTCAATTTCTATTAATTATCTATTCATTGACGAAGCGCATAAGATTTCGGTGTCGGAAAGTAGAAGTGCGTTCTTTTATAAGATAATGAACTTTATAAATAAGGACCATAGCGCTGCGAAAGTATATTTTTCTAGTCCTAATATTCCTAATCCACAAGTGTATTTAGAATTAACGAGTGATAGCTTAAATAGTGCCTATACAAGAATTAAATACTCTCCGGTAAATCAAAACAAATTAATTTTTGATAAGAAAAACAATAAAATTTGGTACTATTCAGAAATAGATAAAAAGTTTTTTGAATTAAATTGTGCGGGAAATACGATATCGATTAATAGAGATATTTTAGAGTTGGTTGCTTATTTAGGTAAAGAAAAAAACAATATTGTATTTTGTTCTACAAAGAAAGAAGCTGTAAATTGGGCTAATAAATTTGCTGAATCTCAAGATGTGATTGTCAGTAAGGAGCTTGATGAATTAATAATGGAAATATCTGAAGAAATTCATGAAGCGTGTTATTTGACGCAAACGCTTAAGAAAGGTATTGCGTATCATGTGGCGTATTTGCCTACAAATATTAAAGAAAGGATAGAGCTTCTCTTTAAGAAAAGAGTTATAAGGACGATTTTTTGCACCTCGACATTGCTTGAAGGTGTTAATTTCCCTGCAGATAATCTATTTATGATGTTGCCTGCGGATTCTATATGGCTTGAAGATAAAGCAAGGGTAGATTTTAAGAATTTAACGGGTAGAGTTGGTAGAATTGAATATAATATGTTCGGTAATATTTTTCTTATTTCAGAAACTGATACTGTGGAAAAATATAAAACGGCGGTAAAAGAAGAGGTAAATGAACAAAAACTGTCAATAGAATATTATTTGGCGGAGACTAAGAAAAAAGAAATTATAGAGGCGTTGATTAAAGGCAGTACTATTATAGAAAAAAAGAAAATGACATATGATGAGTATAATTTCGCGAGGTATGCTTTGAATATGTTATTAAAGGATATTATCAACGGAACCAAAAGTAAGTTGTATAGATTGTTTGATAAATATTTGAGCGAAGAAAATATAAGTAAAATAAGAGAACACTTTGCTGAAAATCATTATGTACAAGATGATATATCAACTACGGCAGACCAAATTGAAGCAGTTGATAAAGAATTAAATCTTTCGCAAATTACATATCCGGATGCTATAAACTATAGAAATGTTTTTGGCTTCTTGCAAAAGTTACATAAATTATTTAGTTGGGATAAGTACGAAAGTAAAAACGACATAGGTAACATTAATTGCTTAAAATACTTTGCGGTTATTTTGCAACAATGGATGTTGGGATTTGGAATGAAACAAATAATTGAAGAAACTATAGATTATCATAGAAGAAAGGGTGAGATTTATATTGCTAGAGAGACTGTCCCTTATGATGATTCGATAGAACAAAAGAATTATCTTATAAATGAGATTTTGGACCACTTGGAAAGAACCATTCAATTTAAGATAAAGAATTATTTCTTAAAGTTTTCTGAAAGAAAAATCGCAAATGGACAAGAGTTGGTTAATGGAGATTGGTTTGAGTTTGTAGAATATGGGACCTGTAACATGAGTGTTATTTTGTTGCAAAAAATTGGTTTCTCTAGAGAAAATGCTATTTATGTAAATAGAGAACATAGAGATAAATTTAAAATAACAGATGGGAAAATAGTATCATTAAAAAAATCATTATTAAAGTGTAGAAAGGTGTTGGGTGAGGTTGTACAAATCCAATATAATCATCACAATCTTTTTATAGATTAAACAGTAACGCGATTCTCAACGGGAGTGAAAATACGAAAATTTTAGCTCAAAAAGGCAATAGAAGGACTAGGTGAAATGAAACAAGGGTATAGGATTATTTCAATTGAAGCGGCGGATATTTATCGGCACGAGCAAGAAAACGGCGTTAGCGTTGGGTATAAAATGCCCGAAAAGAAAAGCGACGCCTATTTTCGTTTGTTCAAAATCTATTTGGATAATTCGCTCGACTCGGTTGAACTTGAAAACGCATATAAGCGCATTTGCCGTAAAAAGTTTTCTTTTCAAGATAAGAGCGAAAACGAATATACCCTTGCCGTAATTAACTTAAAGTTTAACTATACATACAAGCCCGAAAACAGTAAACCTATTAAAATCAAAGACTTGCGCACGGCGGCGGAAATTTTTACGACGGGTGGATGAAAAACCAAAAATCCGCCATGATATCCTTTAACGACGGATTCAGGCCGGTTAGTTTTCTGCTGGAAGTTTGTGAAGAATATGCTGAGGAATTTGGAAATTTTATGGGAATCAGAGATTTTTTTCATAAAGTAAAAATGGGCTTTGTCAGAATGGGAGAAACATCTATTCCGTATGTTTCTTCTGCAAAAAGATATGGAAATAACGGCGAAGAGATATTTATCGAGAAGTTAGAAAAATCCTTGCCCAATTGTAAAATAAAACGTAACGTTATGATAAATACGAATGACGGCAATGCGGAAATTGACAGCTTGGTTTTGTACCAAAATAAACTTTTTGCAATTGAGGTGAAACGTTGGAAAGGAAGATTGACTGAGACAGAACAAGGGTTTATACAGGAAAAAACAGACCGTTGGACGGGAGAAATACATATTAGATATCAAAAATCACCATTCAAACAGTTGAATCGGGCAATATATTTGTTAAGAAAGCAAATTCCGGTTAAAGTATGGGTTAACGGCGTTGTTTTCTTTGAAGATGAAGAATTTGAGGGGATCAGTACGGTTTCAGATAACGTATGGTTTGATAATGTAAAAGAATTGACGGATTATATAAAATTCAACGGTGAAATATCAAACGGAGGAAATGCTGTAAAATTCTTTGAAAAATGCGTTTCTGCCGATTTATTATATGCCAATAGTTGGGATAAATCCTTACATTGCGTCATCGAAGATACGTCGTTAAATTTTCAAACGGCTAATGGAATAGTAACGAAAAACAATATTCGTTATATTACAATTGAACATCATTGGTCTTATGATAGGCTCACTATACTATTGGTAGACGGTTCCAACCGCTATATTGAAAAGGAAAACGGTAAAATACGGGTAAACGAAAACGGACGTATTCAAGAATACGCTTTGTGTAAATTAGATTATATAGAAATAGGAAGATAGAGCATAGAAATTACTAAACGGGTACAATAATATTTTTGCAAAAAAACGGTCAGATGTCCCAAAACTTGGACATTTGACCGTTGCTATTCTTCGCGAAAAATTATATAATATATGACGTAAAGTGGCATATTTACTATGATATAATATAGGCAGACAATAAAGGACTAAGTTAAAATGAAACAAGGGTATAGAATTATTTCAATAGAAGCGGCGGATATTTATCGGCACGAGCAAGAAAATGGCGTTGACGTTGGGTATAAAATGCCCGAAAGTAAAAGCGACGCCTATTTCCGCTTGTTCAAAATCTATTTGGATAATTCGCTTGACCTAATTGAACTTGAAAAGGCGTATAAGCGCATTTGCCGTAAAAAGTTTTCTTTTCAAGATAAGAGCGAAAATGAATACACCCTTGCAGTAATTAACGTAAATTTTAATTATACATATAAGCCCGAAGAAGGCAAGCCTGTAAAAATCAAAGACTTACGCACACATTTCTACGAAAACGGTTTTTATTTAGATGGTATTCACTACGTGAGGTATAAGCGGAGCGCAGGCAGTTCCAGAGAGGGCAAGTGCCTTTTCATAGACGAAAGACTTTACAAGGCAATGTCAAAATGGAGCGTGTGCGGATTGAAACCGCAAACAGACCTTGCTTCGTGGGAATCGTATAAAGCGTTGTCACTTAGTAGTATTAAAGGAATGGTGGATATTCCGCTTGATGGGATTTTGTTTGTCCCCGACTATAAAAGCACGTTTACAGATGAAGTTGTTTCCGTTGAACTTAAAGACGGGAAGCTGACCGCCGAGCAAAAGCAAACGGAAATCACCAACGATATTTGGGACGGCGAAAGCCTTTTAGACGAGAGCGTGTTTACGGACAATTATGCGGACAAGCATATGTTGCTTCTTCGCAACAAGTTCTTTAAGTCTTGCGCGTTTAGAACAAAACTCCAAAAATGGATAAAAGATAAAAATATCACGCTTGACGATTTGAAAACCAGAGGATTTACACTTGCAACGGACGTTAGCCAAATTGTAATGGTAACTACGCCGAACAGCTTGAAATATCTCAAATTCGCAGGTAAGCTGTCCGAAAGAAATATCCGCAAATGGGCAGATAGTACAAGCAGTCTTTTCGGCGTGGTAAAATGGGATAAAGGCACGAGATTTTTCCACGGAGAAATGGTGCAGAGCAGTTATCAACTTCTGAACACGCTGGGGTTAGATAAAGCACAGGTGGAAGAATTATTAAAGCCGAGCTTTTATTATATCTCCCTTATCCGTAACGACGTAGAGTTTATGCGCTATCATTTTTCAGATGCTTACGTAAGGGAAAGCGACGGAGAAGAAAAGAAAGTTCCCGACGGACTTGCCGAGCGTGCCGACGTTATTTTTAGGCTACTGTTCGGTTGTTCGTTTTTTGACTGTACGGCTTTATATGCGAATTTCAGAAACGACGTTGTAAGCGGATTGAAAAGCAATTTGCGCCGTGGACATATTCTTGTGGACGGTACGAACGCAACGCTTTTTGGTAACGGTCCGGAACTGTTAAAATACATAGCAGGCGAAGATATAACAAGCGAGTTAAAGAAAGGACAAATATATTCTAAACGCTTTGTAAACGGCGCAAAACTTCTTTGCGCGCGCTCACCGCATATCACGATGGGCAATCTTTATTGCGTGGAGAATAACCTTGACGGCGGGATATGGGATTACTTCGATTTAGGAAATAATATCGTCTGCGTAAACGCTATCGGAGAGAACGTTCAACAGCGCCTGAACGGTTGCGATTACGATTCGGACACAATGCTCGTAACAGACGATAAATTGCTTGTAGAAACTGCCGAGAAGTACAATGACTTTTTCAAGGTTCCCGTATGCGAAATTGAAAAGGCTGGCAAGACAGATCAAACGCTTGCCGAACTCGACCATGATACAAGCGAGAACAAAATCGGAGAAATCGTAAACCTTTCGCAAAAGTTAAACAGTATTATATGGAGCGAAATCCATCACGGCGCGCCCATAGAGAAAATCTTGGAGATTTATAACGACGTTTGTAAACTTGCAGTGCTTTCAGGCTTAGAAATAGATAAAGCAAAGCGTGCATACGATAACGTAAACGTTGGGAAAGAACTTTCCGCATTGCGTAAAAAGTATAATCGTCCTGCACCTATTTTCTTTAAGGAAATAGACGAAAAGCAAAAGGAAAACGAATATGCGTTTTATGATACGGCTATGGACTATATCTACCAAGCGGTAAGGGCGTTTAATTTCCAAAAGGGTAAAAATAAAAAGGCGAGATATATGCCTATCTCTTGGATGGTCGGCGGAAAGACGACGTCGGACAATGTGACGGATTACAGGCATAGAGATAAAATTATTGAGATATGCGAAGAGTACAGGACGATAATTAACCGCTTGTATATGGAACTTCGCTCGGCGGACGAACAGGAAAGAGAAGTTATATACGATAGAATCGCCGACGAAAAAGTCGAGCGGGATAAAAAAGTTTCAAAGTGGCTGACGAGCGAAAACGTGCTCATATTCGTGATAAGGCATTACGAAAAGAATCGCCCGTCCGATTGGCGGATTTACGCACCGATAGTCAACGCTCCGCGCTTTAAAGAATTAATGCTAAAAAGTATAAGCCCCGAGTTTCATGTGGAAGAAGATGAGAATGGCAGATTTACTTTGTACGGTAAGAAATTCGCAATAAAGAGATAAAAAGTGAAAGAGCCTATTATCAAGAAGTAATGTAAAGGTAAGGGAAAAGGTGAATTGTCAAACTAAGTGCAACAGTTAGAAAGAAAATAGTTGAATAAATCTACCGGCTTTTGGTAGTTCAAGACTTTCTTTGGTCTGGCGTTGATCAACGCCAGATTTTTCTTTAATGTCTTTTCA
>DVIU01000152.1 GCA_018711035.1 Candidatus Scatousia excrementigallinarum
ACGTTCTCTATACATACTGTCATCTGTTTTCATCCGGTTTACCGTCTGCTCCAGTATGTAGTAGCTCTTTCGGCGCATTGCTTCTAGTTTATCAGGCTGGGCCTTCTGCACTATTGGCAGGAGTACCGCTGCCAGTATCCCTATTATTGCTATTGTTATAAGCAGTTCGCTTAGTGTAAATCCCTTTCCTGAGAGATTTCTACGTTGCCCCCCCCCCCGTTTGCCGCTCTATCACTGTGTTTTGCATGTGTGCCTCCTTTTTCACAGAAAATTAAAATGGTTTTGTTTGATTTAATTTTAGTCTCAAATCTCTAAATCTGGCAATATCTTCCTGAGTTTTACCTGAATCCTTAAAGACAGCCTGCGCAGAAGGATGCACCATTAAAACGTAATCCATATGGATTTCAAGAAAGTTATATTTTCTTGGTGCCTGATTAGCATTTCTCGGGTAAATTTCAGCATTTGTAACAGCAAGAAAGCGTCTTTCTTTATCGTTTAATAAGTCAGTTAATTCACGGTTAGTATTGGTATATTTTGATACGTGAACCACACCCTTAATATCGTGGTCAACAGTTAAAATACTTACTTCTATAGGAACCGTGTCTAAATTCTTTGCCATCTTCTTCTTATCCTTTAATAATTCTAATAATAATACAAGTATAATATACTTTAAATGAATTGTCTATATGTTAAATTTTGTCAATCCTTTTTTTCATACGTGTACCGTAGACCTCATGGACATCAACTACAGAAAGAAATGCCATCGGATCAATTTTTCTTACTGCTTCTTTCAATTTACTCATTTCAAGACGAGAAACAACGCAATAAATCATAGTCTTGTCAACACCTGAATATCCGCCTTTACCATATAAATAAGTAACACCGATTTCTAAATCTTCAATAAGGACTTTTCCAATTTCTTCTGCACAATCACTTATAATACGAATTGATTTAGAAGTATCAAGTCCGTCAATAACAACATCAATAACTCTGTAAGCAACAAAATAAGTCAAAATTGAATACATTGCCTGTTCCCAACCGAAAACAAGTCCTGATGCACCGTATATAAAGATATTAAATGCCATTATTATTTCTCCGACAGAAAGTCCGAATTTTTTAGAAAGAACAAGTGACATTATTTCAGTTCCGTCAAGAGAACCTTCATTCTTCAAAACAATACCAACGCCAAGACCTAATATCATTCCTCCGAAAACAGTCGCAAGCAAATGATCGTGCGTTACCTCATAATGATGAAAGAAATTAGTTGCAATACCAAGCATTGAAATTGCATAAAATGTTTGCAGTACAAATCTCTTACCCATTTTCGTCAATGCCAGACAGACAAACGGAATATTTAAAATTACAATTAATAGCCCGAGATTATATTTTGATAAATGACTTAAAATCATTGAAACACCGACAACTCCACCGTCAATCATCTGATTTGGTACGAGAAAGCCTTCAATAGCAAACCCTGCTATGAATGCACCTATAGATAAAAATATCATTTTTCTGATAACATCAATTATTGTTTTCTTCTTTGGGAGTTTGAAACAATTAATATATTGCATTATGAATCCTTTTTATCTACATTTTTTCTGATTGTAATAAAATTATTTATTTTAAATATAGTTTTTTTATTCCCTTCGAATTTTTCTTCATCCTTATATCCGAGAATATTTTCCAAATCTGTTTTTAATGTAATTAAATCTTCATATTTTTTTAAAGTTCCGTCAAGGGCAATTGAAACATCGCCTGTCTCCTCTGAGACAACAAGACAGGCTGCCTCGCTTGTTTCAGACATGCCGATTGCAGCTCTGTGGCGTGTTCCGTATTTCCAGCTCAGCTTTGGATCTTCTGTAAGCGGAAGAAGTACACCGGCAGAAATAATTTTTGAATCATTAATTACAACGGCACCGTCATGCAGCGGGGTATTAGGATGAAAAATAGTTAATAACAGTTCTGTAGATAAATCTGCATTAAGTTTTGTACCAACATCATAATAAGTATTGCTCAAATCATTTTGAAACACTATTAAAGCTCCGGTATGAGATTTAGACAGAAATCTTACAGCTTCTACAATTTCCTTAATAACATCAATTTTTTCATCACTGTCATTTTTCGAATTATTAGAAGTAAAGGCTTTGCTGATAAAATCAACCTGCCCCAAAAAACCTAAAAATCTTCTCAATTCAGGCTGAAAAATTACGATTAAGCTTAAAGAAACAAGTGTAACGATAGATTTTAAAAACATCCCGAGAATTTTTAAATCTAACCGGACAAGGATTTCCCCAAACACCCATACGAAAATCAGAATAAATATACCTTTTACAAATTTCTCAGACTGAGTATTTTTAATAAATTTTTTGTAAAATGCATACAAAATTAAGACGATAACAAATATCTCAAGAAGGTTTGTCCAATTGAAAGACAAATCCATAGCACCTATTTGAGAATGTAAATAAAAAAGAATATCGTCAAACATTTTACTTTAACCTATCCGGAATCAAATCCTTTGAAACTAAATCATCTAAGGTCTCTCTCTTAACTATAATATCAGATTGAGAATTATTTACAAGTACCATTTCCGGTCGTGAAACCCTGTTGTAATTAGAGGCCATAGAAAAATTATATGCTCCGGTATTGAATACACAGAGAATATCGCCTTCTTCAATTTTCGGAAGATTTATCTCACGTATCAAAATATCACCGCTTTCACAGAATCTGCCTGCGATAGTAACAGTTTGAACCGGATTATCAGAAGGTTTGTCAGCTATTTCAGCCAAATAATCAGCTTTGTACATTGACGGACGCGGGTTATCCGCCATACCGCCGTCAACAGCCTGATATGTCTTACCTTTTGGTACCTGCTTTGAACTTCCAAGAGTGTATAAAGTAACACCTGCTGTAGAAATAATACTTCTTCCGGGTTCTATAAAAAGAGTAGGAGGTTCAATACCATACTTTTCCACACTTGCATTTAAGCTCTTTATAATAACATCAGCTATTTCATACGTTGACGGGGGAAGATCTTTATCGGTATATTTTACGCCCAGACCGCCGCCGACATTAATTTCATCCAATTTTAGCCCGAACTTTTCATCAAGACGTGCAAGTTCTTTTACAAGAATTTCAATTTCATCATAATAAACTTTAGTCTCAAAAATCTGTGACCCGATATGCGCATGCAGCCCGTGCAGTTTTATATTTTTATATTCGGTTAATATTAACTCAACAGCTTCGTCAATTTGCGTTAAATCAAATCCAAATTTTGAATCGAGGTGGCCTGTTTGAATATATTCGTGTGTATGGCATTCTATACCGGGAGTAATCCTTAACAGAATATTCGCAATTTTATTTTTTCCTTTAGCTATTTCATTTAGTAAAGAAAGCTCCAGAAAGTTATCAACCGAAATCCTGCCGACATTCAAATCAAGCGCAAGTGTTAACTCATCCACTGACTTATTATTACCGTTAAAAAGCACTTTTTTCATTGGAGCTCCGGCTTTATAGACCGTGTAGATTTCACCTGATGAAACTACATCAAAGCCGAAACCTTCTTTAGAAAGTAGAGCAGAAGTTGCAAGGGTACAAAGAGCCTTTGATGCATACATCATATTAACTTTAGGATAAGCAGAGAAGGCTTCTTTATAATCATTGCAAACACTGCGAATTGTGGCTTCGTCCAAAACATAAAGAGGAGTACCGTACTTTTGCGCTAAATCAACTAAATCACATCCTCCTATTTCAAGATTTCCGTTATTATTAATTCTTGTTGTGACAGGTTTTAGAGATTGATTAGTGCTTTTTCGCATATACAGCTCCTTTGGATGTTCTCTTTTCTTATATAAATAGTTTAACACAGGAAAATATAAAATTAAATACAAAAAATGAAGTAGTTGTATTGTAAAACAGCAAATAATAAATTATAATAAAAAAGGAGGTGGAATATGAAAAATTCAAATATAGCTGAAAAAACACT
>DVIU01000153.1 GCA_018711035.1 Candidatus Scatousia excrementigallinarum
TATTTTCAATTATATATTCTTTTACATTATAAATCACCGTGTCTATTGACACAGTAAAAAATGGGGCTTTTGATTTAACGAATATCGGAGAAAATAAGGAATTTACCTTAAATGGAAGCTGCCCCCCCCCCCGAAATTCGCTCTGTTAGTGCATTTTGCATATAATTCTCCTTGTACTACTTTACAAGTATAACTTATTTTTACATATTATGCAATAAAAAACGAATGAGATTTTAAAGTATCGTTTGTGAGAAATTAGGAGAGTATGAGGCAAAAGTATATTAGAAAAAAAGAACCCTAAAAAAGGGTTCTTTTAAAAGATTAAACAAAAAGTCGGTTGTATTCTACGCTTTCTGAACTTTACCTGCTTTTAAGCAAGAAGTGCAAACTCTGATTTTTTTAGAAGCACCGTTAACAACGGCTTTAACAGTTTGCAAGTTAGGTTCTTGCGTATGAACGATTTGTTTATGCGAAAAAGTTAATTTCGCTGCTTTAATCGGCTTTTTGCCGCAAATTTCACATTGTTTAGACATAATTATTCTTCCTTTTCTAGCTAGTTGCGTAATTTCATCATATCCGAAAAATTAGAAAAATCAAGTGACATGTTAAAAATCATTAATATGCTTATTTACATTTTGATTTTCCTTTCCAGGATAAATCATCACAATACAAATAATCCATATTACCGTGAGCCAATACCCAGGATGTACAATCATATCCGGAGCTATTGAGTTTACAATTTGTATTTGAGAGAGGAACATTATTCTTTTGATATCCATACGGATATATTCGGTCTTTTGTATAAATGAATAAAAATAAATCTTTTCCGGCTACATTTGGTTTTTTACTACCGTTTATATCAACCCATATCTCGCCGTAAGCTCTATCTTCGGACGAACTCAAGCGCGGTTCATAACCTTCAAACGCCATAGCTGTACCGTCAGACAAAATAATTTTATAATACTGATTATTCAAAGTTTCAAAATTTCTTTCTCTACCACCGCCCAGCATTTTGTATCCGCCGTCTATAAAACAGCCCTGGGATTTGAATTGACAATTTTTTACAACCTTTAATCTTTTTATTAAATTGTGAGGTTCATATCTTTGAACTGCTCCTTCCGAATCCCCGCCGATAGAACTGTCTTCCCCTGATGAATCATATTGATATACATTCCAGGTATCAGCGGTTCCGTCTTCATTAACTGCAAAACTCATTGCCTGGGATAACTCACTGTAAGCTTTTTTGAGTTGAGTTACAGCGACCTTCTCATGTTGTTTCTGTATTATTGATGGAAGTGTCATCGCTGCTACAGTACCGATTATTCCAAGAGTAATCAATACCTCAGCCAAAGTAAAGCCGAATTTACGACGAAGTCCAAAATCAAAACCAATTTCAGATAAGGAGCTTAAACCAGGCTGCCCCCCCCCCTGAAATCCGCGCTATGTCTACTTTTTGCATAGTTTCCTCCTTTTTTATACTACCTTATCTTACGTGCAAATGACAATCCCGCAGGCAAATCCAAAACCGTATGAATATAATCAGGATGGGAATTTATCGCATCAATATAAGTTTGGACTTTTTCTTTGTGGGATAGAACATTATCACAAGTAAAAATTCCTCCTGCTTTTAAATGCGGATGAATCAAATGAAAATAATCTATTGACTCACGTTTGTTCGCGTCTACAAACGCAAAGTCAATCTTAAAATCTTCCGGAAGTGCTTTTAAAACTTCGCAGGCTTCACCCGGACGGATTGTCACAATATCAGACGTACCGCATTTTTCAAAGTTTGCTCTTGCAATAGAATAACGTTTTTCATAAAATTCAATGGTATCAAGCGTTCCGCCGTTAGCTTTTAAAGCAGTAGAAAGCCAAATTCCGGAATATCCGTTTGAAGTTCCGACTTCCAGCCCGCACTTCAGCCCTTCATTCTTTATAAGATTAAACAGAAACAATGCCGTAGGACGCGAAATATTCCAGAAATCCCGCTGGGTCTTTTCCAGTTCTACTAATACATCCTGTGTTGTTTTATCAAAATCGGTTATCATTTTCCTATTTTCTTTATCTTATTTGCAACAACAATTGAACTTACAGGTGTTGCAATCGGATTGTCTGCTATTACTTTTTTTGTATCAAGGTTTAATATAATATACTTTCCTGCCTTTGCGTCAGAAATGAGTGCCAGATTTGTACCGTCAATTCTGTTTATTTTTGTTGAAAAGCCGTTTGTAGGCAATACTATTGTATCAGTAACTTTGTCACGCACAGTATCTATAACTTCTATGGTATTTTCAGAAGCTCCGAGTACAAATAAATCATTTTTATATACAAGCATGTCAACAGGTTTTTCGGTTATAGAATTTTCTGACATAAGCCCCAGAGTTCCATAATCAACTATTGCCAGTCTGCTTTTTGTCCGGCTTGTAATATAAACCTTGCCGTTTACATACGCAATCTTTGACACATTCGGGAATTTGCCGATTTCTTTTAAGAGATATTCATTATCAAGCTCTACTGCCCAGATTGTATTTGTTTGTTTATCATTATAAAAAATCCTCGTCCCGTCATCGCTCAGAATAATTTTTTCGCACATTCCGTTGAGTTTTATCTGCTTCTTCAACGTCATTGTCTCCAAACTCAGAACATAAACACTTGAATCTTCCGGACTGGAAATATAAGCTAATTTATTTTTATAATCCATTATGAGTTCATCCGGTTGGGTCTTTATCTCTATTTGTTTAATAACCTTGTCGTCTGCAAGAGAAATAACATCAACTGCTTTTTTGCCATATGATGTTACCAGCAAAAACATATCATCATAACCCTTAATCATAATAGGAATATGGTTTTGCTGAAGGGCATATTCGGGAATTTTCTTTTCCGGATTTACAACCTGAATGTTTTTTGAAAAACTTGTTGAGACATACAGAATTTTATTTTTTAATTCCGGTATGTTTGCCAGTGAATTAATCTTGTTGTCGCTTACAGTTTTAGGCTGCACAATAGGAGCCGTAACAATCGAATCTTTAGATGTAGGAATTTCAAGATTTCCTATAATATTTTTAATATTCTGCGGAATACTTAAATTTGTAGGCACCAGCATATCCTGAGGCAAAAGTCCCATTCTGACTTCCATTGGAACATCAGTGAGATTTGCAAGACCCTTCTTCCCTTTTGAATCTACAATAACTTTCATTAGTACATAATCGTTGCTAAAAATTACCACATCAGGTTTTTGGGATAATTTTTTACCGGCAGGGTATGTTGACTTAATTTTAAATTCTCCCTTAGCGTCGAATTTGGACGGAATTAAAGGAAGGTAAACAGTTCCGTCCGGAAGTATAATTACACCGTCAAATCTGAAATTAGCTTTTGGAAACTCTTTTGTAACGCAAGTCTTAATCTCATTCGGCAATTGGGTCGCATAAGCAGAAACCGATGCGGCAGCGGCAATTGCAAGTGCAATTATTAATTTACGCATTATTGAAATACTCCTTTTACTTTATCCATTAAAGTTTCTTGAGGTTTTTTACCTGATTTTAACTCATAAAGTTGCTTGTACAAATTTCTTTCCTGCTCACTGAGTTGTGTAGGAATTTTAACAGTAACCACAACAATATGGTCGCCCCTTTGTGACGGACGGGAAATTATAGGAACACCGGCATTTTTAATTTTAATAGTATTACCGTTTTGAATCCCTGCGTGAACCTGAATTTTCTGTTCTCCGTCAAGAGTTTTAATTACAACTTCATCTCCCAAAGCGGCCTGCGCAGGAGAAAGCTGGAGTTTTGTATAAACATCCACACCATCACGGGTATAGTATTCGGACGGTTTAACATGAAGCACGACATACAAATCTCCGGCTCTGCCGCCATTAGTACCGGCATCACCTTCGCCTGAAACTCTTATTTTAGAGTGATTATCTACACCGGCAGGAATTTTAATTTCAATCTTCTTTTCTTTTTCAATCTTGCCGTAACCTTTACACGCTTTGCAAGGATTGGAAATTTTCTGTCCTGTACCATGACAGTCAGGACAAGGGCTGATTTGCGTAAAAGCTCCAAGCGGAGTTCTCGCTACAGTCTGAACCTGTCCGCTGCCGCCGCAGGTAGGACATACTACAGGTTTTGAACCTTTTTCAGCTCCTGTTCCGCCGCATTCAGGACATAGCTCGAGATGGTCAAATTTTACTTCTTTTTCTACGCCGAATACAGCTTCTTCAAAAGTGATTTCAACATCGGCTCTTATATCATCACCCGGCTGAGGAGCATTAGGGTCAGGTCTTCCTCCGAATCCGAAACCGCCAAAACCGCCAAAGAATGAATTAAATATATCATTCAGGTCGCCAAAACCGCCTTCAAACGGGCCGTTAGTATTAAATCCGGCATTTTTAAGACCGTCTTCTCCGTATCTGTCATAAGTCGCGCGCTTATTGTCATCCATAAGCGTTTCATACGCTTTACCGAGTTCCTTAAATTTCTCCTCTGCATCCGGAGCTTTATTAACATCGGGGTGTAAAGTTCTGGCTTTTCTTCTGAAAGCCGATTTTATTTCATCTTTTGAGGCGCTTTTTTCTACGCCAAGTATTTCATAGTAATCGCTCATTTATGTGAATCTTTCATCTTCCTCAAGTCTGTTGTGTATCTAATCCGAAGCCGCTACATTTACAAGAGCCGGTCTCAAGACTTTATCTCCCATTTTGTAGCCCTTTTGAAGAACGGAAATTACTGTATTTTCAGGGTGTTCTTCAGTCGGGGTTCTCATAACAGCTTCGTGGTAATTAGGGTCAAAATCTTGATTTTCAGCCTCAATCATTTCTAGCCCTAACTTTGTCAAAGCTTCAAGTGTCTGCTTGTGTACAAGATTAAAGCTATCCTTTACCTGCTGGCAATCTTCTACATTCTCAAGTGCTTTTTCGCCGCGATCAAAGTTATCTAAAACTTCAATCATTTTTTTCATAGCATTTTCAAGACCAAATTTTAAGAGGTTTTCCCGTTCCTGTTCCTGTCTTTTTCTGAAGTTATCAAAATCAGCGGCCAATCTCAAATATTGATTATTCAATTTGTCATAATCTTCTTTAAGTTTTTCAAGTTCTGTATTATTTTCATCAGATTCAGATGGTGCGGATTCAGTATCTTCACTATCTTTAACCTGTTCATTCTCTTTATTTTCGAGTTTTTCTTCTTCTTCGTGATGTTTCTTAAAAGGATTATTACCGTGTTTATGTGACATATCTCTACCTCTTACAATATAATATATTATTTATTATAAGTTATCAAAGATAAGAAACAAGGAAAATTTATTATTTTTTAATAATTCAATATTATAATTATTCTTTACATTATTTAACTTATTTACTTCGTACTAATCTGGTTGTATTATTATATAAGTAGATGATTAGATAATAAAACTTTCCGGAGAGAAAATTGACTCAGAAATATTATATAAAAGGCGGTACACCATTAAAAGGAGAAGTTTCCGTCGGCGGTGCGAAAAATTCGGTTTTAAAATTGATGGCCGCTGCCCTGCTAGCTAAAGGTGAAACAAAAATATACAATGTCCCTGATTTAACAGACGTAGAAATTATGCTCAGCGTTATTGAACAACTCGGTGCTAAAACAGGTTATGACAAAAAAGAAAAATCACTAACAATTGATGCAACTAATTTAACCAGTATTACTGCAAAATATGAACTTGTAAGTAAAATGAGAGCATCTTTTATCGTTCTTGGCGCACTGGTTTCAAGATGTAAAGAAGCAATTGTTGCCCTTCCGGGTGGATGCGCAATCGGGGAACGCCGTGTTGATTTCCACATTAAAGGACTTGAGGCATTAGGTGCAAAAATAAAAATTGAAAACGGTTATGTTCATGCAAAAGTTCCAAAACTTGTCGGCGCTGATATTTATCTTGATATCCCGTCTGTGGGTGCTACTGAAAATTTAATGCTGGCAGCAGTACTTGCCGAAGGGTCTACAAGAATCCAAAATGCCGCACAGGAACCGGAAATTGTCGATCTGGCAAACTTTTTAAATTCTCTTGGGGCTGATATTAACGGTGCAGGCACTTCCGAAATCGTTATCAACGGGGTTAAACAATCTGATTTACACCCTATTGAGTATACTACAATTCCTGACAGAATAGAGGCAGGAACCTTTATGACAGCTATTATTGCTACAAAAGGCAAAGCAATCATCAAAAATGTTTTCCCTGCTCATTTGACCTTCTTTACGGATAAATTACTCAAGATGGGCGCAAATATTAAACTTCTTGAGCCTAATTCACTTGAAGTAAGCTGCAAAAACAGATTAAATTCCATCAACTTTGTTACACAGCCTTATCCCGGTTTCCCGACAGACTTGCAGTCGATGGCTATGACATTACTGTCAACGGCAAACGGGGTTGGAATTATTACCGAAAGTCTTTACGAAAACAGATTTATGCAGGTACCGGAACTCAGAAGAATGGGCGCTGATATTCATCAGGACAGAAACCACGCTATCATAAAGGGCGTAAAAAAATTGACCGGCGCAACTTTATCCGCAAGTGACCTGAGAGCCGGAGCTTCTCTGGTTGTTGCAGCATTAATGGCTGAAGGAAATTCCGTAATTGAAAACTTACATCATATAGATAGAGGATACGAAAATTTCGAAACTAAGCTAAGATTGTTAGGAGGTAAGATTGAAAGGAGAGAAGAATCTTCTCCAATCAACCTGACGGAGGGAATACACAATGAGTCCTACTTATAAGCGCTGGTACGATCACGATCCGCTATTGCTGGAAGTCATAGAATTACTTAAAAATTATCAGACTGAACTTCATGCTCAGGCTGAAATTTTCCTTAAAAAAATTGAAGAAAAAGTTTCCAAAGAAACAGTTGATAAATTCTACGCAATGGTAAAACCGGTTAATGCCAATAACCGCTGGTATGATAAAGACCCTGTTATTTCCAGAACAGTCGAAATATTGAGGATTGTTCCTCCTGAAGCTCAAAAAATCTGTGCACAGAATTTTATAAGAACTCTAAAAGAAATGGGCATTGAATACGAAAGCCCTAACGGAAACGGATAAAAGCTCTCTTGAATGCAGGAGAGCTTTTTTATCGGCAATTTAAATGATTGATTTTTCATAAGAAAACATTAAAATTAAAAATATGAAAAAGCTATTAATTTTCTTAATTGTAACACTCATTGCCGCATCCGTAAGTGCAAAAGATGTAGATTATGAACAGGTATACAGGGATTTGGAAGTTCCCTCGCACAAATATGTACACGATATTGACCCCGGCGAGTATTATGACACACAAACCTCTACCTGGTCACCTTACCCGCTTTTGAGACTTTTAGCACCTATATATTTTAAGACTATTGCAATTGAACCGGGATATTACCTTTTAACTCCGAGAGAGCACAAGGGAAACTGGTATATGCTTTTTAAGGAAAACGGCAAAATAAAATATATAGTCCCGATTTATGACAGAGAAATTGTTCCTGAATTTTTCTATGACGAAAACCTTCCTAAGCCAAAGCTCTCCCCTACACAGAAAATGCATCTTGGAATGCTGGATTTTATAGGGAAATTTGTTCCCAGTGCAAAAAGAAAACCTGCACCCCCGACTTATCTTGAATTAACGGATTTGGACAATCATTTTATTTCGCTTGTGGTTTACTGGGGAAATTACAGATACTATACAATTTTCAGAACGCTTCAGATGTAAAAAAATCCGCCCGTAATTTTAAGCCGGACGGAAAAGATAATCACACAAATTTAATTTAAAACATTTTTTCAAGTATATCTTTTCGTATAAAAATTGTATTTATATACGTATCTGCATAAACTTCATAGCCATTAGCAGCCATAAAACTTATAATTTCCGGTTTCTTTTTTCCCAAAAATTTTTCACCTGACAAATCTGCTGTTTCAACACAGAAAAAATAAGGCTTAAAATCCCTAAAATCTAAACTTTTTAAAATATCTTCATCAATCCCTTCTACATCAATTGAGAAAAGGAACAGCGTTTTTTCAGAGAAATATTCGGACATTATATCATTAATATTGCGCGTCAGAATATCCATTTGTTTACATTCATTTTTTAGTCCGCACTTATCTATAGCATCAAGAACCGTAGACTTATCAAAACTTCCGCAGACACCTTCTGCAAAATAAAACGGCATTTCATTGCCTGAATTTTCAGCAGTTACTCCAATATTTAGTACTATATCATTTTTCCGTATTTTTTTATATTCGGCAGCCAGTTCGGGAACTGCCTCTATAACAACGCCGGTATAGCCTTGCCTATATAAAAAATAGGTGTTGCTGCCTTCTATTGCAAAACAGCCTCCCAAATCCAAATAACTTATATAATCAATCAAATTTTTATTTTTTAATATTTTCAATGCAAAATCAAGAATCTTGTCTTCTCCGTATTGAGAATAAGAAATTTTATTTGTATATTTAGAAAAATATTTAAGCGCGAGCTTACTGTTAAAAACTTTGTGTTTTATTTTGGCAAACATGTTCCCTCCAAAGTTTTTAATACAAGTTCAGCGAGTTTTCTGTCAGATATAACCGAAGAATAATCCTTTATTCTCTCACAACATTCATTATAATATTGACTGTTTTCAGCAAGCTTTAATATAGTATCTCTAAACATTAACCTGTTATCATATTCAACTTCATTTAAAGGCTTAAACTCACACTGATTGTTAACCGAATCCACCATATCATTCTTATAAGCCACGACAGGCTTTCCGGCAAGAAGCAGCATTGGTATGGAGCCTGAACCGGCGCGTACTTTTCCGTAAGGAGCACACATTATATCAGCAATATCAAGATAAGTGCCTAAATCTTCATCAGAAAAAAGTCCTGTTATATAAACTCTATCCTCAAGATTTAAATTCTTAATTTTATTCTTAAATCTTTTCAGATATTTATCAGGACTGTCAGGAAAAATACCGCCGGCAGCAAGAAGTTTATAATTCTCCGGAAGTAATGCCAAAATCTCTGCCATTTCATCATATCTTTTCATATGATTAATAAACCCGAGCATCATAAGAATTTTGTCATTTTCTTTTATATCAAGTCTTGAGCGTATTTTATCTTTCAAATCCTGTTTAACAAAAAGACTCTCTTTATAAAATCTTTTAACAGGGTCAATACCAAGTGCAGCTTTTACGCCGCAAAAGTACCAGTTTGTAATAAGGTTCAATGTATTTGCCATAAAATAAATATTTTTAAGTTTTGATAATTCTACAAATTTTTTAGAAACATTAAAATAATCAACAACATTTTTATAACCTAATACATCTAGAGGTGTATGTATATATATTAAAATCTTTCCATCTGCATTATACTCTCTGAGTTTATTTATAAAATTATAAAAAAGTTCGATATCCTTAGGGAAATAATATTTATCGCTTGCAAAAAATCCGAATTCATATTGAACTAAAATAATATCATAATTTTCGCATTTTCTGGCAATTTCGTTATAAAATCTCTCGTTCTCCTCATAAGAAGCATGGTGAACAAAATCCGGATCTATCGAAATAACATCATTTGCCTGCAAGACTCCTATTTCATCAAGACCTTCTTTTAACGCCCTGCAATATGCCGCTATACCACAGGTTGTATCCCACGTTGAAACATGAACGACTTTTTTCCCTCTGAAATTTTCAACATTCAAAGATGATGTATCCAACATAGATTTTATATCTGACCCAATTGATTCTTCTGCAAGTATTTTAACCCGTTCGGACAATTCAGACATAATTTCCCTATTAAAATCTGAATATTTACCGAACTGTCTTTTTACCGTATCAGAACTGTAAAATTTCTTTTTTAAACCGCTTAGCATTTAATCCTCCATGCTTGAATACACATTTAATGTTTTATTTTTAATAAAAATATTCATTAAACAAATAAATATTACCAGAATAAGTGTATTTTGTCAATAAATACAAACATTCAGGTATAACATTTTTTCCATGTAAATTTTACAATTTAAAAATTATGAAAGAACAAAAGAATACATTAAGACTCTTTGGCAGAAGGTTAAAAGAGTTACGGACAAAAAACAAAATCACACAGGAAAAACTCGCAGAAATAATCGGTGTGGAACAACAGCAAATCTGTCGTATAGAAAAAGGCGGATGTTTTACTACAATTGATAATTTGGAAAGATTATCGAAAGCTCTAAATGTTCCGGTAGATGAGCTTTTCAATTTTTCACATCAAAAAGAAACAGACGTCCTTTTGTCTGAGTTACACGAACTCTTAAAAGAAGCGTCTGCTGAACAGATAAAAATGATTTACAGAATAGTAAATGATATTTTAAAATAATTGCCTATTCATCATCATCATTATTAGTTTTAATTTTATCAACTACCATTTTAGCCATTTCTTTAGCTATAATACGCTGAGTAGCTTCCGGACAATTTTGAAGCATATTCATTGCTGTTCGTACAGTAGAATCAATATCATACCAGCGGCCTTTTCTGTTTTCATCAAGCCCTGAACCGACTGCATTGATAATATCTTCAACAGCTTCAAATTTTTCATCTTCAATATTGTGTTCAATAATAATTTTAATCAAATTTAAAGCGATTTTAATTTGTGTTTCATCGTCACTTTGTTCCAGTGTTGCAATAGCCTGTGATAAAACAGGGTCTTTGTCATACCAGCGGCGTTGTCTGTTGCTGTACTCTTCTTTCATAACTGTCTCCTTTTTATATTCTTATTAACCGTTTTTAAATGTTACACCCTTAGTACCTTTAGGGTATTCCCACTCGAGGCATTTTTTCTCGCAAGCAATTCTGCAAGCACCGCACTCGAGGCAATTTTCGAATTTTACAAGAAGCTTCTTTTCCTCTTCAATCCATTCATATACATTTGCAGGACAAACATACGTACAAATTTTTCGTTTGCAGTCCAAACATTTTTTCTGGTCAGGTCTCAGGTGAGACTCTATATCAGGCTCGTATTTTATTTTTGATAATTTATCTTCTAAACTCATTTTATCAGGATACTCCACAATAATTTTATAACACTAAAGAAATCTTTAAATAATTCTTTTATACTTCTGCTTTTTACAAAGCTTTTTATATAATTCCAAAACAGGGTACGTTTCGGGACAGAATTCACGGAGGTAAACATTTCAAAAAACATATTAATTCTTTCAAGATAATATTTTAAGAAGGAATCCTTCCTTTCATGAATAACATCCATAAGATTTCTATACGTTTTTAAATCTTTCATGACAAAAGATTTTTCCAGTTCAACTCTGTAACGGTCAAGTGAATTTTCACTAAAATCGCCTTTCGAAAGAGCAACAACTGCTGTTTCACCTGCGAGCTTTCCGCTAATCATAGCAAGATTAGTCCCTTCCCAGTGAAGATTATTAACAAGCATAGCGGCATCACCGACAATCATAACGCCTGCACCTGCAATGGTCGGAATTTTTTTAAAACCTCCTTCAGGAATTAAATGAGCTGAATATTCAAGAAGTTCACCGTCTTTTATTAAAGGAGCTATAACCGGGTGCTGTTTTAATTTATCAAGAAGTTCATAAGGTTTTGTTTTATGTTCCTCAAACTCATCAAGAGTAACACCGAGCCCTATGCTGACAGATTCTTTGTTTGTATACATAAAGCCGAGCCCGAGCATACCGAGCATTGAACCGCCAAAAATTTCATAAATACAGCCCTCATCATCATTCAAATGAAATCTGTCATTAATTTTTTCTTTAGGAAGCTTATAGACTTCTTTTACACTCACAGCGACATCTTTTGTTTCAATATCCCCTCTCAGGCCGATTTGCTTGGCAAGGAGGGAATTTACGCCGTCTGCAAGAACCACAATATCTGCATAATAATCTTCTAATTCAGTCTTAACCCCGACAACGCACTCATCTTTTACGATTAATTCTCTTACAACTGTTTCTTCAACAAGAATAACGCCTTCTTTTTTTGCTTCATCGGCCATCCAACGGTCAAACTTTCCGCGCATAACAGTATAGCTCACAGGCAGCTCGTGTTTATTCTGATAAGAAACTACAGTTCCATCATATTCACCGAGAATTGCGTACCTGTGTTCGACATTTTTTCTTTCAAGCGGAGCTGTTTTTTCAAAATCAGGAAAAATTTCGCGTGTAGGCTGAGCGTAAATAGCACCGCCGAAAACATTTTTACTTCCGCTGAACCTGCCGCGTTCAATAAGAATAACCTTATGTCCGGAACGGGCAATTGTAATGGCACAGGCGATTCCCGCAGGCCCTGCCCCGACAACTATAACTTCTGTTTTATTTTCTGACATAAAGACTCCTCTTAAAAGTTCAAAGCACGTGTAGAATGCATTGCATATCAAAATTATACACTAAATCTTGTTCATTGTAAAATAGTTAATATGAATATCACAGCGGGTAAATTTAAAGGACAAAAGATTACGGCACCTGATGAAAAGCTTACAAGGCCAACGCTTTCAAAAGTCAGAATGAGTGTATTTAATACTTTGCAGGCGATGAAAGATTTTGAGGGCTCAAGCTTTCTTGATATGTTTGCAGGGTCTGGAATTATGGCACTGGAAGCCGTGTCAAGGGGATTTGCAAGGGCTGTTGCAATAGAAAAACATCCTAAAGTTGCACAGATTATAAAAAACAATTATAAAAAATTCGCCCGAGTTCCTGAACTTATAATTGGTGACAGCATAAAAATCACTGCAAAAATGAATGAACAATTTGACGTAATTTATATTGACCCGCCATACTTTGCAGGAATTTATGAGAAAAGCCTTGCCGCTGTAAAAGAAATTTCGGGCGGAGTCGTAATATTGGAACACGTGAGCGATGTCGATTTTCAAGGTTACGAACTTATAAAGCAAAAAAAATACGGAGATAAATTTATAACATTTTTACAAAAAAGCAGAGCCTGAGCTCTGCTTTTACAATTGAACAGTTGAATAATTAATCAACCCGACAAATCGCCTGTACGTGGCTATGGTAGCGGTTCATGTGGTAGGCGTACGTGCTAGTAAGGTTGAAGTCTCGGCGGTATGCGTAGCCCTTCGAGGGCTCCTCACCCGACCACAAGGAGAAGTCGGGCTCCGCCGGAAGGCCTAATAAAGTTGCCATTGCTGAGTCGTAAGTCAAATCGTATGTGTATCCGCTACTGTTTATACTTGGATTTCCGTTATATATTGATTGGGCTATTTTTATTAAATCCGAGCCCGTTGGCATGTTTCCTACACCGCCGCATTGTTTCACTGCTCCAGCCCAATAATCATTATCATAATGATCACATTCTTTTATTCCAAGCTTACCTTTTTCTGCTTCACATTCTGCTCTACTTATCTTGGTTGGATAAAACGGACAACTCCATTTCTTACCGTTTGCCTCAAAGTATCCGTCTTCCATACAATGTTTTATAAGTTTTTCAAAGGATGCATTTCCCTCCCAATCACTGTTTGTTATTGTAAATGAAATATTTTCAGGCTTTACCTTGTATTTATCTTTCCCGCCAGACTGTAACGGGGTTATATGAAGGTCATAGCTTCCGCTTCGCAGCGAGCACAATCTCGCATAATCCGAACTTGCTGTCATTTCCTTATCGCCGTTTATTACGTAGCTTCCGCATAAGTTCGCGCTTCCCGCTGGACAATCCACGTTCAGTTTTGCACAATATGATTTCTCGGATAATGTTACATTCAATATCTGGTCTAATCCGTTCAAGGTCACCGTCTGAGTCGTCCAGCTTGACGTGTAATTGCTCTTTGGCGTTACATTCACCGTATAGCTTCCAGGTTTAAGATTGCACGCTGTGTATTCGTTCTCGTTTTGGCTGAAGGTTCCGTTGGTAAGTGTATAACTTCCGCATATGTTTGCATTATTTGCACAGTTTACGTTTAATTTTATGCACGCTTTCGGTGCTTCCGTAAACGTTACGCTCGTTTCTTCATCTTTTCCGTTTATTGTTATACTTTTCTGATTGTTCTGCCAGTTTGAACTCCAATCAGGCGAGGGTAC
>DVIU01000154.1 GCA_018711035.1 Candidatus Scatousia excrementigallinarum
GTATTCGAATACTACTACGACGCGCAGGGCGTGATAGGGTTCAAGTACGACGGAAACGTGTACTACTATAAGAAGAATCTGCTGGGCGACGTCGACCGAATCTACGACGCGAACAAGAACCTTGTGGCGGAGTATAAATACGACGCATGGGGCAATCACCGCATATATAACAGCGGGGGTATTGACATTACAGATGAAATATCGTATAATAGTAGTGTAGCAAAACTGAATCCGTTCCGTTACCGCGGGTATTATTACGACACGGAAACGGGCTTGTACTACCTGAACAGCCGTTATTACGATCCTTCCATTGGCAGGTTCATTAATAAGGAGTAGATTGTTATGATCGATATTATGCCTAATTATCTTAATAAGTTTGCTTATGACATACAGAAAGGGCCGCAAAGTATTTCTTTTATGATTAAATGCGAATGCAATAAAAAAGAGTTCTTTCTCTTAGAAAATGAAGAAACCATAGAAGAGAAGGTAAAAAGAGAAGAATTCGATAAATTAACGAAAGAATATGACGGAGGAGCTTATAGCGATGAAAACGGAAATATATTTCTTTACAGTAAAGGTTTTTTAGGCATAGGACGGAAAAAAATTCAATTACAAGATAGTTTTATCCCATTTCAAATTAAAGTGATTAAAGCCATTTGTCCTCATTGCGGTAGAGAAATAATACTGTTTGATAATAGATTATACGGTTATGATGCAATAGTAGATCAGCCCAATAATTTATTGGCGGACTTAAAATTTTCTGCAGTTAAGGCAAATAGAAATCCTTGTGAAATTTTCGTTAAAATCAGAAATGACTTAAGTATAGAGGAATATATTGAAACTATGAAAGGGGCTTTTACAGAGAGATACGCAGAAGCTTTTTCAGATATTTCGATTTATTCTATTGTTAATGGTAGAAAAAAACTGATTTTTGAGGAAGAAACTGCATAGTAGATTATTTAATCTAAAATTAAAAAATGGTTGCGCTATAATATGTAGAGCAACCATTTGTATATTCCAGGTAAGATAAGGAAATATTCAATGATTAAAATAAATTTAAAAGGTGATTTTCGAATTAAACAAGAAGATTTATTTGATTATTCATTAGAAAAGTTATTAAGCATTGATTGTTGGATGATTATAAAAATCAATGATAAAATTTTCTATAATGATTGGATTTGTCCTTTGGAATTTTTTGCTCAATATAAAAAATGGAAAGAGGTCAAAGGATTAAATTTAAAAAAATCTTTTCAGTATGTAACGACTGATAATTCGGAAAATCCGATTTTAAGTTTTTTTTGGTCTCCCGCTAAAAAGTCGTGGTGCATTGACAGTTGTTTAAAGAAATATATTGACTCAAGCGCTTTTTCAGATGAGGATTTATATTGTTTCTTTAAACAATTTGAAAATGAAATTGAAACACATGTAATTTAGAAGCAGATCTAAAAAGAGAGCGGCCGTACAGTAATGTACGGTCGCTTTTCTTTGCAGGGTTAAAGATAATCCACAAGAGCGCGGAAAGGGCCGGTATTGACATTACGGAAAATATGTCGTATAATAGTAATGTAGCAAAACTGAATCCGTTCCGTTATCGCGGGTATTATTACGACACGGAAACGGGCTTGTACTACCTTAACAGCCGCTATTACGATCCTTCCATTGGCAGGTTTATCAACGCGGACGACATAAGCTATATCCAACCGACCGACATCAACGGGCTGAACCTGTTTGCTTACTGCGGGAACAATCCCGTGATGTATATCGATCCAAGTGGTAATATACCTTGGTGGGGTAAATTATTGATTGGATTAGGTGTTGTATTAATCGGTGCTGCGCTAACTGCTGTTACAGCAGGAACGGGGGCTGGAGTTATGGCCGCTTTTGGATCTGCACTATTGACATCAGCTAAGGCAGTGGCTATAAGTACAACTATAAGCGCTGGCATAGGTGCTGCTATAGGCGGTTTAACAACAGGTACTTGGGACGGCGCATTGAATGGTTTAATTGATGGCGCGGTTGATGGATTTATGTGGGGCGGTATTTTCGCTGGTGGAGCTCAAATTTTGAGTGCAGGTTTTAAAGGATTAGCAAAATTAGGCATGACAACTGGTAGACATGGAGGAATAGCAAAGACAGGTTTTCTTTCCCCTGATAAACTTAGAAAATCACAAGATATTGCAAAAATTGCACAAAGAGGTCAAAAATTTTATGATTACGGTGGAACTATATTCAAATTTGGGAAATACGCACATATAGATGTTAGTACCAAATCATTTTTACATCTTCATTTATGGTTTACAGAACTTCACTTACCATTTGGTACTGTTTTAGCTGGGATAATAGGAGGATTTTAATGAAAAAAATTAAAATACAAAAAAATAATGATATCATTGCTTTTGATTTTTATTCTAAGTTATTAATTAATAATAGGTTAAGCAATCTTTGTAAAGTGTTTCTCTTGGAAGACCTGTATATGAGTATTTATATGATAGATTCGCGTAAAGGTGATTTATACAAAACTTTAATTGATAAGAAGTTGATTTCACAAATTTCATATGTATCAAAAAAACATTTACAAGATATTCATATAAAACTTACAATTAATGAGTTGCCGACCATAACTCAATTACTTTCTAATTTTGATTTTGATGAATTACAAATATGGGACTGTTATACTGATTGGGATACATATTTAAAAAATGAAACCTCAGTTCCTCCATTTTTTACTATTAAGTCGACTAATATTAAAGTTGAAAATAAATTTTTTCTTAATTATAATTTGGTAGAAAGTGATAAAGTAGAAATAGTTTGTGATGTAAGATATGGAAACAAAAAGTTGGAAAATAAATTGAGTGAATTAATTTAAAGTTAATTACAAAAACAAGATTGTGCTAAAAAAGAGCGGCCGCACGTTTGTGCGGCCGCTTTTCTTTGCTGGGAGATAACCCCCAAGAGAGCAGAAAGGGCCGGTATTGACATTACAGATGAAATATCGTATAATAGTAATGTAGCAAAACTGAATCCGTTCCGCTACCGTGGGTATTATTACGACACGGAAACGGGCCTGTACTATTTGAACAGCCGTTATTACGATCCTTCCATTGGCAGGTTTAGCAATGCCGATGACAATGTTTATTCTTTTGGTGGGAGGTGTTTAAATGTTTGTTAAAGGAATAAAGGATTATGATAAGTTTAGTAATGAAGCTGATGTTATAGTTTCAGATGGACAATATGATATACTTTGTTATTGTTATCAAACAAGCTACCATTGTATCGGAAATATGGTTGAGAATATTACTTCATTATTTGCTTGTGAAATAATGAGAGTGGATAATAATAATTTTTGCATTGATAAATTAGATACTTATTATTCATATCATTTGCAAGGGGAGATTGTAAATATTGAAAAACCAGTAATTCGAATAGGAAATTTGTATATTAATATCGATAGTCATTTACCAAAAGATATTAAAAAAGGCGAATGGATTGAACTTAAGGTTGAAAGATTAGACTGTAGTCTTTAATTGCTTGAGAGCGACTGTACAGAAATGTATAGCCGCTTTTCTTTCCTTATATTTATGATCATAAGAGAGAGCGAACACAAAAAGAACTGGTATTGACATCACGGAAGATATGTCGTATAATAATATAACAAAATAGCAGACAGGAGAAATTTAAGATGACGCAGGTAGAATTTGTGCCGAGGGTATTGTTTTGTAATATAGCATGGATGGAGAATTACTGTGGTGTTAATGGGGATAAAATAGAAGGTAATTTGCGTTATATCCAACAGTATCACACAGGAGGCGAAGTTAACAATTTTAATCCGAGAAAAGATGGTAAAGTTTATGGTTTTGTAGCGCCGAGAAAAAGAGCTGATAAGCCTTATACTATTCGTGTTGAAAATATAGCTTCGGATTATGAAAAGGATAAGATTGATGAGGTGCTTGTTATATTTTGTGCGCGCCGTCCAAAACATTCTTGTTTAATTGTTGGTTGGTATGAACACGCGACAGTCTATAGAGAGCTACAAGGCGATTCTCCCAACCAATACAATATTGTTACAAATTGCAACAATGTTACGCTTGTGCCGGTAAGCGATAGAAAAATTTCTGTTCCAAGCAGTAAAAGTAATTTTAGATATGGATTTGGACAGGCGCCGATTTGGTATGCCAAGGAACCGAACGCCCAAGGATTTGTCCAACGTGTTCTGGATTATGTATACAGTTATCCTTATGGAAATTATTATGAAGACGAGATATTGACTGAAGGAGGCAGAAAGCAGGTTTTTGTTAATTTATATGAGAGAAATGCGCAAGCTCGTGCCAAATGTATTGAGCATTATGGTGCAAAATGTTGGGTTTGCGGATTTGAGGCTACAGACATCTACGGGGCGGATTATACAGATGCGATAGAAGTACATCATGTTCTTCCGGTAAGTTCTAGGAACGGAAATTACAAATTAAACCCGATAGACGATTTAAAGCCTGTATGCCCTAATTGTCATATGATATTGCATAAAAAAGTAAGAGGTGAAGCAATTTCAATTGATGATTTAAGGAAAAAATTCCGTAAAAATTAAATATTCATTAACGAAGTCAAAAAGCGGATGCATGTTGCAGTGCAGCCGTTTTTTTATTTAGAAACTACATCTATAACAAAAAGTTCGACTCTTTTTAATCACAAAAAATCATATAAATATCATAAAATCAACAAAACAAAATATCTAAATTCGGAAATAAATTTTTTCATAGAGTATTGACCCCTTCGGCCGTTGTAACTTATAATATATTAAACTAAAATATTTTAGTATATCTAAAATACTATATTTTGCCAATTTTACCCAAGAGGAATAGAGTCGTTTACAGTAAGAAAACAATCGACCTTTCCGATTTTTTAAAAAAAGCGGCATTTATAATTTGCTATACTTAAGATGCAGGAGGGGAAAAAGAAGAGTGAGTGCTAAACTGATAAAAATACGGACTATCGTTGATTTCTTTCTGTTAAACAGTAATTTAACGAAGGATATTTTAACTAAGCAAATCAATAGGTTAATAAAAATCCATAATGCGCAGGTGGAGAAAGGTAAATTGAGTGAAGACATAATGGAACATATAAATACAGCGGAACAGTTGTTAAGTTTAAAGGAAACAAGAAAGCGAGCTTATGAGGTTTTTAGTGGTACAGAATATGAAAGAATAATGAAAGCTCGATACAGAGAGCGAGGGAACTATACATATATCGCTTATGAAATGCATATGTCGCAAGGCAAGTATTATTATATGATGAATAAAGTATATGACTTTTTTATTAAAGAGTTATATAAAAACGGTTTTATAAGGTGTAAATATGGCGACGAAAGTCTGAAAGTTATTAATATGTTTTTCGGGCGTGTAAAAAAGGTGATCTTTAAGGAGGGGAGTTTTGTTAAATCCTACAGTAATTTTGAGATAAATGTTCAAGATGATTTTTTACTTTTACGAATACACGAGCGTATAATCCAATTTGTATTTTAGATAGGAGAAACAGAATGGAAACTATTGAAGAAATGATTGCAAACTATGGAATCAATAATTTTGTTTTGGCGTTACTGATAATCATAACGACGGGATTTGCAAAAATACCGCTGAAACTGATAACCGCTAAATGGCGAAATAAAGGTGTTAACCTGAACAAATATATAGTATTACTGCCGATTTTATTCGGTATAGGATACGCAGCATTGTATACATATCTATTTTGCGGAACAGCTTGGAGTGAAGATACATTATCGATAGCGCTGACCAGTACGACATTAAGTTTGTCGATTTATGCGATTACCGAGAAACTTTTTGAAAAGAAAAAGAACGAGTCTATAAAAGAGAAGCGCGATTGTATAGAGGTTACAGAAAAAACTGATTCGGATAAGACTGACCAAACAAAGCATTTTATTATAAAAAGGTGAAACTATGAAAGCATATTTACAGAAAAATAGAAGTAACGGGAAACTCATCGTGTTTGAAGGCACCGATGGTGCCGGCAAGACGACGTTAATCGAGCTTTGCAGGGAATGGCTGGCGGCGAAATATGGAAACGAAAAAATAATATGTCTAAAGCAGCCTACGGATTTGAGCCGAAAAACGAAACTCTTTCAAAAAATGATGTATTCTCCGAATCATGAAGATATAGACTACAGGGCTGTACAGTTATTGACTTTATCAGACAGACTTCAGCACGACTATGAGGTTATAAGGCCGTTACTGAAAGAGGGAAAAATTATTATCTGCGATAGATACCTTTACACGAGTATCGCAAATATGCTTGCGCGCGGATACAGGAAAGAAAAATGGTTCTTTGAAGCGGCAAAGCAAATCGTGCGACCGGATATCGTCTTTTTGATAACCTGTCCTGCAGAATTGGCTGTGCGGCGGATCAAGAAACGAGCGGAAGAATGTAACCGTTATTTGGATGAGGAACTGTTGCAAAGGGTTCGGAAAGAATTTTTACATCTGAGTAAAGGATACGGTTTTCGAAGCATAAAAACGGACAGGGAACCAGCCGAAGCTTTTACTGACGTTAAAAAGATACTGGAGGCATTTTTATGAGAGAAGGCGATTTGAGATTTGTTTTTTCGGTTTTACAGGGAGAAAAAGTGAAAAATAATCCGCTGGATTGGTATTCCGTGTTGGGATTTCTCGAATTTCATCGCGTAGCCGTTTATTTTTATCGCAAGGCAATAGAAATCGGATTAGAATTACCCGAACGAATTGCAAAAATATTATTTGAATTAAGCTCAGAACAAAAGTTGCTTTGCCAAAAGAAAAACGAGTATCTGCATTGGATTTCCGCTGCGTTGGAGCGAACAAAGATCAATCACGCTTTTTTAAAAGGAAGCGTTTTGCAAGGTGCTTATTTTCGACAGCTTACGAACGAATATTTCAGTTGCCGCAGA
>DVIU01000155.1 GCA_018711035.1 Candidatus Scatousia excrementigallinarum
AGAGCAGCGCTCTGCTCGCGCGGAATGGGAACAGGTGGATCCTCGTCGCCATTATCACCGGAATGGCTCCGCTTGTTGGACTTGAAGCAGACGGAGGAATTTTAAAACCCTTCGATTTTGCGTGGAAATGAGGCAAAAATGCTTGAAAATCGCTCATTTTTGAGTTTTTTAAAAAGACGTTTACCAAACGTTTACCAATTTGAAATTAAACATTCAGGAGAACATTCCCACACGCTTACCCTCGATTAAAATGCCCGTTGCAAAACGCAACGGGCTTGTAAATTTCAATTAAATCTTATCATTCCACTTCATATTTCCTTTAAGGTAAACAACTCATCGCCAATAGGTTCTGTATTGTATACCTAATCCACATACTGAGGGTTTCTGTCTTATTTCTTTATTATACTTATTCGCACCATACTGTGTAATAGAAATCTATTCCAATCAATAGCGAACACTTTTCAAAACAAAATACCGATACATATTTCCATTCGCATCAGATATGTTTCGATAATTTACTAAATAATTTAGAATAAACCAATATAGTCTATTTAATTATTTATCGAATACCCAGTAAGGGTCTGCGCAATCAACCCCCTATCAGTAAAACTCAGCAGTTTATCCTCTAAATATTTTTCATCAATATCACATTTCAATTTGACTAATTGATTTTTAAGATACTCAACAGTAAACGTATTTCCACAACTTGTAAATATAACATTATAGATAACAAAATCTCTAACGGCATCCGTATTCAGTTTATCTGCTTTCATTATTATTTGGCACATTATTTTAAGACCTCCAATGTATTATTTAATGTTGCTACTATTTTATTCCCAAGCTCATTTCCTATCTTTTCAAGCACTTCTATTTTTTTCTGTTTTATATCGCCCTCATTTTTGGGTACTACATACAGATAAAATAACGGTACTGAATCACTTTCAATTTGCAAAACCTGCTGGATATCGGAAAGTTCGCTCAATGTATAAAAACTATTATCAGAATAGAAATATATACACTTGGTCCCTGACGAAATACCATCTTTCAATTTTTTAAAGACCGGCTTGACATCAATAAAACCATCTTTACAAACATCCCTACATATATTGTAAACATCTTTTACAAAATTATCTTCGTCGTATATGAACGCAGAAATATTGCGATAGAAAAAAGAGATCATCTTTGATGGATTAGTATTGAACAACTCTAAAAAAACTTTAGGGGAATTTGCCGGGATTTCTATCTCACCATTAACAGGCTGTTCTTGTTTTGTCTGATTATTAAGCTCCTTAATTCTATTAATCAAATCCCTTTGTCCGTCAAGAACTTCTTTTATCTTATTCCCAATTATAGTGACATCCTCTCGCCTTTTTATCAAAGAATAATATTGCTTTTCATTCCTAAGCAACTCAGTCAATTCTTGCGCCAAGACATGATCATCAACTTCATTTTCAAAAAAATAGTTATTATAATACGTCGCTCTTAATACAACCATTAACCACGAATCATTCCATTGCGTAAGTAAACTTATCCTCTCTTCACTAGTCGTACCATCCAACGAAACCCATAGTCCGCTTATATCATACGGAATAGCTACCTCGTTCCCATTCTGCTCATGCGGCACATCTGAACTTTCTAAATATTTTCTTGACAACCTGTATACAATATCTTCCAATAAAGTATCAGTTTTTATAACCCTGTGATGATTAATCACATCCTTATACAGGCCAAATCGCTTCCGCAAAAAGTTCTCTACAGTATTGATTGCTTTAACTGGCACTACAAAGTGGAAAGAAGATTCTTTTTCAGTCTCAACATACGCAAGCTTCATCTCATTTATGATGCGCTTATACTCCAAATCTCCGATATTGATACCTGAATTGCGATAATCTCGCATTACATAGTCCAAACGATCGCCATCAAGAGTAGAGTCGATAATCCTATGGAGCAATTTAAATTCATTTTTCTCTTTCAAAATATGGCATACACATAGACGAAGCAATTGCTCAAACAAAGAATCTTGACTGTGAGTATCGTAATTCCCACTAAAATTATTTGTTATGAGTTGCTTCATAATATCATCTGCTATTCTCTCGCCCATAGCTTCATGAAGCTGCTCATGATTATTTGCTAACTCCCCTATATTCTTTGAAAATATCTTCCACTTATTTTTATTGACACTGTCCTCATTAGTTTCTCTATAAACCCTATCAAGAGCACGCTCAACAACATGACTGAACGGGGGGTGCCCGATATCATGAAGCAAAGCAGCTATACGAACAGCTTGAGCTACCAACAAATATATTAACCAAAATCGCTCTGGGATATTATGAGGTATAAGCCCCTCTCCAATCTTAGGTAATACATGGTTATAAAGACTTTTTATCTCTTTATTAATACTTTCATCGTCTTCTTTTAAAATCAAATCAGATTTCTGTTTAATAAGTGATCCCTTTGGTATTACTCTTGCTATTTTATCGGAGTCAAACTCTTTATCTTTATACAGCTCCTTAATACGTACCCCTATTTCACAAAAAAACCTTTCTAAATCTTTTGCAGATGCATTCAAACATGAATAATATAACATCTCTGAACATAAATACAAACAACCGATAGAATGTTCAAATCGCTTTGTTCTATTGCATGGAAATGTTAAGTACACAGTAGAATTCTGGTAGACATCATGCAATCTGTTAAATTGTGGGGATGACAAAATCTTTTTTTCATATTCTGTCAATCGTACTAAACCATGAATTGAATCATTAATATTCATCCCATTTATCATATGTGTATCTCCCACTCGGCCAAAAGGCATTTTTATAACATCTATATAGTATTGGTATATTATAACATAATCTTAACCGCAAAGTCAATAGCCAACAGTGAAATCAAATATAGATTTGTGT
>DVIU01000156.1 GCA_018711035.1 Candidatus Scatousia excrementigallinarum
GTTCTTGAGGGAATATTGTATAGAATTATGGGTAAATTCGTGCTTCTTGCAATGGCGCCGAAGTGCTCTATCATGCCCTGTTGATTGGGTTTGTTGTAGTATGGTACAACAGATAAAACAGCATCCGCGCCAAGGCTTTCCACCTTTTTTGTTACATCTACCGCGGTGCGTGTAGAGTTGGAGCCTGCGCCCATAATTACTTTTGCGGCTCCGCTTACGGTAGCCTTCACGGCATATAAAAGCTCATATTCTTCATCATGGGTTAATGTCGGGCTTTCACCTGTGGTTCCTGCAACAAGCAGAGCATCGGAGCCTGTATTTACAAGGTGTTTACATAGTTTCTCAACTGCGGGGTAGTCTATTTCCCTTTTTTCATTAAAAGGTGTAACCATGGCGGTTATGACTTCGCCCGCGTCATATCTGATTGTCATACTTCTCTCCTTTAGTAAAGTCCCATTTCAATGACTTTTTGCGCCAGTCTTACGGTATTTAATGCAGCGCCGATTCTCAGGTTGTCTGCAACACAGAAGAAGTCAATACCGTTATCAAAGGCTATGGATTTTCTTATTCTTCCGACAAATACAGGGTCCTTGCCCGCAGCGTCTTTAGGTGTCGGGTAAGCGTAATGCTCGGTGTCATCAATAACATTTACACCGTATGCATTTTTAAGTATTTCCCTTGTTTTGTCTGCATCAATAGGCTTTTCAAACTCTACGCTGACAGCCTCGGAGTGTCCGATATAAACGGGGACTCTTACTGCCGTGCAGGAAATCGGTACAGACTTATCAAGGTGAAGGATTTTTCTTGTTTCGTTTGTAACCTTCATTTCTTCTTTTGTGTATCCGTTTTCGCAAAATACATCGATTTGCGGTATAACATTAAAGCCTATTTCGTATTTGAAAACTTTATGGTCAAAAGGCATGCCGATAAGGTTTGTTTTGGTATTGTCCGTAAGCTCCTGAATGGCGGCCAGTCCTGCGCCTGATACAGCCTGATATGTTGATACGATAAGCCTTTTTATTTTTGCATAATCATCGAGAGGTTTTAGCGCCAGCATAAGCTGTGAAGTTGAGCAGTTGGGGTTTGCGATTATACCTTTGTGTTTTCTTAAATCTTCGTCGTTAACGCCTGCGATTACAAGCGGTACATCTTCTTCCATACGAAACGCGCTTGAGTTATCAATGTATACAGCCCCTCTTTTAACGGCTTCTGGAGCAAGCGCAAGACTTGTGGAGCCGCCGGCGGAGGCAAGAACCACATTGACGCCTTCAAAAACATCGGGAGTTGCTTCAATAATTGTATACTCTTTGTCCTTAAATTCTATTTTATTGCCCGCAGAACGCTTTGAGGCCAAAAACTTAATCTCGTTAAACTCTACATTGTTTTCGGCAAGTATACCGAGGATTTCTCTGCCTACAACGCCTGATGCGCCTAATACGGCAATGTTGGGTTTTTTGTTTGTCATAAGATATTCTCCAATCCATACATGAAATTGTTGTTTCGGGCAACATAATTTACAGCCATTATAACTCCGTCCATATAGCATTCACGGTTTATTGAGTCGTGCCTTATTTTTAAAGTTTGCCCCGGGGCTCCGAAAATAACTTCCTGCGAGGCTACAAAACCGGGCATGCGAACTGCGTGAATGGAAATATTTGCATCTTCAAAATTCGCGCCCCTGGCACCTTCTATAAGTTCCTTTTCATCGGCATTTCCGGTTTTAAAGTTTGAGTTCACTTTTGCCATAAGCTCGGCTGTTTTTATAGCCGTTCCTGAGGGGGCGTCTTTTTTCCGGTTGTGATGAAATTCTAAAATCTCGGCGTTATTAAAATATTTTGAGGCCATTTGTGCAAATTTCATCATAAGTATTGCACCTGTTGAAAAATTAGGCGCAATAAAGCAGCCCGTGTTTTTTTCTTTGCAAAGATTTTCGATTTCGCCGAGCTGTTCTTTTGAGAGCCCCGTTGTGCCAATGACAGACTTGATACCAAGATTCAGATATAATTTTATATTTTCAAAAATCGTGTCGGGCTGTGTAAAATCTATTGCAATATCGGGTTTATGAAGCTCAAAAGCGCCTTTTATGTCGCTTTCGATTGCAACGTCGCCGTGTACGTTGCAGCCCGTGTTAAACTTATCTACCGCACAGACAAGTTCCAGACTTTTATCTGCAATAACCGCTTTTACAACCTCTTGTCCCATTTTACCGAGTGCACCGACTACGGCAATTTTTAGTGTCATAAATTTCTCCGTTAAACGATGTATTTTTGTTCACAAATTATCCCATAAAATCACGATAATTTCAATAATTTAAATTAATAAAAATATTTTTAAAACTTTACAAAATCTCCTATTTTGCTTGACATTCTTGTGTTTTTGCCTCATAATGAGCGCGTTATAAAGCACGGGTTGTTTTAAATAGAATAGGAGAACTGATGAAAAAGATTCAAAAACTTTTTGCAGCCTCAATTTTGACACTTGTATTCAGCGCAGGTGCGGTTTTTGCAGGCCCTTGCAAGGAAGGCCAGATTGAAGCCTATGCTCACCCTACACTCTTCAATGCGGAAGCACAGACTCTTGTTGACGGAAACAGGGTGTATGAAGTAGGCGGAAAAATTTACAAAACAAAAAACAGAATCGGCGTAACAAACAAAGATTCCGTTTATGTTAATTCATGGGCAAAAGATGTTCTTTCTCTGATTAAAGAAAGAAGCGGCGGTGAGTTGTTTAACCCCAAAATGCCTATCCTGCGTTCCGAAATGGCAGTAGTTCTCTCGGAAGGTTTTGATATTAAACCTGTTGGTAAAACAAAAAAATATTCTGACGTTGCGGCAAAATACTGGGCGAATGAATGGATTGCCCGCGCAACAGATGCAGGTGTTATGATAGGATACCCCGACAAAACATTTAAACCTGACCAGCCCATTACAAAAGCTGAAATCTTTGCTGTTATAGCGCAGCTTATAGATGTACCTGTTGACAGAAGCCTGCTTGTCCCCGAGTTTAACGGTAAAACAATAGAATACATTCCTTCCTGGGCTATCGCACCCACAAAAGAAGTAGTAAAATCACAACTTCTGGATCAGGTGCCCGATCCCAAAAGAGTTAACAACGATATGTATCTTTCAAAAGAGCAGGTTGCATATTTGGTAGGCACCTTAAGAACTAATTTTGCTACCGCAAATTCAAAAATCGGAAAAGACAAGTTTGCGCCCGACTGTGTAAAATCATACAAGCCTGTCTATCTGAACATTAAACTTTCTGACAGAATCAGCGCAAAAACTTCCAATATCGGTCAAAAATTTGCAGCAGTTACAACTAAAGAAGTTGAAATAAACAACAATGTTTTCCCTGCCGGCTCTAAAGTAAAGGGTGAAGTTGTCGAAGTTAAAAGACCCGGACTCAAAAATCCCGGTTTTATAAAAGTTAAATTCCTTGAAATTAAAAACGGCGACTGCGTTGTTGAATTCCCGAAAAACATAACGGAAGCACAGGCGGCAGAACTTAAAAATCCTAACTTTATTGCAAGACTTTTAGGTGCTCCTTTCTCTGCTGCGGCAAGAATCATCGGTGTATCCGGCAGAACTGTGGGAACAGGTGTTAACATCGCTGCAAACGGTGTGGAAGAAATCGGTGACGAGCTTTCAGATACTTTTGTAGATACGTTCTCGCTTCAACCCGTTGCAGGTGTAAAAAGATTCGGAAGCTCATTTATTACCCTGGGTAAAGGAATTTATGATACCTGCAAAAATATTATAGGCGGTGTATTCGGCGTGATTTATGAAATCGGTGACGAAATCGTATATCTCATTGTTCCGAGCCTTTCTAACTCATCAAGCCTGAACCCGGGCGAAGAACTCTTAATCATCTTCTAGTAAAGAATCTGATAAAAAGTATGAAAACAGCGGATAATTTATCCGCTGTTTTTGTGTTTATAAAATGCGATTATAAAAATATATAAAAACGATAAAGACCCGTGCAGGAATCTGGTTTCAGGGCTTTATTCAAAATTGTATCCCGCTTCAAAAGATTCCAGATTCCTTTTTAAAAATGCCGGATTTTTCTTTTTGGATACAAATTCAAGCGCATTAAGCGCGCTTTGTTTTTTAAGGATTTGCGTTTTTTTAATGAAATATCCGAGCGTCACTATATTCAAAAGGCCGCCTTCTATACTCTGTGCACAGTCGCCGAGTTTTACCATAAGATAGTCAACATCGTTTCTTGACGGTGTTTTTTCAATAATTGAAGCATTGGCGATGACGAGCGAGTCTTTAGCCATTGATTTTTCAAATTTTTCCATGGCTTTATCATTTAAAAATATGCCATAATCCGCGTAATCTATTATCGGCGAGGCTATCTCGTTATCGGAAATTTTAACCGAACAGTTGGCATGTCCGCCTCTCATCTCTGCTCCGTATGAGGGAATCCAGGTTGTATTTTTGCCCTCAAGCATGGCAGCCTGCGCAAGTGTTGTTCCGAAAAATAACACTCCCTGACCGCCGTATCCTGCTATAATTATGCTTTTTTCCATAATCTTATGCCATACTTTCCGCTAAATCTTTGAAAATCCCCAGTTTGTGCACTTTTGTAACTTCATTTTTTATATATTCAAGTGCCTGTACGGGTTTTAATTTCCAACCCGTAGGGCATGCGGCAATTACTTCCACAAAACTAAAGCCGAGACCTTTTATCTGGTATTCAAAGGCTTTTTTAATTGCAGCCTTTGCTTTAATTATGCTTTGAGGCGAGAAAATCGCCACCCTTGCAACAAAAGCCGCTCCGTCGCAGTTTGCAATCATTTCGGATATTTTTATGGGATAGCCCGAAACCTTAGGATCCCGGCCGTTTTTTGTGGTTGCCGTTACTTGTCCTAAAATGCTTGTTGCACTGGCTTGGCCGCCTGTCATGCCAAAATTTGTATTGTTTACACAAATGGTTGTAATATTTTCACCGCGAAGCGCCGTGTGAATAAGTTCATTGAAACCAATTGTAGCGGCATCGCCGTCCCCCTGATAAGTAAATATCACTTTGTCAGGTTTGGAGCGTTTTGCGCCTGTTGCCACGCACGGCGCTCTGCCATGGTCTGCGCCTACAATATCGAGGTTGTAAAATTTATCAAGATTTATAGAGCAGCCCACCGAAGCAACAGCTATTGTTTTTGTGTATACTTTGAGCTCTTCAAGCACTTCCGCTACAAGTCTGAGCACTACCCCGTGTCCGCAGCCTGCACAAAACGGATAGTTGTAATTTTTCTTATAAGGCTCGGGTCTTTTAAATACTCGCTGTAAGGTTTGTTCCATATTGTTTCTCTTTTGATATTTCTATAATTTTGTTCAGTATTTCTACCGAGTTTATAATAGCGCCGCCTGTTTTTCCGAAAAATTCAACAGGGGATGAGCCTCTGAGGGCGATTTTAACATCCTGAATCATCTGTCCCATGTTGAGTTCTATATCAAGGACGCATTTTTTGTCTTTTGCCGTGTTGTAAAGTTCTTCATCAGGGAAGGGCCAGAGTGTAACGGGTCTGAACAGTCCGGCTTTAATGCCTTTTTCTCTGGCCATATTTACGGCTGTTTTTGCAACGCGTGCAACTGTGCCGAATGCAGTGATTATAATATCTGCATCATCACACAGGTATTTCTCAAAAGTTGTTTCATTTGCTTTAATTACGGCATATTTCTTAAATATTCTGTGGTTTAATTTTTCAAGAATATTATCACCCATGTGCAGCGACATAAGACTTCTTGCTTCCCTTTGTTCTTTTCCTTTCCCTATGCCGTCAAGCGCCCAGGAAGTTGTGTCAACTTTGTCAAAAGCACTTCCTTCGGGCATTTCCACAGGCTCCATCATCTGTCCTAAAATGCCGTCTGCAAGCAACATTACAGGGTTTCTGTATTTCATGGCAAGATAAAATGCCCTCTGTGTTAAAAGCACTGCTTCGCTTATGGTTGAAGGTGCAAGTACAACCGTCCTGTAGTCGCCGTTTCCGCCGCCTTTGATAGATTGAAAGTAATCTGCCTGCGAGGGTGTAATGTCGCCTAAACCCGGCCCCGCACGCATAACACTTATTATAACACCCGGGATTTCGGCCGTAGCCATTGAAGATATTGCCTCTTGCATAAGTGCTATTGCACAGCTTGATGAAGATGTCATGGCAAGCGTGCCTGTTGAGCCTGCACCTATAAGCATATTTACTGCTGCAAGTTCGCTCTCGGCGCTTATATAAGTCCTGCCGATTTTAATCATCTTCGAACTCATATATTCGCCTATTTCGTTCTGTGGTGTAATGGGGTAGCCAAAATAGCACTGACAGCCTGCATTTATTGCAGCCTGCGCAATTGCTTCATTCCCCTTCATTAAAATTTTTGGCATATTATCTATTTGTCCGCTTACTTTAATACTTCATAAATTGCCATATCGGGGCAACTTATTGCACACAAGGCACATCCGAGACATTCGTTGTTTTTATCGACAAATTCCACATACCTGTTTCCGGCGTGATTAACATGTTCTTTGTTTAATTTTATAAGCTTTTTCGGACATACGCTCGCGCATATCATGCAGCTTTTACATTTTTCTTTGTCTATTTTTATCTCGGACATAACTATATCTTAACACTTCATAAAAAAATAACATTAAAAAAAATATATTTTAACAATTGCTTAATACTTAAAGCTGTTGTCTGCCCTCAAGAGCTTTTACAAGGGTCATTTCATCGGCGTATTCAAGTTCGCACCCCAGAGGCAGCCCGAAGGCTATGCGTGACACTTTTATATCAAACGGTTTTAAAAGCTTGCACAGATAAAGGCTTGTGGCTTCTCCTTCAACTGACGGATTAAGCGCCAGAATTACCTCTTTAATATCATTTTCATGCACCCTGTTTAAAAGCTCTCTTACCCTTATATCATCGGGGCCTATGCCTTCAACCGGCGATATAAGACCCTGCAGCACATGATAGAGCCCCTTGTATTCGTTTGTTTTTTCTATTGCAATAAGATCTTTTGTTTCCGATACCACGCATACGGTGGACTTGTCGCGAAGCGGATTTGAGCATATTTCGCATGGACTTTGCGAAGTCATATTAAAGCAGATTTCACAATAGGAAATCGTATTTTTTGCTTCAATCATTGTCTGTGCAAATTTTTCCACCTCGTACTCGGGCATCTTAATAAGATGCAAAGCAAGTCTTTGTGCGGTTTTGGGGCCTATTGAAGGCAGCTTTTGAAAGCATTCAATCAGCTTTGCAAGAGGTTTTGTATATTCCATTAAAACAGCCCCGGAATGCTGATACCGCCTGTGATAGCTTTCATTTTTGCTTCCATCTGCGCATTTGCCTTATCTGTTGCCGATGTAATTGCTTCAATTATTAAATCCTCAAGCATTTCAAGAGTATCGCTGTCAACAGATTCCGGATTTTCAGGATTTATGGCTTCGGGCTTAAGTTTGATTGATTTAAACTTGCCCTGTCCGTTACAGATAACTTCAACCGCACCTGAAGCACTTTGTCCCGTTATTTCAATGTTTGCAAGCTCATCCTGTGTTTCTTTGAATTTCTTTTGCATTTTCTGAGCCTGCTGCATCATTTGTATCATATTCATATGTATTCTCCCCTTAATCTTTAATATGGTATTATTATTGTATGAAAAGAATAACTTATCTGCAACATTCTTTACATGGCGGTAAAATTTCGCGCTGGCCTCAGGAAGTCATGCCGCTTAATATTCATATTGCCGATTTCAGATGGTACAGGTCAAAAGGCTCCCATGAGGCATATAAATATAAACAGATGGTCAAAAATGCACTGGACGCATGGACATCTGCCTCGGGCGGGGTGGTTTCTTTTAATATTGTGCAAAATCTTTATGATTCAAACATTAACCTTGAGTGGAAAAGGGTTGAGAGAAAGTCGCTGGGTAACTGCCATTTTAATTTTGATAAATCCGGAAGATACTATAGCGCCGAGGTGCAGATAGGTCTTTCTGACGGAATTATCCATCATAAATACATGGATGAAGCGGAAGTGTATCACACTATTATCCATGAAATAGGTCATGCTCTGGGGCTCGGGCACTCGCCCTTTAAGGGTGACATTATGTATGTGCCGCACCAGTACGGCGTTACCAATATTTCACAATCGGATATTTTAACGCTTTTGTGGCTTTATCGCTTTGATATCGGTATGAGTGAGAAAGATATTTTAAATAAACATTCAAATATAAAGGCGCCGGACATAGACACCCTTGTTGCGCAGCTGATACAGGAGAAGAGCGGTTTTCAGAGTGCTCTTGAGAATATTTCCGCGCCGCAGGATAAAGACTTGATACAGGAAACGGAAAATATTGCCGAGCTTAAAAAATATCTTCTTGAACTTAACAATATAAAGATAAATTACAGGGCTCCAAAAGAAGAAAAAAATAAACCCCCTGAAAATTAGGGGGCATAAAGCAATCAGAAGAGTTGAGGATTTATATATTTAATATAGGGTTTTTGCGCGCTTCTTTAATTGACAAAAACTCTAATATTTGCCTTCTTAACAGATTTATTTTATTGTCCTTTTGTGCTATAATCGCGCTTAAAAGTTATAAGTTAGCGAGGTTTTGGCAGTGAGAATTGACGGCAGGGCAAATAATGAGATAAGAAAAATAACCTTTACCAGAAACTATGTAAAACATGCTAAAGGCTCTGTGCTTGTTGAGTTTGGGGATACAAAAGTACTTGTGTGTGCAAGTGTGGAAGAAAGTAAACCCAAATGGATGCCAAAAGATGAAAAAAGAGGCTGGGTTACGGCTGAATATTCGCTCCTGCCCGCTTCAACAAATGTAAGGTGTCAGAGAGAGCGGACAAAACTCTCCGGAAGAACACAGGAAATTCAAAGATTGATAGGAAGAAGCCTGAGAGCATGTGTTGATCTTGAAAAACTGGGCGAGAGGACAATTACTATAGATGCCGATGTCATTCAGGCTGACGGCGGAACGCGTGTGGCTTCAATTTGCGGCGGCTATATTGCACTTTGTGAACTGATTCAAAAACTAAAAGAAGAAGGGTCACTGCCGGAAAATCCCATAATCGAGCCGATTGCAGCAATTTCCGCAGGGATAGTCGATGGAAATGTGGTTGTTGACCTGTGCTATGATGAAGATTCTTCAGCGCAGGCTGATTCAAATATTGTCCTTACACGGAGCGGCAAAATAATTGAGTTCCAATCCACGGCAGAGGGCGACCCTTTCAGCAAAGAACAGATGGACGAGATTTTTTCTCTTGCAAAAAATGCAATTAATGAAATTATATCGATGTATTAACAGGGTATTTTAACACTGAATTCGACTTCATTGTTCTTTGTATTTTGTGCTTTAATTGTACCGCCGTGCGCTTCGACAATTTTCTTTGAGATGTAAAGTCCGAGCCCGCTGCCGCGGATTTGAAATTTTTTACTTTGAGTTAAGTACATATCAAAAATATCCTCGATATTTTTATCCTCTATTTTGCCCTCGTTTATTACTTTGCATACAAGAAAGCCGTCTTCTTTAATTATTTCAACTTTTATTATGCTTTGTGCCTTTGAATATTTTGATGCATTTGATAACAGATTAACAAAAACGCGCCTCATTTCAATATCGTCATAGTTAGCCCGCAGATTTCCGCAACGGTATTGTACATCAAGTTTTTGGCTCTTTTCTTCAAACATGTATCCTATACTTCTTATTACAAAATCAAGAGTCTCTTTTATTGAACAATTTGATTTTTCAATATTTAAGCCTTTATTATCCATTTTGAAGTTGCTTAATACATTTGAGATGGTATCGCGCATATAAATATTGGAAGTCATTAAATTACCCAGAATATCAAGCTGCATTTTGTTGTAAGTGCAGTTTTTATCACGCATAATAAGGTTCAAGCCGTTTATTTGAGAAAAAATTGATGATTTTAAATCATGAATAAGATTTTCAATAATGTTTTCTTTTTGAGAAATTGTAAGTTCCGTAACTGTATATGTGTTCTTTGATGTTGTAGTCATTTAATATCCTTTGTTTTAATTATGTTCACACGATTATATTAACTTTAAATTTCTTGCTGTATATTAGACATTCAGGTAATAATTTTTTTGCGTAACATTTCTTAATCAAAAGTCAATTTCTGCCGCAAAAAATACTTTAAATATACATAAGGATTGGTTATTTAGTGTATTTAGGTTAGGCAAAATGAGTTTAAAAAGTTTTATTCAACAGGTTTCTCAATTACTTTTTTCTACGGAATGCAACATTAATTCAAAATTTAGGTTTACTCAGAGCGAAATTAAAGAAATCCTCTCTAATGCGGATTCGCAAAATTTAAAATACTTTGAAAGCCTCGCAAAAATTAAGGAATTGAGCGCATTTGACGTAAGTTTTCTTATGTCGAGTGTAAAACTTGATGAATACAAAATTTCAATCATAGCTTCCGCCTGCAAGTTGTATGATGAAAAAGAATTTAACGCTCTGGGACAGACATTCAGCGATTTTATCTTTAGAGTCAGCGCAAATATAAATCTTTTAAACGAGTCAAATCTTGATGTATTTAAAGAACTTGTTCAATGCAAAAATGAACTTTATGACTTTTCTAAAGCTCTTAAAAATCCTGCACGCGCAAGACATCAAAAACATTCAAATAAATGCGCGTACGCGTTTGTAAATGTTTTTGTTCAATAGTTTTTAGTGTCAAAATTAAACAACGCATAAGGATGACTTTATGCGTTGTTTAATTTTTAATGTTTGTTGTATAATATTTTATATCTCATATCGGGATGTAGCGCAGCTTGGTAGCGCACCTCGCTTGGGACGAGGGGGTCGCACGTTCAAATCGTGTCATCCCGACCATTTATTTAAAAGGGTTTTAGGAATTTCCTAAAACCCTTTTTTTGTTGCAATTATGTAATTATTATGTAATCGTATTGTAATTCGTTAAAATATATTTAATTACCGCAATCTGTTATTTTGCTCTTTAAATCTCTTCTTTCAGAGGTTTGTATTGCAATTATAGAATCAATTTGTGTTATAAACATTTCTGCATTGCTTTCATTTAAGCCATAATGCAACATAGCGTCTTTAAGATTTTCTCTAAGTTGTTCTGTATTACGCTGAATATCAATATTCCCCTCTATTAAACCTGTAAACATATCATCAGGTAACTTTAATGCTTTAGCTAATTTTACAAAATTTATCAAGGAGGGTACACGCCCTCTGTTGTTTTCTAAGTCTGAAATTACTCCAACACTGACACCAGAACGTTCAGAAAGTTGAGCAACGGTTAAATTTAGTTCTGCTCTCTGTTCTTTAATAAGAAAAGCTATAGCTTCTAACATTTTATCATTATTTATCATAAGTTATAATACCTCTTTTTTCTAATAATAGCACAAATTTTTTCAAATATCTACGCATTATCGAATTATAAATAAGAAATATTTTCGCAAAACAGTTGACAAAAGATAAAAGAAGTGTTACATTAATTATATTCGCAATGTCGAATAGTGGCAACAGAAAAACGGAGGAAAATCGAATATGCGAATTTTGACAACAATAGAAGTTTCAAAACTTTTAAAAATCGACATAAGAACTCTCCAAAGACAGGCACAAACAGGATTTTACCCTGCTAATGTTTGCGGAAGAGTTGGCAGAAAATATCTTTTCAATGAAGAGGAACTGCTGAAATTCGTCTTTTCAGAAAGATGTATAGCGTAATTTTACGCATCGATTGAACTTTGAAAACTCAATAGCAGAAAGGTGGTAACTATGAGTGTATTTAAACACAAAAATGGTTACTATGGCTACAATTTCATGTATAAGGGCAAACGATATTGTAAAACCTTTAAGGGCTTTAGTAAAGACGAAGTCGCCCAGTTTGAAGTTGTACACAAAGCCGAACTTGTAAAAAGAGGGTATGACATTACACAGAAAAAGGACTATTACTTAGATGAGTTGATTGCAGATTACAAAGAGTATCGCAAAGCTCACTATACCAGACCTGATGAGTTTGATTATGTCATAGACAAATTTTACAAACTTATAGGTAACAAAAATGTCGAGCAAATAATTGTTTCTGATATTGAGAAGTATATTGCTTTAAGATTAAATAAGGTGAAAAACTCCAGTATCAACAGAGAGCTAGACATTATACGGCGGATTTTTTCCTTAGGGATTGAGAATAAAAAGTTATTTGTAAATCCTTGCCTTAGTGTAAAAGATTTACGGATAGAAAACCCTCCGGAACGTTATCTAACCAAGGAAGAAGAAAAGGCATTGTTAGCTGTCTGCAATCCTATTATGCAAGCAATTATTATAACTGCGTTGCATACCGGTGGCAGAGAGAATGAAATATTGTCTTTGAAGTGGGAAGATATTTTCTTTAAGGAAGGATACCTGATTTTAAGGAATACGAAAAATAACAGACCTCGAAAACTTAAAATGACACCAACATTAAAGAATGTCTTAGCTTTACTTCCCAGATTAAGTGAGTATGTTTTTACATCACCTGAAACAGGTACAAGGTACAAAGATATACACTCTACATTTGACAGAGCAGTCAAGAGAAGTAAAATTCCTCATATTACTTTCCACAAGTTACGGCATACAACGGCTTCAAGACTTAATGAAATGGGGATAGACATAGTAACCATCCAAAAAATGCTAGACCATAGTGATATCAAGACAACCATGCGTTATACACATAATGCCAAGAGTAGTATTGATAATGCAATTATGGCTCTAGATAAGTATTAGACCTAAAAAACAGGTGAAGTGCTTTCACCTGTTTTTTAGGTCGAGAAATAGAAAGGAGAAGTTATGAAAAATATTAATACAACATTACTAGGTACTAGTAATGAAACTAAACTTAAAAAGAAGAATTCTTCAAAGTTATCCTTTGGGGGGTCAAAAAGAACAGACGCTTATACAAAAAAGTTACAAAATAAGAATAATATTGAAAAGGAGGTAAATATGACAAGACTCAAGTTAAAACAAATCGGGACGGAAGAACGTAAAAGATACGTCGGAACAGTTGAAAAGTTTGGTATAAAAAACGGTTATCAAGGTAGAGGTATTGATACTATTTTGCTAATAAATATTAAACTTGAAGGTTCTGAAGAGATTATCACAGACCACTTATGGTTTGATTTAGGCAAACAATTTAGTGACCTTAATTTGCAAAAAGGAGATATTATAGCATTTAATGCAAGAGTAGCTAAATACAAAAAGGGGTATTATGGAGGTCGAGAACTTGAAATCCCGAAACCACCAGCTGGGGATTATAAATTGCAACGACCAACCAAGGTAACTGTTGTTAAAAGAGTTGATAACAGTGACGAAAGTCTTATTAAGACTAAATAATCTTTTAAACAATTAGTCTACTATAACCCAACATAACAAAAATGTATATAAGAGCAAGGGGGCATATAATATGTTTTCTTCCCCCTCTTATATACATTTTTTCTTAGAAGGTACTTTACATCTGAAAATAGGAGATTGACACACATGGAATATCCATTAAGAACACTTATCAAGAGTAGTGATTGGTTACATATTGAAGAAGATGATATAGAAGGTAACTATAATAGTATTATAGAAGAAACTTCATGTTGTCTTAATCTAGGGAATATAACACATACATTTACCCTAATACAGGATAAAGAAAGGAGAAAAACTGTTTCTGAATCATTCAGAGAAAGACTCTCACACCTTAACGACGTCTTCTTTGAAGCAGGACTTTATGAAGAACAACTGCAACAGTATAACGATGTGTGTTTAAATGCCCAAAGGGCAATAGTAACACAGTTTGTTAATGATTGCAGAAATGGAACAATAACTAATTACTTTCATGTGCAATACAATACAGGGAAAATCCGTACTTTTAAAAACGGAATATCTGAACAGAAAAAGACTGTTGGAAAAAATATTATCTTTACCTTTAACAATGAACGATTTATTTCTTTAACAGGTATTACCACCGGCTGGGATGAATATGCTACAGCATACAGGCATTTCTTCTGCTTAGTTCTTATCCTAAGTCTGTTTGAACAACTAGATATTAATATTTCTAATCTTAGAATTTTGTATTTCAGCTTAAATCAGAAGGTAAAACTAGCTGTATTATCCGGCATGAAAGTAAATTGCATGTTTGGGCTTGGTGGCAGTTATGGTTCTTTATTTGAAGAACTTTCGCAGCTTATACCTTCAAATAAGCGAGAAATGAACATTAAAATAGATAAAGAACATCAGATAATGGATATAACAATTAAGAACAGTGGCTTTTTATCAAAAGCATACAGTGCATATCTTAACTGTCCTTGGGATGAGAAGGATATAGGCAGAAAGATACCTCTAGCAAGATTAAATGAGCTTTATACTATAAAATCATCTGATGTAAGAGTATATGACTACAACGACTTCCTAGACAGTAAAGACATTTCTACAATCCGTATTATGAGAGGCAATACACCTGATACTATGGTAGTAAGGGTTGAATTAACAGGCATGAGGATTATATCAAGACTTGTAAAGGTTAGTGCTAATGCAACAGATAAGGTACAGGCAGATAGGCTATTTGAAAGTTTTGCAGTTCCTGATGATATGATAGCCTGTTTATTGTGGCGGATTATATGGCGAACGAAGCAATGGAATAGTGAGAAGTTTCCTATTGAGCGTTCTTTATTTAATGTTTACAGCCAATTTATACAGGAATATGAAGGAAGCCGGAATATCGCTAAACAAACAGCTGTAATCATCCTGCTATCCCAGAAGAATGATGAAGAAAGGGAAAGACTTATCAATAAGTATTTTGATAAAAACGCTTCAAAGCAGAAGGCTGAAATTAGAGCAGGCTTAAAGAAGTTAGATGAAATGATTGAAAAAGACTGCAAGGAAAAGGCGGAATTTACTAAATTTACAGGAGGTTTGATAAATAATTATGTTTGGTGATATTTTGATAGATAAAATCAGGATAAATCTTCCTGTTTACAGATTAATACAGAAAAAATTAACATTAACTCATTTCAACGGTGGATAAAAGTTATTCTTAGTAAATACTTCTTTAAAGGGGCTTTTAATGTTACACTATCCCGAAATCAGGTAAAAATAACCCTAACTCCTACGAGGTTTAAGCCTATTTCTGACTATACTTATACAGATGTGAACCTTGAAATGCCGTCAGAAGAATGGTTGTATGACCTATTAAAGGAGTTAGGGTGTTTTAACTCTGAAAATAGAAGGATTGTTGAAGCTTGCAAGGTGGTAAAGCTTCATTTAACTAAGAATTTAATTACAAAACACCCTGTAATTACTTACATAGACAGCCTTTCTAATCGTACATATAAACGAATGAAGGCAAATATTATTGAGTCAAACGAAACAAACAGAACATTAAGTATTGCGACTCCCAAAAGAGACCGTAAAGTGAAGAATACCAACGGTGACAGGCAGTTTATTCTGTATGATAAATCGCAACAATTGAAAGATAAAGCAGGATTTGAGTATGTGATTCTTAAAGCTCCTTTAAATGAAACAGAAAAGCGACTAATACCGCTAAAATACTATAGTGAACAAACCGGCTATTTGCGTATATCCAAGCTGAACATAGCAAGGCTTGAACTTCAATATGCCAATAGCAGTAAAATAAAGAAATTATCACAGTTTATAACTTGCAAGGAAGATACAGGATTGCAATTATGTACCCTGCTTGATTTGCTAGAAGAAGCCAACTTGTATTTCAAGCTGGAACAATTCTACACAGAAGAATTGAGAGAGTATATTTTCTTCAATGTTCCGCAAAATGAACCCCAACCTGCTACCAGATGGAATGGGTTATTTGCAGAATTAATTAACAATGCAGATATTAAGAGTCTGATTGCCCTATACTCTGAATGTACAACGGAGAGGCTCAATAATAAAGGGAATTTTATGACTGCCGTCAAAGAAGCTCAAAAAACTACTTCTGATGACTTATATGCAGAATTATACAATAAACTGGGTATCGCTGAAGCTGTTGCAGTTCCTGCATAAAAGCACTCATTCGTTAAAAATGGGTATAACTTCATACCATGCAAAATGCTAAAATCGCTTCTGGGGCTTCCTAGTGGGCTTAGATTGAGGATTTTGTTTGTGTTAGAATAAAGATAAGGAGTTGACATGAAAAAGACTGAAAAAGATATTAAAATGTCCATTAAACTGTTTGAAGATTTTAAGGTTAGGACATCGTGGGATAGAGAGAAAGAAACTTGGTGGTTTTCGGTTGTTGATATTATCAACATTTTAACTGAAAGCAAAGACCCTACTGCTTATTGGAGAAAATTGAAACAACGTCTTAAAGCAGAAGGAAATGAAACCGTGACAAATTGTCACGGTTTGAAAATGAAAGCACCTGACGGCAAAATGAGATTAACCGATGTTCTTGATACAGAAGGTGTTTTGCGCTTAGTTCAGTCTATTCCAAGCCCCAAAGCTGAACCTTTCAAGTTGTGGTTAGCAAAAGTCGGTAGAGAAAGACTTGATGAAATTCAAGA
>DVIU01000157.1 GCA_018711035.1 Candidatus Scatousia excrementigallinarum
ATTTAAAGAGAACTATGCAGAGATAAAATTTGATGTAAACGGGAAAGCGGAACCAAATTGCGAATACAACGCAAAAAGCTGCCCGAAACCAGATACATTCAAATATTATGTGAATGCGTATGGAAAGATAGTGGAAGAAAAACCGCAAACGTACCAGACGACGTATTGCATAACAACAAAAATAACGGGAAGCGGAAGCGTATTACCATCGAACACGTATTGCGGTCTAACGAACGGGACATACACCTTAACCGCAGTACCCTCGCCTGATTGGAGTTCAAACTGGGAAAACAACGAGAAAAGTATAACAATAAACGGAAAAGATGAAGAAACGAGCGTAACGTTTACAGAAGCGCCGAAAGCGTGTATAAAGTTAAATGTAAACTGTGCAAATAATCCAAACATTTGTGGAAGTTACAGCATAAGCAACGGAGCTTTCAGCCAAAACGAAAACGAATACACAGCGTGCAACCTTAAACCCGGTAGTTATACGGTAAACGTTACCCCGAAAAGCAATTACACGTCAAACTGGACGACTCAGACGGTGACGCTTAACGGATTAGACCAGATATTGAATGTAACATTATCCGAGAAGACGTATTGCGCGAAACTAAACGTAGATTGTCCAGCGGGAAGCGCGAACTTGTGCGGAAGCTATGTAATAAACGGAAACAAAGAAATGACAGCAAGTTCAGATTATGCGCGACTATGCTCACTGCGGAGCGGAAGCTATGACCTGTTAATAAGCTCCGTGAAAGCGGGCGGAAAAGATAAATACAAGGTAAAGCCTGAAAATATTTCCTTTACAATAACTAACAGTGATTGGGAGGGGAATGCATCATTTGAGAAACTTGTGAAGAATTGCAAAGAGGACGGCTATTTTGAGGCAGGCGGTAAAAAATTTAGCTGTCCGTTTAAGCCGACTCCGTTGACTAAAGCAGAATGCGAGGCTGAAAAAGACAGATTAGGGATAAAAAATTGTTATACTAATTCTGACTATTTCGCGGGTGCCGTAAAACAGTGCGGCGGTATTTCAGGCCTCCCTACACGCCAAGATACTGCTAATATTGCCAAATTAATTTATCCTGGTATATCTAATTTTGGCACTGTAGGAAAAGATGATTATAGTTGGTCTGCGTCTCGTATTGACGATATTGTGGACAAAGAGTTTTTATCGATATTATATACCAATACAGATTATTTAGATATGTCAATAATTGTAAGGGAAGATACTTTATATGATATCCCGCATTATTATTGCGGAAGGTATTTTTATTTAACCAATACTTTCTGGAGTTGTAGTATGAAAAGGTCTGAAGGAAGATATACCATATGTTTAATTAAATAAGTATTAGTCACGATATTACTAAAAAGACGGCATTTTATTTTTAATGCCGTCTTTTTTATTTTATGTTATAATTAATCAAAAGTGGAGAGGATATGGATAAATCATTATTAAAACTTGTTCTTCTAATAAGTGCCTTTATTGGCGGACTTTGTGGTATTTTGACTATTATACCTTATGTAGGACAAATTGTATTCTGGGTTTTGTTATGTCTTGCTTCCGTAATTGTTATGACATTTTTAATGCGGGTGAGAATACTGGAATTATTTACAGTACAGGAAAGTGTTACACTGGGGGCAATAATTGGTTTTGTTTCATTTATGGTATTTTGTATAATTTACGTTCCTGCTGTTGTTATACTTATGAAATTTTTTAATTATTACTCAAATTACGGGGTTTCTATTATTCTAAGTTCCGCAAACTTCTGGATAATTTTGATATTGTCCGTATTTATGGCCGTTCTCAGTGCCACGTTAAATGCCTTTAGCGGTTTTTTAACATTTTATGTAAAAGAATTTATCAAAACTCTTGATAAAAATGAAGAAAGAAGACACAATCAATTTAAATAAGGGAAATATGATATGGCAGAATTTCATTCAAAAATTAAAACAATAGAGTGGGTAGATAATTATTCTAAAATGGTGGATCAGACGCTTCTGCCGTATGAATTTAAGTATGTAAATATTACATCAGGTCAGGCAATGTTTGACGCTATAAGAACTATGATTGTCCGGGGTGCTCCTGCAATAGGTGTTGCCGGTGCACATGGTGTAGTTTTATATGCACAGGAAATTGAAAAGGAAAATTTACCGCGCGAAGATTTTATAAATAAACTTCTTGAAAAAGCCGATTACATGGCAACTTCCCGTCCTACTGCCGTTAATTTAATGTGGGCTGTTAAAAAGCAGAAAGATGTTATAAAAAATTCCGAATCAGATATAGCTGGTATTGTCCAAGAATTAAAGCAAAATGCGATTATGCTTGAAAATGAAGACATCGCAATTAATAAAAAAATTGGGGATTACGGTGCACAAGTGGTTCCAAAAGGTGCAACGATACTTACTCACTGTAATGCCGGCGGGCTCGCTACAGTAGGGTACGGAACAGCACTAGGTGTTGTTCGTTCTGCTTTTGCTAATGACCCTACAATCCAGGTTTTTGCTGATGAAACACGTCCGCGTCAACAAGGTGCAAGAATTACAACACTTGAGCTTACCATGGACGGAATACCTACAACTTTAATTACCGACGGCATGTGTTCGTATTTTATGAAAAAAGGCATGATTGATATGGTTGTGGTCGGTGCGGATAGAATTGCGGCAAATGGTGATACTGCAAATAAAATCGGAACTTATACAGTGGCAATTGCAGCAAAATATCACAATATACCGTTTTATGTTGCTGCGCCTTTATCTACAATTGATACAAGCATTAAAACCGGTGATGAAATTGTAATTGAAGAACGCTCTCATGAAGAAGTTACACATATAAACGGCAAAATTATCTGCTCACCGGATGTTAATGTTATAAATCCGGGATTTGATGTAACTCCGCATGAGTTGATTGCAGGTATAATTACTGAAAAAGGTATATTAAGAGCTGATTATAACAAATCTATTGCAGAGGCTTTTAGGTAGGTTAGAATTACCACGGATAATCGTCTTTAAATTCCCAATTGTCCATCATAAGCAATCTCCCGCAGTATTTCGCGGAAGTTTTGCAACGTTGAAGTGCTATTTCTCTGGTATTGCAAGAAGGACAGTATGTACACCAATTTTTGTTTCCTCCGCATTCTTGTATTGCTTTATCTTTAGGACAGATTATAAAGCCAAAAATATCTTTTCCGGAAAGATTAGGTTTCCTTTTGCCATTTACATCAAAAACCAAATCCATGCATGCACCGTTACGAATATTCATATATGAACCGTCTGAAAAATAAACTCTTATTCTGTCAGCCTGCCCTGTTTCCTCATCTTGTAAATCTTGCGGATTGTCTTCAATTTCAAGATACTTGAGATATGGTTGCAGATACTTATTAAAATATGTAAGTACCAAATTTCTATTTGTTACGTTGTCATAATTCCCGTCTTCATCGCTCACGTAATATGTTTTATCCCAATCTTTACTCGGCCCGTTGTCGTTTTCTGAAAGTAGAATAGCCTGTGACATAGCACTGTAAAATTTTTTTAATCTTGATGTTGTCTCAATTTTCTGTTGTTTTTGAATTAACGTTGGCAAAGTCAATGCAGCCACAATTCCGATAATTCCTAATGTAATTAATACTTCAGCTAAAGTGAACCCTTTGCTATGAGCGGCGTTGCCCCCCCCCCCATCCGAGTTTTGAAGCTATAATTGAATGTTGCATAATTTCATTCTCCTTTTTCTTTAATTATATAGTATATTTTGACAGTTTTCAAGCTATTGGTTTCTCTGGAAAAATCCTGCAATTTCCTTATGCGGGAAAAATTTGACAATCGGACGTCCATGCGGGCAGGTGTATGGCATTTTTGTTGTACGCCATCTTTTTACAATTTCCTGCATTTGCCATGTCGAAAGCTTCTGTCCTGCCTTGACTGAAGCTTTACAGGATGTAGTTATAAGAATTTTTTCTTCTAATCCGTCAATGTCACTTTCAATGTTTGCAAGAATATCGGCAAGAATTTCCTGCGGATTGACTTTTGCAATCATTTGAGGAACTTTACGGAAAATCAATTCCGTATCACCTGTGAATTCTATGCCGTAACCGAATTTCTCAAACTTATCAAGGTTTTCCTTTATTAACTCAGCCTCTGTTGCAGAGATGGACAATACATCAGACACAAATAAAAGTTGTGACACCACATTCTTTTCAGATTTCAATTTTTCATAAATGTATCTTTCTTCTGCAATATGCTGGTCAATGATTTCTAATCCGTCTTCTTTTTCGACCATTATGTATGTATTTTTATACTGGCCGACAATATTTTCTTCAGGTTCCGGTGCGGTTTCAACGGGTTTAAAAATCTGTTTTTGTTCCGTATTTATAATTTGCGGTGCAGGTTCGGAGTCATCTTCATCTTCAAATGTTTCTTTTATTAAAATTTCATCAGCTTCTTTATTAAAAATAACAGAAGGTTCAATCGGTTTAAATTCAATAACATTTTCTGATTCGGCAGAACGCGTAAATACTGGCCGGTTTTGTTCAACATGGTTTGATAATCCTGCTGTAATTGATGTCATTATGAAGTTGAATACCATATTGGTATTTTTGTATCTTACTTCTTTTTTTGCAGGGTGTACATTTACATCAACGTCAGCGGGCGGCATTTCCAGATTTAGTACAATAAACGGATATTTTCCGCTTGCAATTAAGTTTTTGTAAGCCATATCAATAGCTTTCATAAATATCGGACATTTGACAGTTCTTGAATTTATATAAATATGAAAGTCTTTTTTACTTGAACGGGTAAAATCCGGAGTGCTTACATAGCCTGAGATTTTCAAGCCTGCAATGGTATCCGTTTTCAATACTTCTTTCAGGTTATCTGTAACCGTGTTTGAGAACATTTCTTTTAGAGTATATTTTAACTCGTTATTTCCTGATGTTTTAAGAACAGTTTTACCGTTCTTTTTTAATTCAAAAGCGGTTTGCGGGTTTGCAATGGCGATTGACTGTACAAGTTCTTGAATATAAGAAAATTCTGTGTTGGAGTTTTTCAAAAATTTTAAACGGGCAGGAATATTATAGAATAAATCTTTAATTTCCATAATCGTACCGATTGCGCAGCCGGTTTCTACTTTTGTCACTTCGGAATTTTCGCATTTAACTTTTGTTCCGGTTTCAAAATCTTTTGTTCTTGTTGTACATGTAAGTTTTGCAATGGATATTATACTTGAAAGAGCTTCTCCCCTGAAGCCTAATGTATGTATATCAAATAAATCTTCGTCGGTGGATATTTTACTTGTTGCATGTTTTGAAAAAGCCAGAATAATGTCGTCGGGATGAATCCCTGACCCGTTATCTGCTACTCTTATATCTCTGCATTCGTTAGAAATTTCAACGCTTATTTTTGTTGCACCGGCGTCAACAGAGTTTTCAACAAGTTCTTTTACGACAGATGCAGGCCTTTCAATTACTTCACCTGCTGCAATCTGGTTTATTAAATGTTTTGATAACTGCTTTATTCTACCCATAATATCGGCCTCCACAAGTTAAGAAAAATGTGACATGAAAAATTGTACTACCACATCAAATTTTACAAGAACCAGTACAACAACAATAGAAACTACAAGTCCGAAGGTTACTTTTGTAAGGTCTTTGATAATATGTTTATACATTTTTTTAGGCGATTCAAAACGCAGTCTGTGGTAAAGCGCAATCTCACGCCCTGCCAGCAAACCAATAAATACCCACGTTGTTGACATTGGAACATTATTTAAATTGATAAAATATAAAAGTAAAAATGCATAAATTAAATCAATAATAGTTGCAGAACGGGGGTCTTGAACATTGGTTTTCATTTTAACAATTTTTTGGATATCTCCTCCGCGTTGATATGTTAATATTCCTAGAAATATAGTGAATGAAATTAGTACGAATAAAAGTTCTCCCACAGACGCTTTTCGAGGCAGATATACGAACAGTTTAGCAGAATCCTGAGCAAGCCATTGTGACCAGATAAATGCCGTGGAACACCATTTGGCTACCATCCACCATTTTGAAATTTTAGTGTCGCCCGAACGTTTTTGAGTATAGTAAAAATACCTTTCAAGAGGTCTTCCGATTATATTATAAATTATAATTGCAACGACAAAAGCTATAACATATCCCAGAACGGATTTTGTAAGCATCATCCATATTACACTTGCATCGCTTACTGAGAACACGCTTAAGACCAGAAACGTTGTTGCAACCGGAATTCCCAATCTGGTAAGGATAATTAAAATTATAGGCGGCATTAGATAAATAGGCGTGAACTCCTCTGTTACCGGAATTCTTGTTAAAAGCCCGAATGACATATCTCCGTCATTAACTATCCAGCCGGTCACGATTGTAATTACCAGAACAATTACAGAGAATGCCCATAGGTAATAAAAAGGTGTTTTTTTGTTTGCACTTAAAAATGTACCCAGAGTCTGAATAATATCATTAGAAACACAAGCATACATGGAGAGCAAAAATCCAAGTATCATATAAACATTACTGAGTGTAATTTGTCCCGAGAACATAGCTCCTCACTTCCGGCTGTATTAATTCTCATATACATGTTTAATTTACATCAAAAACAAATTCATCTAAACGTTTGATTACAAATTTGAAACATTTTCATAAGATAAAAATGTAAATAGACTTGGAGGGGATATACGTGGCAAGATTGAAATCAAATACAAAATTAAAACCTGTTAAAAAAGCGGATTTGCAAGTTGTAAAACCTGTCAAAACCACAAAATACAGTGATATTGATTTAAATAACTGGAAAGATTATAGCCACGTTAAAACGGATACTCTGTGGGAGTTTCCTTCCAGACTGCGTGATGGCGGACATTCAAACGAATACCACGGTAATTACATTCCGCAAATAGCACAGCAGTTATACGAAAGATTTACTAAGAAAAATGATATTGTTCTTGATTTATTTTTTGGTTCAGGTACCTCAGGAATTGAAGCAATAAATATGGAAAGACGCTGTATAGGTGTTGAATTAAAAGATGAACTTGCAGAGAAGGTTTCTGAAAAGTTTACCCCGAAACAACTCGTGACAGATGTTAATATAATTTGTGCGGACTCAGCTTCTGAAATTGCAAAAGAAAAAGTAAAAGCAAGACTTGAAATTATGGGCGAAGAAAAGGCTCAGTTATTAATCCTTCATCCGCCTTATGATGATATTATTAAATTTTCCGATAAAAAAGAAGACCTTTCTAATTGTGAATCAACCGAACAGTTTTATGATTTATTTGAAAAAGTTGCACAAAACGGCTATGATTTGCTGGAAAAAGGCAGATTTGCTGCTCTCATAATCGGTGACAGCTACAAAAATTCCGAAGTTCAGCCGCTCGGGTTTGAATGCATGGCGCGTATGATGAAACTCGGCTTTAAATTAAAAGGTATTATCGTAAAAGATATTCAGGGTAATGAAAGGGCAAAAGGCAGAACAGCAAATCTATGGCGTTATAGAGCACTGGCAGGAGGATTCTATATCTTCAAGCACGAGTACATAATGATTTTTCAAAAAGTAAAATAATTCATAAACCTGGCACATATGACTACTAATACCATGTATGTAAAGAAATATTAAAAATGAGAATTATTCCTACTTTACAAATGATAATTTAT
>DVIU01000158.1 GCA_018711035.1 Candidatus Scatousia excrementigallinarum
TTTTCTCTTGCATAAGCATCGGTAAAGTGGTAACGCATAAATTCCACGTCGTTACGGATAAGGGAGATATAATCGAAACTCGGCTTTAATAATTCTTCCGCCTGAACTTTATCAAGCCCCAGCGTATTCATGAGTTGATAACTGCTTTGCACCATATCGCCGTGAAAAAAATTCGTACCCTTATCCCATTTTACTACGCCGAAAGTGTTGTTTGCATTGGCAACCCATTTTCTAATCGACCTTTCGGAAAGACCGCCTGCGAACTTGAGAAATTTCAGACTATTAGGCGTTGTTACCATTACTATTTGGTTAATATCCGTTGCAAGCGTAAAACCTCTCGTTTTCAAATCGTCAAGAGTAATACTCTTATCCTTTATCCACTTTTGCAGTTTAGTACGGAAAGCGCAAGACTTGAAGAACTTGTTGCGCAGGAGCAGCATATGCTTGTCCGCATAGCCGTTTATAAACACGCTCTCGTCTAACAGGCTTTCGCCGTCCCATATATCGTTGGTGATTTGCGTTTGCTTTTGCTCGGCAGTTAGATTGCCGTCCTGCAATTCGACTGAAATTACTTCTTCCGTAAACGTGCTTTTATAGTCGGGAACGAAGAGAATACCGTCCAGCGGAATTTCTACCGTACATTTGATACTGCTGAGCGATAACGCTTTATACGACTCCCACGAGGCAAGGTCTGTCTGCGGTTTCAATCCGCACTCGCTCCATTTTGCCATTGCTTTATACAGCCGCTCGTCTATGAAAAGACATTTCCCTTCCCTTGAACTGCCTGCACTGCGCTTGTATCTGACGTAGTGAACGCCGTCCACATAAAAACCGTTTTCGTAGAAATGCTTCCGCAACTCTTTTATTTTTATAGGCTTTCCGTTTTCGGGCTTGTATGTATAATTGAATTTTACGTTGATAACGGCAAGGGTATATTCGTTTCCTCTCTTATCTTGAAAAGAAAACTTTTTACGACAAACGCGCTTATACGCCTTTTCAAGTTCAACTGAGTCAAGCGAATTATCCAAATAGATTTTGAACAAGCGAAAATAGGCGTCGCTTTTACCTTCGGGCATTTTATACCCAATGCTAACGCCGTTTTCTTGTTCTTGCCGATAAATATCCGCCGCTTCGATTGAAATAATTCTATACCTTTGTTTCATTTCTACGTAGTCCTTCTATTGTCGCCTATATTATATCATAGAAATTATGACACCTTGCATCATATATTATATAATTTTTCGCGAAGAATAGCAACGGTCAAATGTCCAAGTTTTGGGACATCTGACCGCTTTTGTAAATTATTATTCATCATCCAGCGCTAAATAGCTAATCTAAAACTTAAATTCATCATCAAATTTATGAATAGTCATGTTAACTATTTTTGTTTCATCTGATAATTCATCAAATTTCTTTTCTTCTTCTATATTTACGCATAATGACAAGCATATAAGCGCCTCCCTTACCACCTTAAAAAGTTCAATTGTGCAATCATATAATTCATTTTCTGAAATATATAACGCCTCTACATGCTCTTTTAACGGCTTTTTATCGTTATAAAACCAAGTAACAATTGTATATTTATGTTCTAAAAAATTACGAATCTTACGTAACCGCTCTAACTCTGGATTAGAATCTTTTCCAAAGGTCTCGTCAAAATCTTGACATATCCAATACAAAGAAGCTAAAGCAAAATTTTCATCTATATTTAATACATTTTTATGTTTTTTACCGTTTGTCTCGGCTCTCCAAATACTTCTATAGTTAACGCTTCTTTCTGAAATACCTAAATCATAGTAAATATTTAAAAAGTATGCAATCTTATCTAAAATACCATATATGGTTTTAAATGCTATCTTTAATTTTTCTACTCTCAAAGAAAATTGAGCATATTCCAAGGTTTCCGTAAGATTTGTATTAAAATCTGAAAAATGAACTTTACCGTTAACGTCAATCGACTCATACAATAAGAATCTTGCAGATATGTATTCCTGTTTTAACTGGTTAAACATTCCAAACGCCACAGGCACAATTTCTTCAGCAGACGTTAACATTCTATTTATTCCAATTGTATCTTTAGCGAAAGACATATTTTTATCAATTAAATCGTTTAACGGCGATAAAAACAAGTTATTATCCAAAACCCACTGTCTATATTCGTTTTCCTTCTTGGTTTTTATTTTCAACTCATCATACACAATTGGTCTAGATAAGAATTCTCTATAATCAACGTGAAAATTCGATAGCTGGGATGCAAAATACACCTTCCCTTCTGTGTAAATATTCGAGTCTTTGCTTTCAAGTGCATCGTTTAATAATAAATAAGAATGTCTATTTAAACAATCCCTATAAAACTCTTGATTATATCCCAATAAAGATGCATATTGCATATAACAGCAACCTAAATTCCCCATAGCCATAGGGAAAAACGGATAATACCCTAACGCATTCTTATACTGCTCTATTGCCGAAATTACTCTCCCACACTCATGCAAGGTATTACCATAATTTGTCAACAAACTAGCCTGTAAAGAGCGCGTGTGCGCCATATATTTAGGCTCGTTAAACTCTTCAGTTTTAATTATTTTTAGCGATTCGCGATAATAGTAAAGTTGTTTTTTAATACTCTCTTTTCTCTTTTCAGAATCGTTAGCGCTTAATCTTGAAACTGTATCTATTGCCGTTGCAAGAGAATAATACATTTGCGCCTTAAAAAAGACATCTTTGCCGTCTAAATCTTTTTCTACAGATAATATAAGCTTATTTAATTCATCAACATCATTTTTTAATGTTGCCTCATCAAATTTGCTCGCTATTTTTTGTGATTCTATAAATGGATTGACTTTTTTTATCATATATCTTTATTCTATCAAATAATTTGTTAGCTCGAAAGCTCCTTGTTTATAATTTATAATAATCAATTAACTTCTGTTTGATCTGCTCATACAAACTCTGATAATTACCATTAAAACGAACTTGCTCATACATTCTGATATTTGAGGGTGTATGCTCTTCTGCTTCTACATCCGTTCCATTATGTATAATGATTATATCCTTTTTTAACCCCATCGCATACCCAATTTCATGAGGAATGTTTGGACGTCCACTACTCAAATCGGCAATAACCAAACCCGCGCACTGAATCCCTCTAAACACACGATCCGAAATCTGATCCGTTGCACCTTCTGTGTGTTGATCTACTCTAACCAATTTCAACGAAATATGCTTTTCACGATTAACTTCGTCAATAGCTCTTCTTATCGCGTGCTCGTTTTCGTTATATTTCTCGTTGAAGCACCGCGAGAGAAAGATGGTTTGTTCAGTTGAATCAAGGTACTTATCGTAAATTGTCCAAATACACTTCGCGTTAATTGCTGCATTTTCAGCAGAATCACGCTGTACATCTGTTACCTGATATTTTTTTGCCCAGTCAACAAAATTATTCTTGTAGACTTCATAGTTTTTTTGTGTATCAAATGCAGTTAGTTCAATCCAATAATAAAACAGACTTAGCAAAAAGAATATGCCTGATGCAATAGACAATTCGTGAGTGCTAATCGGAGTTGCATGACCCAATGCTTTCGATACCGCCGTAAAAAATGCATCTATACTTTCCGCAGTTTCAATTTTTTGTGTACACCCTTCCTCCGAACCATTTTCGTTTGCAGAGTTTATAAAAGAAATCAAATCAACAACTATGGTTATCAAGTTTTCGTTTACCCATTTTATGCTTTTTAGTTTTCTGACAACTAAAGGTTTTTCTTTTAAGAATCTGCGTGCCAGCAAATACTCAAAACCGAACTTATCTTCCAACTCATTATTTGAAAAATCAGTTTCATTGCCGGAAACTATAACAACACTTCTCAACAATTGCTCGGATTTTATAGGAACAGCTTTAGAATTGATGTTATGAAAGATAATTTTTTCATCTTTTAGTGGCGTACCATCAGCAAAAAGAATAATACAGAAAGGAATCAAATATGAGCTTTTAACTTGTCTTTTCGATATCAATTTTTCAAAAGCTTTCAACCTGTGGTTACCATCCACTCGCCGAAATGGTTTTGCTTCAGCAGAATCTGGAATTTTTATCTGATAAAGAAATCCATGCTCAACCGCTTTTTGCTTTTTGAAAATCACGCCGTTTTTATTAGATGAAAATCCTTTTCCACTTCTAATGTCCTCAATGGCATTTACTTCACTATTTGCATTAGGTGCATAATAATCGTACTCCGCCGTATAAGCAAGGACGACTTCTGGACTAAAACTATTAGTGCCTGAAGTAATGAATTTTGATATATCCTCTATATGTTGGGGATCTTCCGGACGTTGATAATGTGGGTGAGGATAAGAACTATCAACGATATCTGTGTATTTTGCATATCCTCGAATCGTACACGTTCCGCCAAATGATTCGCTAAATATTCCAGTAAGTATTATCATAATGTGCCTACCTTATTAAAGCTCGTATTTTCTTGCCTGCTTGTCTAACTTCCAAAGAAATAATCCGTTATGCTCCCGTACATCGGTATAATATTTTGATATATCGGATACACCCTTGACAAACGCACCCGCCGCACCTACAGCTGTAATACCACCTGTAGCAAAACTTGCTATTAAAGAACCTGTAAAAGCCAAAGCATCAAATTTTAGTGTGCGTTTAATCTTTCGATATTCCTTTTCTACTTCTTTTACCTGCACATTGCTCAATTCATAAGAAATTGTATCCAACTGCCTTCTGAATGTCTCGGGATCACTTATAGCATCAAGTCCAATAAGCTTAGAGTTAAGCTCATTCCTAAAATTATGAAAAGCCTCTCCATAATTATTTCTTATTTCAAGAATATCCGTGATAGGTAACGCATCCACAACAGGTAAATCGAATTGCATAGCCAAGTTTGCCATTTCAGAATCTTTTGTTGTCGTATCTATTGAAAATTGCAAAACCTTTGCAGTTAAAGGAGAACGCGCCAAGTACATACATCCACATTTTTGAGCCAAGACCAATTCCGAATATTTTTCTTTGAAGTGATGATTGGCAGCTTGATTAATGGATTGATTTACCCAAGCGTTAAACGAGGCTTCTTCTATAGTGTCCGGTATATGCATACGAAATAGAGCTTTTCCTGTCTTTTCATCAAACTCTAATATCTCTTGCGACATATATTGGAATATATGTCCTCTGGACCCCATTACATCGGGAAAATCAATGTATATTTGAGTGCCCAAAGTCAATGGTTTACTACTATCCATTCTTAATCCGTGTTCACATTTTTCAAGATTATAAACCTTGACAATAGAACGATAGTAGTCAAGAATATGTGAAGGAATGACGTCAGAAAATGCCGTGGGAGAATAATTGATACCAATTTCTTTGGGAGCTTCATGAATTAATGATATCGGTAACATTACAACAAAATTGGCTTCTATCAAAGGAGAAATACACTTAATATAGTTTATGGCATCAATAAGTTTTTCTCTTGAAATAGCCGAAGCCTTTTGAAGTCCCATATATTCGCCAACAGTATCCGTCATGGGATTTCGTTCTTCTGTTAGTTCGAAAAGCGGATCAGGAATTACAACTTGATCCATATACAACACAAGTTGTTTATAAAGCTCCTCGGTAGGAAGCGTATTAAATGATTCAATGTTAATATTCAATTTATCATGAGTGTGCTTAATCTCACTTTGAATATCTTCAACGTTTTTCAAAACATACTCACGATAGTTTTGTAATTCTGATACTATTTCTTTGTCTTGATACGCAGAGTAATGGTTTTCAACCACATCACTCAAATACAAAAAACTATTCATCAAAAACGAAATACACTTGGTTGACATCTTATTCTCCTAACAATTCTTTTTCAAACTGTTTTTTTGCTTCTTGCCAGTCTTGTTCTGCTTGTTTTTCAATTTCACGTGCATATAAGCGTTGTTCTTTTATTTGCTGCCCAATTTCATAATGATTAGGGGGAACAATAACTGTTTGGTCTAAAAATTCGTCAATAATCAAATTCCTTATACCATTAGTCTGATTTTGCATTACTTCTGTAAGTCCAATTTTATAAACAAAACGAAGATATTCAAACAAATAATACGGATCAACTAAGTTCTTGTTTATTTTTAATTTTGTTAAGAAGTTGCTATAGGCAATAGGATATCCTTCATAGGATAATTGATCTACATATATCACACGACCAACTGGCTGATCAATACTCCCGCCGGATTTTTCAATGACTATATCGCCGATTTCCATACGCATAGCCGCCAATTTCTTTTTTTCAATTTGACGGTATTGTGCTTTATCTTCTCTGATTTCAATATTGTCCTTATTGCTAATTTCAGTTGCGCGTAAAACTAAGCATTTTTGGCAAGTTTCTTTTTCCGATTCGGGTTCATCTCCCCAATCGCCGCCTGTTATATCCAATATTAAATCACGCAATTTATATTTCGGATAAGTAGTAGAATCAATGGTATTCCTAATATTTTGAAATTTAAAGCTGTAACATTTAGGGTCAATACGTCTTGTGGCATTTCTTTTTATGTCGCCAAGAATTATATTTGAATATAATTCCTGCTCTGTTTTGGAGAATGAAAGATTGAGCGAAGTTTCGAAAATATTTCTTATATTGTTTCTCACGCTCTCTGCGTCCTTTAATTTGTCTTCCTTTTTATTTCTTGCAGAAAAGAAAGCTTTCACAAAAACCTTTTGTTGTTGTATGGACAAACAAGGAATTCCAATTTCCCCGATTTCTTGCAAGTTTATATTAGCTCTTGCTACAGGGCGCTTCAAATATTCGAGATATGCTTGTCCCAAAGGCGAAAGCATATAAGCTATTAAAAATTCAGGCAACAAAGTATCTTTTAATCTAACAGCTGCAATTGCTTGATTTATATTTGCTTCACAATCTAAATCATATAATCCGATCTTTCCAATCGTGGCTCCAACGATAGCAATTAAGACGTCATTCTTTTTCAATTTTGATGACTTCATAAGCCCATTATGTATATTGGGTTTAATTTTAGAAGTGGGATCAATCGTTAAAAGTCCATCATTGGATAGACAACCGCTTTTTACAAATAAAATGCCGTCTTCATCTTCCGTATAGGCATCGCCGCCCGATTTTGGGGTAATACCGGAAAAAATGCATTTAGTATAAGTTCTTAACGGAAGTACTGAATATTTTTTTAAACGACTAAAAATTTCTTGAAATTTTGGATGGTTGGCATGGGTGTCAATACGCTTTTCTATATCCCCCCGTTTGATAGCGAAGACGCAAAGGTCATTCACATCGGGGGTTATGCGAAAAAATGTGTTGCGTCCTTTTGAAATTCCTCATACTTTTCTACAATTTCATCAAGTTGAGAAGCGGTTTTTCTTCCTGTAGCATCATAGCCAATCAGTTCGGGTGATGCCATAAAGATAGCTTCATTATTATCCGGTTTTTCATTTGCTTTGCGCTTGCGAACAAAAATAATCGATGCTTTTACGCCTGCACCAAAATGAGAAAAGGCGCACTGAGGTAAGCTCACGACTGCAAGCAGTTGGAACTTTTCTAATATAAAATCACGGACATACTGCATAGAGCTGTTGGTTAAAATACCGTCGGGTAAAACGATAGCTGCTTTTCCGGTTCCGGGCTTTAAAAATTGCCAGATACGCTCTATAAATAAAACTTCTGAACTTTGGTTCTTTCGAGATTTCTGTTTACCTTTTGCATCTGTAGTTTTTCCAAGTTCGTATGAGGATAAATAGGGCTTTTCAGAAAGATTGATTATAGAACCAAAGGGCGGATTTGTTAAAATTAAATCGAAACGATTTGCCGCAAAGCCTTTGTTATGATCGTGCATTTTGTCAATGCTTTCGAGAGCGTCGTGACTTATAACGTTGGTATGACCGTCATCATGGACAATCATATTCATTTTTGCTACACGGGCAATTTCATCGTTTATTTCGATACCGTAAAGATGTTTTGCCGCAAAGTCGTGCCAATAGTTGAAATATTCAACAGTGCCTTTTTCATAATAATCGCCTGCTTGCTTGCGTATATAATCAAGTGCATGCAAAAGAAATCCGCCCGAGCCACAAGAGGGGTCAAGAACGTCCCAATCCTGTTCAGGTTTCATCATTTTTACGCAAAACTCAATGATAGGACGGGGTGTAAAGTACTGTCCGAAATCGCCCTTAAAGAATCCATCCATAAACTGTTCAAAAGCAACGCCTTTAACATCAAGGTCTGTTTTGTTAAGGTTAATTGCTTCCAAGTGTGAGACGACAGTACGAAGCACTCTGTCATCTACCTTGATAGATTCAGTAAAAACTTCCGGATCTTTGATTTTTTGTTCATTGTATAAAGCATTAATTCGCTCTGCAAGTTTAGAAGAGGATTCGTGAGTCTTTATCTGGAACTGATAGGGTTCACCTTTTTTGCGGGGTTTTTGTTCATCACTGATTTTAACAAAAATGAGTTTACAGAGTTCACCAAAGGCGGTAGGAGGAGAAAGGCGTCCGCCACCCCATAATGTCTGATGACACTTTTTAATTGCTGCAATCAGGTCCTCTCTGGAAACAGGCTTTATGTCGCTATCTGTTCCTTTATAAAAGCGGAATTCTTGGGGCTTGCCGTATGCCCGGGGAAGGTCAGCAAGAATATTTTGCTCACGTTCAAATGCCCCGTATTTATCGGTTACATCTAAGACTCGACGTGTACCACCGGCAATAATTACAACGTAGTCCGCACGAAGTTTAACCCACGTTGCATTTCCAACGCCCTGCTCAATTGCTTGATTAAATTCGGCATCTGTTACACCTTCTTTTTTGCACTCAACGACTGCGTAAGGGCGTTTGCAATCATCATCACTGAAAACAACAATATCCGCACGGTCGGTAGGCAAGCGGTCAGGAATAGTAACTTCAACCTTGATTCTGTTTGCAGGGTAATCGTATTTATATATCAGTTCGGCATAAAAATCTGCACGAACCATTTCTTCGGGATCTTCAAAGTTTTCATTATGATTTTCTGAAGAAATATATGTAATTTTGCGCTTCCCTTCGTCACCAATTATACTAATGTATCCATCTTTGATCGCGCGTTCCAAAGAAGTTAAACATACTTCTCCTAACCCATCAGTTTCTATATTTTTTAAATCCATGATCTTCTTTCTCCTTAATTTTCACTTTACAATTATTTTTCTTCCAAATAATTTAATAATTGTGGCGTTGCCTTGCTTCTTCCTTGTACACTAGTTAAACCGTTTTCTCTAAGTTCTTCTAATGGATATTGTCCTTCGTCATATTTTTCAAGCAACTTTATTTTCATATATCGAACAGCATCTCGTTTTTCTAACTTGTGATAAAATTTCTCATCATCATACGTGCGATTTCCAAGCAAATCAGCGGCTACTACTTCGCATTTGTACATAATTGACTTGAAGTTTCCACCAACATATATGTAAACCGTGTCACCTATGGCTGTATTATTTGGTTGACTCCACTCTATAACATCCAAATTATTGAAAGCTCCAACAATGTCATATAATTTTGGATTACAGGGAATAATCCACACGTCATCAAGACGATTTGAAACAGCTCTTCCTTCTAATTTAGCACGGATTTTCCAAAGCCATTCGCCGTTATATTTGAAATATCTAGGTCCAGCGACACCATGTATAGCACCAAGAAGTTCTGTTGCTAAACTTGAAAGCGAATATTTCTTGCCTTTATATTCTACCGTTTTGTCATCTACAACAGTACATTCTGCACCAGAGTTTTCATTTCCGCGGCAAACAAACATAATTTTTGTTCCTTTTGCAATGTTGCACTTTGAAAAAGCAAAAGGTGAAAGCCTTTCGATATGTTCTTCTTCTATTTCCTGCGCAACCTCAATATCTTTGCGTTCTTCTTCGGTTACGTTCCACAACTTAAGTCTATTTTTACGTCCACCTAAAAGAGCTATGCCTTCCAATATAGAATAAGCTTGCTCTGGACTCATTGCGTAAAACTCCCTTACACGCTTTTTACCATTAACGTTATCTATAGAGCGTAAATTTGGATTAAGTTGGTCAATTAACTTATGTAAATTAACGTCAGTTAAACGGTCTTCAACCTCATACGTTGCATAAACTCTAAAAGCAAATGGCGTACATTCGCTATTGTTTAACTGTCTTACACGGTTTTCAACATTATCAGCATAGCCAATTTTAACATATTCCTTAAAAGATGGATTTGTTAGTATATAAATATATCCTTTGTTTTCCATAGGTTCTCCTTGGTTTGCTAAAATCACTTTGATTTTAGCACAGTAAATATGACAGTTTCCGTCATATTTAATTATTTTCTTTTGTTCTCCAAAGTGCGGCGGGGTGATGTTTTATATTCGCTACGATTTCTTCGTTATCAAACAACAATTCAGGAGCGTAAACTTTTTCTTTTAGTTTAGATAAAAACTCTTTTTCGCTATCCGTCAAAACGAGCAATTCTTTCACATAAGCTATAACTCTTTCCTTTGCTTTTTCAATGTCGAACTTATCGTCTTTGGATATAACGGGTTTTAATTGAGTTTTATATTTTTTATAATCTAATCTTTCTACGTTTTTGTAATCCAACTCTTTAATATCGTAATCCCCACCGATAGCATTATAAAATACAAGGCATTTTCTAAGAAGTTCCGTATCTTTTATAACGTTATTTTCTATCATAGCGTTTACGTCGTATAAATCTCTTGGCGTAGCACGTGAAAGAAGAGCGTTAATTTTACTTGCATATAGTTCAGTAGTGTTTAAGGCTAAAACTTCAAAGTCTTCTACGATACCTTTCGTTAGAATTTTCTTCTTTTCAAGCGGTAAAACGTGACATCTATCCAAGAAATTAATTTCAACCTTTATATTGTCACGATTGCCTGCGTTGTTAATATAATTGAATAAAAACGACGTTAAAGCGAAATGGTCGCGAGAATCTGCAAGCGAATAGCCTTCTTGCCACATATAGTCGGTCAGGCGCTTTTTGAACTTTTCTTTAATTTCAGGCAACTCGTCCCTGCTAACGTTTACGGTAAAATCCAAATCGATATCAACCGAAAGGCGAGGAAGCTCTACCGCGGTTAAGTTTATTGCCGTACCGCCTTTAAGCGCAAGTTTATCTTTAAAAACAACGTCACTATTTAAGAATTTTAATATTTCGGAAAGACGCAAAACCTTTTCTAAAGTATCTTTTATAAAGTTAGATTCTTGAGCAAGTCTTGTCAAGTATTGTCTTGAAAACTCCATTAATATCCTCCGTTCAGGCGAGATTTAAGATTTTTAGGTGCCATAAGTTTCCACTTAGAATTAAACTCTATATCTTTATACTCGTCTTGTAAAAAATACTTAATCTGATTGGTTAGTCTACTTTTACACTCTTCAAAAAACGAATCGGTCAACATAAACTTATCTTTAAAATGTTCTAATACGTAGCCTGCTTTTTGATATAAGAATACCGAATCGTAAGCTTTTAACGTTTCAAGTAGTTTTGTTTCGTCCAAAACACGTATTTGGTC
>DVIU01000159.1 GCA_018711035.1 Candidatus Scatousia excrementigallinarum
TGCCAAATTAGAAAAAACAATTATTAACCTCATGTTGAATGATATGGGAATTACGCAATCGGAGTTCGGATTTCCGACAACAAAACACGAGATTAATTACTTGAACGGAAACCTTGAACTGGTAGAAAGAGGAGCAATAAAAACAACAAAACTTTCAGGCTGGATGAGAGGACTCGCAAGCGACGTGGAATTGTCTTTCAACAATGTTCCGAAACTCAAAAACGTAAATCTTTCACAATCCACCTCAGAACAAATGATTCAGGGCAAATACCTCGGCAAGAAAACACCTGATGACATAATAGCAATGACAAAAGAGGCTGTAAAATGCGCAGTATTAAAAGGTGCTGAAATAATAGGCGTCAACGCTGAGGACGCTTCAAGAAGCAACATTGATTTTTTGATTAAATATGCAAAAGAAGCGCAAAAAGCAGGTGCTCAAAGATTTAGATATTGCGATACTCTCGGTTTTGAAGACCCGAAAACAACATATGACAGAATTTATAAAATTGCAACTGAAACAGGTATGGCAATAGAACTGCATTACCATAATGATTTAGGGATGGCAGCAGGCTGTTCTGTAATGGGTGCAAAAGCAGCAATCGACGCAGGCGTGGATGCTTATATAAATACCGCAATTAACGGTATGGGCGAACGCGCAGGTAACGCGGATTTAGTGTCATGTTTACTTGCAATATTAAAGTCAGCTGGATTTAAAGATAAGTATCAAATAGACCCGAATATTGATTTAAGTAAAGCCTGGCAGCTAGCAAAATATACTTCTTACGCATTTGGAGTACCAATTCCGATGAATCAGCCGGCAGTAGGAGATAACGCTTTCGCACATGAATCAGGAATTCATGCAGACGGTGCTTTGAAAGACCGGAGAAACTATGAACTTTACGACTTCGAAGAACTAGGCCGCGGGGAACCGGAAATCATTGAAACCGGAAGAACTATTACAACAGGCGAATATGGTGGTATTAAAGGCTTCAGAAACGTATATAACAATTTGGAGCTTGAATTTAAAGATGAGCATGAGGCAAGAAATATTCTTGAACTTGTACGCTATGCAAACGTTCATACTCAAAAACCGCTTACATCAAGTGAGTTAAAATTCATATACTACTATCCTGATATTGCAGCCAAAATCATGACAGTATCACCATACTACGAACCGCAGGGTGCAATAAAAGAACGTGTTGGTGCTGTTATAGAAACAGAAAAAATTATTTAATTATGTCCATTGAAAAAGTAAAAGAATATTTTAAACAATTTAGCAGAGAAAAAGATATTATCGAACTCAAACAATCAAGTGCCACAGTCCGGCTTGCGGCAGAGGCTCTGGGAGTAGAACCTGCACGAATCGCAAAAACACTTTCCTTTAAAGCTGATACCGGTGCTGTACTTGTAGTTACGGCAGGAGATGCCAGAATTGATAATAAAAAATTCAAATCCAAATTCGGTATGAAAGCTAAAATGCTCTCTCCTGAAGAAGTAATTGAATATACAGGACATGCAATAGGCGGGGTTTGTCCTTTCGGATTGCATAATAAGAACGTTAAAGTTTATCTTGATGAATCATTGAAACGATTTGAAACTGTATATCCTGCTTGTGGCAGCAGCAATTCCGCAATCGAGCTTAACTGTGATGAACTGGCTGACTATTCTAACTCTTTAGAATGGGTTAATGTTTGTAAAATTAATTAATTGTTTTGCTTTTCGTGATAAAATTAAGAAAAACAATAAGTAAGGAGAATTTATATGGGAATGACTTTAGCGGAAAAAATAATTTCTGAACATGCGGGACATGATGTAAAAGCAGGAGAACTGGTGATTGCAGATGTTGATGTAACCGCAGTACAGGACGGAACCGGCCCTCTTACGGTTCAGGAATTTAAAAAGCTGGGACTTCCAAGATTAAAAAATCCTGAAAGAAGTATACTCTTTATAGACCATGCCTCACCAAGTCCGCGAAAAGAGCTTTCAAACACGCATACCGTTTTAAGAGAATTTTCCAAAGAATACGGTGCAGTTTTATCAGACGTTGGAGCTGGCGTATGCCATCAGAGGCTTGTTGAAACATTTGTAAACCCATGTGAAATATTAGTCGGGGCAGACTCACATACTTGTACCTCAGGAGCACTCGGAGCTTTTGCAACAGGTATGGGTTCAACTGATATTGCTGTTGCAATGGCTCTTGGAAAAACATGGCTAAAAGTTCCCGCAACTTTTAAAATCGAAGTTAACGGGAAATTTAAACATGGAATTTGCTCAAAAGATTTAATGCTTCACCTCATAGGCTTAATTGGTGCTGACGGTGCAACTTATAAAGCTTTGGAGTTCTGTGGTGATACTATTGATAATATGACAATGTCAGAACGTTTTACACTTGCTAATATGGCTGTGGAAGCAGGTGCGAAGGCCGGGTTATTTGTTGCGGATGAAAAAACTAAAGAATTTTTAAAATCACGCAGCAGAGAAGATAAATTCAGAACGTTAAAACCCGATACAGATGCAGTTTATGAGAGAGTTATAAAAATTAATGCAGAAGATGTACCGCATACGGTTTCCTGCCCTCATACCGTAGACAATACAAAACGGGTTGAGGAATTAAAAGACGTAAAAGTAAATCAGGTATTTGTCGGAACTTGTACAAACGGAAGAATTGAAGATTTAAGAGTAGTAGCTGATATTTTGAAAGATAACAAGGTTCATGATGATGTCAGAATGCTTATATGTCCAGCCTCCAAAGATGTTTATGTTCAGGCTCTTGATGAGGGCTTAATTAAAACCTTTGTGGAAGCAAATGCGACAATTCTGCCTCCCGGCTGCGGGCCTTGTGTTGGAGTTCATGCTGGAACATTAGCTGACGGGGAAGTTTGTCTTGCGACTCAAAACAGAAATTTCCAGGGAAGAATGGGGAATGTAAACGGCTTTATATATCTTGCTTCGCCTTATGTTGCAGCATATACGGCACTTCGCGGATACATTTGTGCAGAATAATTCTAATCATGCCCTAAATAATATAGTCCTCACAAGGTATATTTAAGCGTGAGCAATTAAGACAAAAAATTCCTTACTATTGGAGTAAGGAGATTTGTCATGTCTGCTAATAAGCTGCAATATCGAAAAATGACTCTGGAAGAACTTGTGGTTCTTTCTCAGCAAAATGATTTTAAAGCTCTTGAAGAATTAATCAGGCGCGAACAGAAAAACGTGTTTGCAACATTTTCGTATCTTGCAAAAAAACGTGAGAATGTCGCGGATCTCACTCAAGAAGCCCTGCTTAGACTGGCAAAAAATATCCATTCACTAAAAAACCCGAAACATTTTAAAAGCTGGCTCAATCAAATTGTTACCAATCTTTTTTATGATGAATTACGAAAAAGTGCCAGAAAGCCTGACATAATTTCCATGGATGAAGAAAATGATGATGAAACTAATTTTTCACTCAAGTCAATCATTCCGGATAAGAAATGCAAACCGCCGGAAAAATGCATTTCTGCCGAACTTGAACAGATAATTAAAGATGCAATAAGGGCACTTCCCGAACAATTCAGAATTGCAATTGTGCTTAGAGAATTGCAGGGACTAAGTTATGAGGAAATAGCAGAGGCAACAAACTCAAGTGTCGGAACCGTAAAATCAAGAATATCAAGAGCCAGATTAAAACTTCAAGACGGTTTAAAATCTTATATTTGAAAGGAGCAAACATGCGTCACCAATTAAATTGTAATCAGGTTGTGACTCTTTTAACATTTTATATTGAGAACAAACTGGATGAAAAGTTAAGTATATGCGTAAGAGAACACCTTAGCACCTGCGAAAAATGCCGGGAAAAATATTTAAAATTAAAACGTATTCTGGAAAATTTTTCAGAAATTAAAACAAAAATCAATGAAGAAGATAGAGTTGATACAAAACAATATGAGACACCACAATATGAAACTTTTAAGGCTAATCTTTCCGCATACATTGATAATGAATTAAGCGACAATGAAAATATAAAAATCAAAAAAATTGCCATATCAAATCCTCTTGCAAGAAAAGATTTGGAAGAAGTTTATGCCTTTAAGCAACTGCTACAGTCATCATTTAACAGAACCAGAAATGAATTAAAACAGGATTATGCCAAAAGAACACTGGAAAAAATGTATACAAAATCTATACAAAAGGAAGAAATTAATCCTTTTTATAAACTTGTAGGTATATTTGCCTGCATTATGGTGTTTATGCTAATCGGTATCATAAATCTTTTACACTTTTAAGGCGGAAGATTTTGCATAAGCTCTGCGCTGGTATTCGGACATAGAAATACCTTTAGGAAACTCAAGGTTCTTCACCTGATTCCCATGCATTTTAGTAAGCATTTCTTTCTGCCGTCTTGAAGCATATTCGTTTCTTAAAATGGGAGTAACAAGGTTACATGAAATAATTGATCCCGCCATACTTGCAGCAACATCTACACCATTTTTAAAAGGTTTAAATTTATCGGCTATTTCATCAAAATTTGCCAGCTTTGTAATATCAAAATCCCATTTACCTATAGGAGATACGTCTGAGCTTTTTTTAGGAATTTTGATTCCGGTTTTCTTAAGATAATTCCGTATATCAGGAGTAGTTAGTTTACCGGTTTTCACAAGTTTTGATGCAATTGCTTTTACTGAATTTGTGATTACGTAAAATGAAAGAATATTCACTGCCGCGTCTGCTATTTCCTGCGGAATGAGGAACACCTTTTGTTCCGGTGAAATTTTATCATTAAAAACAACAGCACCTACCTGCGCAAGAGAAGACAGAATCCAACCGAGCACACCTGTGTGTACGAGCATTTTCCCCGGCTGTTCTCCGTATTTTTCAAGAATAATATTCTTAAAAACATCGAACTTCTTTGAGCAGGATTCGCTAAGATTTTTCATTAATGCGGGAGTTTTCATTTTTTCTTACCTCCCGAACCGTCTTCATCAATCAATACATTAGTTAACCATTTTGTTAAAGGCGCGTCTATGGCGAAATTGGTAACCATCATTACAACAAGCGCAACAATTGTTCCCATTGCGTTTTTATATTGCTCATACGCATCTTTGGAAACTTTGGCAAAATTTGAAGGTTTAAATAATTTCCAATCCATCGCCTTGATACAGCCGTAACGAATCGCAAAACCTGTTAATGTACCGGCAACAATTTTAGCTATTGTTCTTGCGACAGAGACTTTTCGTGTTTTTTCATCTACACTCTTATTCGAAGCGTCAATAGCAGGCTGCATTAAAATCGCGGTAGCACCAAGAATAAGACGTTGTTTATCAGAAGTACATTTTCTCCCAAAATTTTCAATCCATTTAATAGTTTTTTCACCGCTAATAGGTTTTGCATTAGGAATTGCATCATATAACCTCTTACCGGCAGAGGTAAATGAATTTCCAAAATTTATTTGAGATATTCCGTTTTTTGACGCCATATTACTACCCAAATCAATAAAGATTATCAAGCTTTAAAATTGCCTAAAAAATTTATATTTTTAAGAAAAATTAACATTGATAACCAGTATTAGAAATAATAGCGCAAACAAATATTATAGAATAGCCCCCTTAGGTACAACCGTAACTCCATTAGGAGAAACGTGGAAACCTCTGCGTATATCTTCTTCCCTGTCATAACCTATTCTTGTATTTGGAGGTATTTGAACATTTTTGTCAATAATCGCACGCTTAATTCTTGAATAACGCCCGACATTAACATTTTCCATTAATATGCTCTCATAAACCTGCGAATAACTATTTACACGAACTTTAGGAGAAAGAACACAGCGGGAAATGCTGCCTCCTGAAACAACGCAGCCTTCAGACACCATAGAGTTTGTTGCCATACCTACTCTGTCGCCTTCCTGCCAGATAAACTTGGCAGGAGGATAATTATAATTAAACGTCCTTATAGGCCAATCTTTTGAATAAAGATTTAATTCAGGATTAGATTCTAACAAATCCATATTAGCCTGCCAGTAGGCATCAATACTGCCTACATCTCTCCAATAACCACGTTCTGCATCAGTTATTCCCGGAAATTCATTATCAGCAAAATTATAAATATAAATATCACGTCCTTCATTCAGCAGCATAGGTATAACATTTTTTCCAAAATCATGGCTGGAAGTTTCAATACGTTCATCTTCATTAAGTGCATCAAGAAGAATATTTTTGTTAAATATATAGTTGCCCATAGAGGCAAGACACTTGTCAGAATGTCCGGGAATTGATTTCGGTTTATTTTGCGGCTTTTCCACAAAATTAATAAGTTTCCAATTATCGTCAACTTCTATTATGCCAAACTCGGAAGCTTCTTCTATTGGAATAGGAATTGCTGATATAGTTAAATCAGAATTCTTATTTTTATGAAAATCAAGCATTTGTGAAACGTCCATTTTATATATATGATCGCCGCCAAAAATACAAACATAATCAGGATCTTCATCAGTTATATGAAAAACATTCTGATAAATTGCATCAGCAGTACCGCGGTACCAATCCAATCCGGTACGCATTTGTGCAGGTGCCAAATCAACATACTGGTTAAGGAAAGGAGATAAAGCCCACCCCCTGGTGATATGTTTATTTAGAGAATCGGATTTATACTGGGTGAGCACTTTAATTTTAAAAAATCCTGAGTTTATAAAGTTATTCAAGACAAAATCAATTATTCTGTATCTTCCGCCGAATGGAACAGCAGGTTTAGCTCTGTCTTTCGTTAAAGGAAGTAATCTTTTTCCTTCTCCTCCTGCTAAAATCATTACCAATGCATCATCAATAGACATATTAACCCTCTTTTATACTGTATATAAAAATTATACATAAGTCATGAAAAAAAGCACTAATTCTAAATAACTATTTTTGATTACATTTAGTTTTTCTGCCCCATTCCAAATCGTCGCAATGTGTGTAGTCCATATTTTCATTAAATAATACCCAAGCTGCGCAATTATGCCCATCAGCTTTAATGCTGCAACTATCGTCAGCAAGTTTACCGCTTGTTTTACCTGCCGGAATAATCTTTTTACTGTATATATGAAAATAAAAAATATCTTTTCCTAAAGTATACCTGTTTTTATTAGCACCCGGAAGTGCAACCCCTACTTCAGCGCAAATAGATGTTTGAGAACAAGCGTATGTCCAGCCGAAGAACAATTTTGTACCGTCAGCCAGGATTAATGTAGGATCTTTGTACACACCATGTACATTTCCTGAAAGGTAATATACAGTTTTTCCAAGACAATTTTGTCCCGCATCACAAGATTGAATAACCTTTAACTGTTTGGCAAATAAACTTCTGAGTAATTCAGTATTTGTATAATCTAAAATATTCTCTCCGTTTTCGACTTGACCGGTATTAGTATTACTTGTAATAAAATTCTCAAATGTTCCATATTCATTAATGATATTGAGCTGAGCCTGCTGCAAAACGGAATACACCTTCTTAAGCTTTGAAACTGTTGCTTTCTCATTGTTTTTTTGAACAATTGCGGGAAGCGTCATAGAAGCGACTATACCAATTATCCCGAGTGTAATCAAGACTTCTGCAAGAGTAAATGCGTATTTAGTCATATTTTTATTCTCCATGTTATAACATTATTATAACCTACCTGCAAAAAATTTTGTGATAATAGTTATAACATTGTTACAATATTAAACACGAAAGCCATATGATTAGAAAAATTATACAAATCGGAAACAGTTGGGGAGTTATAATACCGCTTCCTATTCTTGACTTATTAAAAATTAATCCTGTAATGGATAAGCTGGAGTTTTCTGTAGAAAAAGACTGCATTATAGTAAAAAAGCATAAAAATTGAAATTAATGACACCCGTCGCAATTGCCGCCACAGGAATGCCCGCGAAAAAGATTTGTGAAATCAAAAACTTTATCATCCAATATAGTCTCTATCACTCGTGGATACAAAATATTTTCCAAACTATGAATTTCTTTTTCAAATTCGTCAAAATGAGTGGTATTTCCTATTAAAACAGGATATTGGGCAATAATTTTTCCTCCGTCCGGCTCGCTTGTAACCTGATGAACAGTTACACCGGAAACTTTTACGCCTGCATGAAAAGCTCTATATATCGCATCCTCTCCTTTAAATGCAGGTAACAGTGCTGGATGTATATTTATAAAACGGCCAAGTTCCAAAATTTCATCCGAAAGTTTTTGTCTATAATCGCTCAATGCAATAAGGTCAAAACTTCTCACTCCAAAATATTCAGCAGTTTCAGTAAATGGAAGATATTTTGTATTTATCCCCTTTTCGCGCGCTTTTAAAATAATATCAGAATTTAAATTGTCAGAAATACATGTTATTTCAAAATCCTTACTTTCAAAGTATTCTGCAATAGCCTCAAAATTATCTCCTCTTCCGGAACCTAGTACAGCAAGTTTTTTCATAACAAATCCTCCGTTCATATATTATTACAAATAATCTTTCTTAACAAATCAATTGTTTTGTGGCAAAAAATAATTTTTATGGACATTGGTATAAACAAAAATTTACCCTAAGGAGAATTATATGAAGACCCATATCAAAAAAGCGACAGATGAAATAAATTCAATAATTGAAAAGAATCCTTATATAAAAAAAAGAAGCACTTAATGCAAGGACTCGGCCAATTATTGAAAAACTCGGTAAAGAAGTAGATATAACAATTTAAAGGTAATATAAAATGCAGATAAATAATTCAACGCCCAAAACAACATATACGCCTAATTTTCAATCAATCAAAACATTTAGACTTCCTACGAGGGAAGTTCTCGAATGCACTGTCGGAAAATATAGCCAAAAGACACTTTCTGAACCTTCCGGTCTCTTAAAAGTTTTTTCTAAATTATACGATTTGACTAAGAATGACTTAAAAGATTTGAATAAGTCTCCCCTTGGCTTCAATATATATACTCTCTCATCAGGAATCATTATAAAAGCAAACAATCCGGATATTGCAATGATGTCAAAAAATATTCAAAATTTGCCTAAAACCCTTCAACTTGAAAAAATAAATAATATTACACAAAAAATAGGCAGCAATATTAATGTATCAATTGATGACAGCATAAAATCCTACAAAATGGTTAACGGAGAAATCGTAACAACAAAAGTAAAATAAACCAAAAAAAGACCGCCTTTTAAAGACGGTCTTTTTTTACATATTAGTGGCAAAGTGCCAACAGAATGCCGGCTGCAACTCCGGAACCGATAACACCTGCTACGTTCGGTCCCATTGCGTGCATCAATAAGTAATTTTGCGGATTAGCTTCTAAGCCGACTTTATTAGAGACACGCGCTGCCATCGGAACAGCAGAAACTCCTGCTGAACCGATAAGCGGATTGATTTTTTCTTTTGAAAAAAGATTCATAAATTTGGCAAACAATACACCGCCTGCTGTTGCAAAACTGAATGCCAGAATACCAAGTACAAGAATAAACAAGGTTTGAGTAGTTAAGAATTGATCAGCAGACAATTTTGAACCTACTGATAATCCGAGGAAAATAGTCACAATGTTTATCAAAGCATTTTGCATTGTATCTGAAAGTCTTTCTACAACACCTGATTCTTTACACAAATTACCGAATGTTAAAGCGCCGATAAGAGGGCATGCATCAGGAAGAAGGATTATACATAGGCCTAGTACAACAAGCGGGAATATAATTTTTTCACGTTTAGAAACTTCTCTCAACTGTTTCATTTCAATTTTACGCTCAGCTTCAGTTGTTAAAGCTTTCATAATAGGCGGCTGAATTACAGGAACAAGTGCCATATATGAGTATGCAGCAACCGCAATTGCACCTAATAACTCAGGAGCAAGCTTTGTAGTAACGTAAATTGAAGTAGGGCCGTCAGCACCACCGATGATACCGATTGCACCAGATTGAGGCAATGTAAAACCAAAGCAGCAAAGTGCCAGAAGCAATGCACCAAAAATTCCGAACTGAGCAGCTCCACCTAACAGAGCTGTTTTAGGGTTTGCAATCAACGGGCCGAAGTCAGTCATAGCACCAACACCCATGAAGATGATTAACGGGAATAATCCCTGATGAATACCTGCTTCGTATATAATTCCTAAAAACCCGTGAGGGCCTGCAATATCAGCAACCGGAATGTTTGACAACAAACCGCCGAATGCAATAGGAACCAGAAGAAGCGGTTCAAATTGTTTTTTTATACCTAACCACAAGAGGAAACAACAAACTACAAGCATAATCGGTGAACCGAATTGATGCAGGAATTGTTCAAATCCGCTTGTGATAGAAGGGTCTACCGGTTGTACAAAGTTTGCAAGACCGGTCGATTGCCATAATTTTATTAAACTGTCTGTAATATTCATTTTTCTATCCTTTTCAAATTATGATTAACTAACCGATAGTAACCAATACGTCACCGGTTTTAACTTTACTTCCTACTTCGATATCAACTGATTGAACCGTACCTGAAACAGGTGATTTAATTTCAGTTTCCATTTTCATAGCTTCAATAACTGCGATTACATCGCCTTCAGAAATACTGTCTCCGTTTGAAACTAAAACTTTCAATACATTGCCCGGCAAAGCGGCTTTAATAGGTGTACCTTCTCCGCTTGCTGCATGAGTATTTGCTTCAATACCCGCTTTAACATCGATATCATAAAGTTTACCGTTAACTGTAGCTTTTTTGCCTTCAATAGCTACAGCGTATTTTTTACCGTTAACAGAAACTGTATACCCGTTAGGAGTATCAACTTTAGGTTCATTTGCACCTTTTTCACATTTTCTTACGCCGATAGTACCTTTACCTTCAAGGAATAAGATACCTTTTTCTTTACAAGCAGCAGAAATGAAGATATTTTCATCATTAACAGGAAGTCCTGCATCTTCAAGACGTTTAGTAGCAGCCTTAATACCTTTAGTTTCATCTTTATCATTCAAGTCAACAACCAGTTCTGTTGTAGGCTGCAAGTTCAATTGCTCGGCAGCAATTTTAATAACATCAGCATCCGGCTCGCATGGAGTTTTGCCGAAATAACCGAGAACCATTTTACCGTAGCCTTCAGCGATTTTTTTCCAAGGGCCGAACATTACGTTATTAAATGCCTGCTGGAAGTAGAATTGGGAAACAGGAGTTACGGAAGTACCGAAACCGCCTTTCATAACAACTTCTTTCATAGCAGCAACAACTTCAGGGAATTTATCCATAAGGTTGTTGTCACGAAGCATTTGAGTATTAGCAGTCAAAGCACCGCCAGGGAGCGGAGATTGAATAATCATAGGATTAACTGCCAGTGCTTCCGGAGGCAAGAAGTAATCTTTCATACATTCTTTGAAAATTTCTTCTGTTTCAAGAATTTTTTCTACGTCGATACCCAAATCATAATCAGTACCTTTAACAGCATGCCACATAGAAACGATATCAGGTTGAGCAGTCCCGCCGGAAACAGGTTTCATTGAAAGGTCAATACCGTCAGCTCCGCCGTCAAGAGCAGCAAGGTAAGCAGCAAGGCCAGTACCGGCTGTTTCGTGAGAGTGGAATCTGATATGAGCATCAGCACCAAGAATTTCTCTTGTACGTTTAACGGTTTCGTAAACTTTTCTTGGATTTGAAGTACCCGAAGCATCTTTGAAAGCAAGGCTGTCAAACGGAATACCCGCATCAAGAATGCTTCTTAAAACTTTTTCGTAAAAAGCAACATCGTGAGCACCTTCACATCCGATAGGAAGCTCCATCATTGTGATTGTAACTTCATGCTTCAAACCGTTATCTCTGATACATTGACCAGAATAAATCAAATTATTAACATCATTTAAGGCATCAAAGTTTCTAACAGTCGTAACACCGTGTTTTTTAAACATTTTAGCGTGGAGATTGATAATATCTCTAGGCTGTGAATCCAAACCAACTACATTAACACCTCTTGCCAGAGATTGTAAGTTAATATCAGGGCCTACAGCAGCTCTGATTTTATCCATAGTTTCAAAAGCATTTTCGTTGCAGTAGAAAATCGGTGATTGGAATCTTGCACCGCCTGCAACTTCAAAGTGCTTAATACCGGCATTTACAGCCGATTGTAAAGCAGGAATAAAGTCATCGACAAATACTCTTGCTCCGTAAACTGATTGGAAACCGTCTCTGAAAGAGGTATCCATAACTTTAATAAGTTTTTTTCCCATAATTTATATCCTTTCGTAACTAATTGTTTACTTATCCCTGAGCTCTTGCTACGGCAATTGCAACTGCAATAGCTTCTTCTTCGGCGACATTTTTTCTAACGCCTTTTTTCTCAACAACTTCAACTTCTTCCGGGAATAATTTGTTTAACCATTTAACAACCATTGACATTGCATTCATTGCAAAAACCATGATTAAAAGGAAGCCAAATACTACGCCCATACCAATGGCAAGCAGTATCAATCCTTCTTCCAAGTGTAGAGTAAATTGTTCCATCATAATATATCTCCTATTGTAAGTACAAGTTCTTTGTTATTATTATTAAGCACAAGTTCACCTTTATCCGTAATAGCTTTAGCAATCCCGCGCTTTTCTGTATCAAATACTTTTACGCAAACCTCTTTATCCAGAAAAGAGGCTCTTTTAACATAATCTGATTTTATAAATTCAAATCCGTATTTTAAAAATTCACTGTATTCAACGTAAAAATCAGTGCACAAATTTTCTCTAAAATTGTCAATATCAACATCTTTGCCAATTTCCATATTTAAAGCAGTTATTTCTTTATCTTTAACAAGCTTAACCGAATCAGCGTCGGCATGCAGATTCACCCCGATTCCGAGAACTAAGCCTTTAAATTTATTTCCTTGCATTACAGTTTCTGATAAAATACCGGCAATCTTTTTGCCGTTTACAAGAACATCATTAGGCCATTTGATTTGAGGTGTGAGCCCGTAGTTTTCAAGTATTTTACAAAGTTTAACAGATAAATATTGTGTTAAATTTGAATAAATTTCATCAAATGAATCCGAAGGTTTTAAAATAAAAGACATGAAAAGGTTTCCCTCGCCCAAATCAACCCACTGCCGCTGCATTCTGCCACGACCGGCAGTTTGTTTTCGGGCATGCACTACAGTTTTATCCGCAAGCTCATTTAGATGCTCTTTGCCATATAAATTGGTAGATTCGACCTTTTCAAGGCTAACCGTTTCCATTACTCCCCTTCATATAAATTTTTTCATATATAACAATATTACTGCAAACAAAAAAAATTTGCGATTTTTTTTTTACGAGTTAAAATAAAAAACAAGGAGAGGGGAATATCACATGAGTCAAACAGGTCACTGGGTTTATAATACGGTAATTGCAGGCCATCATATGAGTTTTAACCTTGATACCATATTTACCATGTGGTTTGCCATGGGTGTTATAATTATTTTTGGATTAATTGCGACCAGAAAATTATCGGTTTTTCCGAATAAAATTCAGGCTGCTTGCGAAAATGTAATGCAGTTTTTCTGGGGTACTCTCGATACTATGATTCCAAACAAAAACAGGCAGCATGTGCCGATTGTTGCTTCTTTATTTTTGTTTATTTTAACAGCTAACCTTATGGGACAGCTTCCGCTTAGAATTATTCACCTGAAAACCGGCGAACTTGCCTCCCCTACAAATGATTTGAATCTCACTGCCGCAATGGCTATTATAGTACTTTTATATTATTTATTTATGGGGTTCAAAACTAAGGGATTTAAATATTTGCTTCATGAATTCAGCTTTACGGGAATAATCATGGCACTTGTCGAAATTTTAGAGATGATTACAAGACCTTTAAGCCTTGCAATCCGTCTTTTTGCAAATATATTTGCAGGTGAAATTCTGGTATCGGTGGCACTGGGGCTTTCTGCATACTTACTGCCGCTGCCGGTCATGCTTTTTGAGATACTGGTCGCGTTTATTCAGGCTACTGTATTTATGATGTTAACAATTGCATATATTTCATCAGCAACAGGAGAAGAACATTAATTTACTATAAAATAAGGAGAGAAAAATGATTGACACAAACACAACTATGGAATTGGC
>DVIU01000160.1 GCA_018711035.1 Candidatus Scatousia excrementigallinarum
CGTATGCGCAATAATAATAACTGTCTTTTTCTTTGACAGTAGGTTAGCAATAGCCTGTTTCACGACAAGTTCATTTTCAATATCCAAAGATGCAGTTGCTTCGTCCAGCAAAATTATCGGACTATCTTTAAGAATTGCACGGGCGATAGATAGCCTTTGCCGTTCTCCGCCAGACAACAATATTCCGTTTTCGCCTGTCGAAGTATCATATCCGTTATTCATGGCGCGGATAAACTCATCACAATTTGCAAGGCGGCAAGCCTGTTCCACTTCTTCGTCTGTTGCATCTTGTCGGGCGTAACGTATGTTATTTCGCACCGTATCGTTGAACAGGAAGACATCTTGATCGACCATTGATATTCGTGATAAAACTTTTTCTGAAGAAACAAGCGCGGTATCAATTCCGCCTATTTTAATTTGTCCGCCGTCCGGTTCGTAATATTTTGAAATAAGATTTAGTATTGTCGATTTGCCTGAGCCGGACGCTCCGACAATGGCAGTCAATTCATTGTCTTTTGCTGTGAATGATGCGCCTTTTAATACGGGCTCGCCTTGTACATAAGAAAAATTTACGTCTCTGAATACTATATCGTGTTTTTGAGGCATGAAATCGACAGAGCTTTCCGGTTCTTCTTTTTCCTCAAAGATTGTTTCAACATTTTTACGCGAAATAGTATAGTTTTTATATGCGGTAAAATTCACGAATATATTAGCAAGTAACTTGCACATGAACAAAGGCAAGAGAGCAAGTATTACATAGGTAACGACAGACATTTCACCGTTAATCATCGGGCTGTAACCGAGGCAAAGCACCAACGGTAAAGACAGCCAAGTAATTACGCCGAGTATCGTTCCGACAGGAATGACTTTTGCTTCATAAATGTAACATATATCAGAATAGTCTTTCATCGCTTTTGTAACGGTTTTGTTCTTTTCTCCTCCCATTCCGTAAGCGCGCAACGTCTGAATACCGCTTGTATATTCAACTATGCTGCTCACGTTTTCGGCGCAGATTTTCACTTTTTTGTTACCGTATTTTGCAACTAACTTTGTCGATAACAGGAGCGCGGGGAACATCAATAAGGCGGCAACAAGCATAATCAAACCTGCTACATACCAAAGGGTAAACACATAGGCGATTAACATAATGGCAAGCGTTGACTGCTTTATTGTGTCTCCCACTTTGTGGGTAAGTCCCACCTCGTAATCGGATACGTTTGTGGTAGTAATGTTAATGTACTCACCCGTTTGCCCTTTCATAAAACGACCAAGTGGGATTTTTTTCATTTTATTGCCGAGAGCAAGACGTATATTTTTACTTATCGATGCACCGCCTATCTGACAACAAATATAGCCGACTGTATAAGAAATAGCGCGAAGAATAAATACTATCAGCATAATGCCGGCAAGCAATAATAAGCGACTCATTTGCAGATTGCCTTCAAAGACAGCTGTAAAGAGGTAGTAAAGAATAATAAAATTTGCACCGGAAAGCAGACCTTCCAATATATTCAAAACAATTCCCGCGTAAAAATTTTTATTTTTCTTCATTGCGGCAGGTAATCTTTTCATTCTGCACCTCCAACTTTATAGGTGATACTGCGTGCGGTTTCATAATCATGCCAAGCCTTCTTGTAGTAATCATTTTCTTTTAATACTTCATCGTGTGTACCGACGCAAGATACGGTATTGTTTTCAACAACAGCAACCTTATCGCACATTTTTACTGCGCCTAAACGATGCGCAACGATTATGACAGTTTTACCCTCGCAAAGATTAGCGATAGCCTTGTCAATTTCTACCTGATTTTCCGGATCTGCTGCCGATGTCGCCTCATCGAGAATAAGTATAGGCGAATTTTTCAGGATTGCACGCGCTATTGCAATGCGCTGCTTTTCGCCGCCCGAAAAACGTGTTCCGAAACTACCGACTTTTGTGTCATAGCCTTGCGGCAAAGCCATTATAAAATCATCAATCTGCGCTTTTTTTGCGGCGGCTCTGACTTGTTCGAGGGAGGCGTTGCTCCCCATGCGTATATTTTCGAGAACGGAATCACGCGTTAAAAAGACTTTCTGAAAGACAATGGAAATATTTTGCAGGAGAGTTTCATAGTCAATATCCCTAACGTTTTTGCCGCCTATTGTTATAGAGCCTTTATTGACGTCATAGAAACGGGAAATCAACTGTATAAGTGTACTTTTGCCGGAACCTGACGCACCGACAACTGCAAGTTTTTCGCCTGTTTTAATGGTTAAACTGCAATTTTTCAGTACATCAGTTTTACCGTCATAAGAAAAAGTCACGTCGTTTACTTTGATTGTATTTTCCGTCGGAAAATCTGAACCGCCCTCGTATATCGGCAAATCCAAAATGTCTTTGGCTTTTTTAAGGCCTGTTAGTACCTGCGCGAAATTAAAGGATAGGTCTTGCAACGGTCGTATTTCCGTTAAATACATAGATCCTACAAATGCAAACAACAAAAATACGCTCATTGTAATACTTTCGTTCAGGAAGAACAGCCCGCCGATAGGCACCATTAAAATCATTCCGCATTCCAATAATACAACAAATAGTCCGTAACCGGGGCCCATTCGCTTTGACATTACATTCCAGCAATCGTTTTCTTCGTGTATTGCATCGGAATATTTTTTGAAAGAATCGGAGCCCATATTATAGGCCTTGATTTGCTTCATACCCGAAATATATTCTATAACGACGGAATTCATATTCGCAAGAGCAAGATTTGCACGAGGAAGCAGACTTTTTGTCCGGCTGAACATAATCATCATCACAACAAAGCTCAAAATCAGTGGTATAAGAGAAATAAATGCAAGCGCAACATTTACCGTGCAAAGATAGATAAAGATTGCGACAGGACCTATCATATAGTGTATAAATTCGGGGAGATTATGAGCGAGGAACAATTCGAGTTTTTCTATATCTTCGTTCAATACTGTTTTAATGTCTCCGACACTGCGTTCGTTCAAATAACCGAGAGGTACTTTCGCCATGTGTTCGGCAACCATACAACGAACCTTATATAGTGCGCTGTATGCACCTTTGTGCGAACATACTCCGGATATACCGAACAATCCGAACCTTAATACAAGCCCTACGCCGATGATAATTGCATTTTGCACGATAACCTGCGTGGTGCAGGCATTTTCAGTCAATGCAGCGATTACCTGATATAAGCCATAGTATGGTAACATAGTACAAAGTCCGCTGATTGCAGAGAGAACGACTGCGATAATGAGCCACACTCTGCTTTTTCCTGCCCACCTCAACAGCAGGCTAATGGAATTTGGTTGATTGTCTGCTTTTCGTTTCATAAAAGCCTCCTTGATTTATGCCGATCAGCTCTGTTAAATCGTCTCGTGTCTTTGACTTATTTTTGCTGATATGCTATAATAGAGCCAATCTTTACACCGTAAATTATAATTTTTGGCGCAAATTTTATCAATGAAATGAAAAACGCTTAGGCTGATCGTGATAAAAGTTTGGCTAATCGTGATAATAGGTATATTATGGAACACATAAAATTAACGGAACAGAAAATTTCAGAACATTACTTTATTCCGGACAAAGCCTGCACTTCCTATGGAAAAGAAGGTTGTTGTTGGAGAATAAGTCCTGAACTCGGAGAGGGTCATTACTGGATTTATTATCATAAAGATTTATTTACCATAAATGTTCACGATTTCTTTTTTCACGATGATATTGTCTTGACGTTCGATTGCCCGGAGTGCATCAGCGTATCAAAGTACGATTCCATTTCAGGAGAAGAACTAACCCCGTACCGACACCTACAATCAGGTATTATTAAGACTTTCATCGGCGGCGGAGTTTATAAATGTCTGATGCACAAAAATATCCCGATAAAGGCTATCGGGATAGAAATTTTGCCCGCTTATTACGACCATTATTTAGAGGAACAGTACCCTGCTGAAACAATAGGACTGAAAGATGCGTTTACCTATATAGACCAAACAGATAACTTCCCCGAAATGGCAAGACTTTTAACGCAGGTGCAGTCTTACCGCGGTGATGGTATTTCAGCAAAACTGTTCTATGAGGGTAAAGTGTCGGAAGCAATTTCACTTGTCTTAGAGCGGCACAAAAAGGCGCTTGAAATAGAAAAAACACCACTGTCAAAACAAGACCGCGATGCTTTGATTGTTGTGGCTGCATTTATCAACGACCATTATTCGAGCGATATATCGTTGGAACAGTTATCTCATATTGCCTGTATGAGCATTTCTAAATTAAAATCAACTTTTAAGAGAATGTACGGTACAAGCATAACGGAATTTATTCAGGCGCGCCGTATGGGACAAGCGGAGCATCTTTTGGCGGCGACAGACCTCACAATAGGACAGGTAGCGCAGTCGGTTGGCTATATGAGTGCAAGCCGCTTTTCTGTTCTGTTCAAAAAAAGTTCTGGACTTTTGCCTCTTGAATTTAGAAAAATATCAAAAAAGTAAATAATCGAAACTAAAGTTGAAAATAATTTTTGTTCGGCCCGTTTTTGATAGGTTAAGTTTGTAACCTCCCGAAAACGGGCTTTTTATATAGTTAGTTTTTCTTTAGCTCAATCTTCCACCGCAGGAAAACGAAAAAGAGTGCGAAAATGAAGTATTTTGTGAAATTCCTGAAAAAGTTTTTGGAAACACCCCGCCACTCGCCCGAAAAAGCTCCTTATTATAGTGAGAGGATTTTTTATCGGCTCTCTAATATGTGAACAGATAATAAAATCTCTTTGCGCACTGTTTTGTTCTGCCGTCACGACTTTTTTACGGAAAACTACTTGAGTTACGGTCATTTTTTCTCTAATAAGTAGGGAGCAAAAATTATTGCGTTTCTTGGCGGCTGACGGCAATGCCGCGGCTTACTAAGCGCTCATAAAATTCAACGATGTCTGCCGCTGTGCGGAACGGATAAATAAAAATCGGGAGGGAAATGAATGAGAAATCAAAGAAAGCATCTTCCGCCGTAAGGCAAAACATGGCCGAAAATAACAGGCGAATCAGGAATTTCATACTGCAAAAAGGAAAAGCAAAACGGACGGAAGCAGCCCCATATTCGGCAAACCCGGAACGGGTAAACCATGTCCGTTTTCCGCAATGGCAATGGCAATGGCAATGGCGAGGTACGCAAGTGGCAAGCCACTTGCCGCGTTTTCAACGCGCCTCGTTAGGGGAAATGCTTTCCCCTAAAACCCCATTACAAACAAAGAAACAACTTTTTGGAGGTACGACTATCGAGAAGAAAACGG
>DVIU01000161.1 GCA_018711035.1 Candidatus Scatousia excrementigallinarum
GTCACAAGTGAACGCCATCAACGAAGAAAACAAGCAGGCGCCGAGCCGCAAGAAGGAGATCTTCGACTACATTCTTTCAGGAAAACTCATTTGCGGAGACTGCAAACATAAGATGGGCGGGACGAGCGGAACATCGCATACGGGAGATACGCATTATTACTATATCTGTCTTTCGCGAAACAGAAAGCGCTGCGTCTGCCATTGTAAGCCTGTCAAAAAGCAGGTGCTGGAAGATTATGTCATTCAGGCGACCGTCAATATGCTGCGCCGCAACAGCGTTATTACAAAGATTGCGGAGACCATCGTCAAAGTTCATGAGCGGATGGTCCGGGACGATTCAGGTTTGCAAAGGCTCCAAACAAAGCGCGATGAGGCAAAGAAGGCTGCCGACAACCTTGTCAAAGCCATCGAACAGGGAATCATCACGGACTTTACGAAGGACAGGCTCGCAGCCTTGCAGGAAGAAGTCAACCGCTGCGAGATAGAGATCAACAAGGCGATGCAAAAGACCTATGCGCATCTGACGGTAGAGGACGTTGAGAAATATCTCCTCTCCAAAGTCTTTGAAGACCCCGACGACATTAAAGTGCGTAAGCTGCTCGTGAACACGTTTATCCGCGAGATCATCTGGTACGGCGACCGTATGGTCATTACATACAACTTCCAAGAGGACGTCGTACCCGAGAAACTGACGAAATCTCACGTCGAGCAGGTGGAGAAAGAGATAGAAGAGGCTGAAACTGCCTCTTCTTCTTTTCCTATAAGTTCGTACATATGCGGATGCTCTTCACCAGATTGGAACTATCCGAACACCACTATTACAGAACAGTGGGTTCGGATAGTTTTTTTATTGCCGCCAAAAGAATAGGTTTACCGTATAAAAGCCGAGCAAATCAATTTGTCTTAATCGCCCCTCAATCAATCTATGGTAATTATTTATTAAAAAGCAAACAACATTCCTGACATCAACCACAGCTTCCGAACACACTATTTTCGTTTGTTATATCTCTATTGGAAAATCCAACCAACTATCGGAGATTCCAAATGATAAATCGTTGGTAATCTTTAACTCCCAAGACAATCTTTTCATAATAACACTTATATGTATTGCAGACTATTGATTTTCTTACCAAAATGCAGTATAATATGTTCAAATATCTATTAAGAAAAATTTGGTGAATACTAATGAATAAAACAGTCAAAAATTATTATATTCTTAAATCAAAATGGTTACCGCAAGATACTATTAGTACATTCATGCCGTTTGTAATAAATTTAATACGTTCTGAAAAGATAGAGTCTTGCACTATCGAAGAATTGTCCGAGCAATTCAAGCATAAATATGGATATAGATTGGAAATGTTTATTTTGCGTCCGATCTTAAACAATATGAAACAGAATGGTTATGTGGATATAAAACACGAACAATGGATTTTTCATAAAGATACTATGCCAAATGTTGACTTGGACTCAGAGGCAAATACTTTTGATGAGAAATATAATAAACTTATCAATGGGTTTGTAGATTTTTGTAATGCTCCCGATGAAATTAACTATAATACAGCGGATAAAATTATTACTGATTTTATTGATGATAACAACTTTGACACCAAAGTATATACAGGGCGTGGAACTTTATATGATGAGAGTGATACTTATAGGTATTTTTTATCAGGATATATTCAACAACTGAAAGAACAAAATGATTCCTTATTTAATTTTATTGTTTCTCTATGCGAAAGTACTCTGATTAAGTCATATATGTTTAATGAAGGGCTAAAAAGCAGTGCTTTTATAAATAAAACTTTATATATTGACACCCCGATTATTTTTAGATTGCTTGGATATTATGGCGATTTCTATGAACAAGAATATAAGTTTTTAATCCAAAGTTTGATTGAGAAGAACTGCAAAATTTATATTTTTAAGCGAAACTATGATGAGGTCTTAAAAGTTTTGCGTACAGCCGAAAAATATGTTGAAAGCGTTCAATACGATATGGCTCGCTCTTCAGACGTTTGCAATTATTTTAGAAGTCAAAATATGCGTGCCGAAGATGTTGCTGAAGAAATAGAATTATTGAATAGTCACTTGACTAAATTGGGGATAGAACTGTTTAATGCTGACGTTGATTGGGATGATAAACTTTTTGTGGAAAGCTATGATAATATCCGTAATGGTATAATACAGGAATATTGTTCATCTTCTAAAGATAAACGATATTTACCGGAAACAGCTATAAATATAGATACTGATAGTACAATGCATATCTATAGTTTGCGAAAGAATAACAACATAATAAAATTGTCAGATGCTCCTTGTTTTTATATAAGCAGTAATTTTGGCTTTGTAAATGCAATAAGAAAATATAATAACGAACATTATAAAGAAACCATATCACCGGTAATAAGTGATGCGTTTATAGGAATGATAATAAGCGGTGAAAACTCACAAAAGGCGCAACAGGTTGCAACAAATAAAGTGTTGTCATTCTGTTATAGCGCATATAAGCCGACTAGAGCTATGTTAAGCAAATTTGTAGAATTGGTGGAACATGAAAAAGAAGCGTCAAGGATAACGGAAAATGACTATATAGCAATTCGAAACCATACAATGGTTAATGACTTTTTGGTTCAAAGTACACAAAATAATATTGAAGAGTTGTCTCAAAACACGGTATATGAAGTATTGAAGCTTATAAAAGCTAATCATGTTTTTGATGCACAGAAATCTTTTGATAGGCAAACACAAGAAAGAGAAAACCTTTACAAATCAGAAATTGCGTCTTTGACAAAAAGAAAAGACGAAGAAATCGAAAAATTACAAAATGAGAACTATTCGTTACGGCTACAACAAGCACAAAAACAGTTCAAGGTATATAAATTAAAGATTAAAATTGGCTTTGGAATCATCCTATCATTGATTGCCGCACTTTTGTTAGCGGGAACCATTTCGCAAATAGTGTTGGTGTGCTTAGACAAAATTTCTAAATTCGCGATTATATCAACAATCATAACTGGATTAGGCTCTCTTTTAACAATTGTGTTTGAAATTATTTCGTATAAAACTGATTTTGATAGATGGTTTGTTAAAAAGTTATTTGACAAACGCAAACCAAAGATTTGTCAAATAAATAACATATCCATTGAAGATATTGAATAAATTTTAGTCCACACTACAATAGCAATATCTCCAGTGGATTAGCTTTGCTAGTTTGCTTTAATTCCACTGAACTATCCGAACACCACTATCACAAACCAGTGGGTTCGGGTAGTTTTTTTATTGCCGCCAAAGGAATAACTCTCCGAATTTTGCCCCTCGTTGTGGCTATCGTAGCACAGTTCTCGCGGAAGTCAACGGGAAAAATTATCGCTGAAGAATTGAATAGATTAAGGATATGGAAAGCCGAGCAGGTCAATTCGATCTGCTCGGCTTTTTTTGCGTTTAGTCAAGTTTCCGTTATTCATACGCAATAATTTTGTCCTGTTTCGTTGACTTCCGATGCGCCTATTTCAAGTGAATAAGAGTGTACCTCGCCCAATGCTCCTGTC
>DVIU01000162.1 GCA_018711035.1 Candidatus Scatousia excrementigallinarum
CATTCATAAAATATTTCTTTAAACAAGCCCGAATTATTCCTATTTTATACGGTTGTGAAAATTACAAAAATATTACAAAACTCATAGAAAAATACTGGCACGATGAAAAAACTGCTTTTATTATCTCATCTGATTTAAGTCATTTCTATCCTGAGCGTGAGGCCTGCAAACTTGACCGGTACACAGCTCAAATGATAGAAACCGGTAATATTCAAAATTTTGACTCGGAACAGGCCTGCGGAGCTGTTGGAATATGCGGGATTACTAACTTTGCAGCATTAAACGGTTTCACATTAATTAGAGCGGGGCTGACAAATTCAGCAGCAAGAACCGGAGATTCTTCAAGAGTTGTAGGCTATGGAAGCTGGTTTCTGTGCGAGGGAACTTTTGCTGATTACATTAAGGCCTTTTACAGTGATTATGTTATTGATATCTGTAAGAAAAGTATTATGTCAGGATTGCAGATAGGTGATTTTGAAATCAATACTTATCCATGTGCTTTTGAAGAAGCCTGCGCGACATTTGTGACTCTTGAAATAAAAGGTGAGTTAAGAGGATGTATAGGGTCTGTTATTCCGTATCGTTCTTTGATGAAAGATTTAATGGAAAATGCTCATTCCGCAGCGTTTAAAGATCTGCGCTTTGAGCCGTTATCGCAGGAGGAGTTTGATAATTTATCAATAAAGGTATCTATTCTTTCACAGCCTGAGAGAATTATTTTTGAATCCGAGGATGAGCTGCTTAATAAAATAACGCCATATAAGGACGGAATAATAATACGCGATGGCAATTTTCAGGCTGTTTACCTTCCTTCAGTATGGGCTCAGCTGCCTGATAAACAGGATTTTATGCGTTCTCTCAAGCTGAAAGCCGGCATGAGTGAAGATTATTTTTCTGAAACTTTTCAAGCCTTTAAATTTAAAGCCGTAGAAATTACTCAATAATTTTTCCGCCGAAAAGGTCAATTACCATATTTACCATATCCGAATGGGTTTCTGTATAATTGGTCTTCTTTACCGCAGGTTCATCGGAAGACTCGTCTCTTGCCTGCTCAATATCTTCATCTGAAACTTCTTCAGTATCAGCAACTTTTTCCGGCTGTGTTGAGGTAAAGTTTTGTACCGAAGGCTGCTGTGGTGCAGTTGCAGGTTTAGGTGTGCTTACTTGCCTGGGAGAAGCCTTTACTTGAACATCATCAGGAAGCGGTAGTCTTATTGTTAAATTTGAATTTGACTGACCGAATAATGTATCCAGTGCCTCTATAAGTGCCTGTTTTTTACTTCCGGTTTGAACCTGATTAAGGAAAATTTCATTTTTCATTGTTAGGATGGTTTCTTCTGCGGAAATTTTCACAGGATTTGCCCATTGTTTTAACAATGCACGTGTTGGCGGGCTTGATATATTTTCCAGAAGCTGTCCCCAGAGGATGCTTATATCATCTGAAGGTATTGATTTTGCTTTAGGCATTGGCGAGAAATCTTCCTGAGAGGATTCTTCTGCCTTTACAGGTGCTGTTTTGGGCATTTCGACCGGTTTTGGAGCGGATGCCGGTTCTACATGTTTAACTGATTTGTCGTCTGTTAACTCTTTAATTTTTTGTCTGTTCAATACAGGTGCAGGCGGTGTTTTGTATGCCGTGGTGGAAGTCTGAACAGGTGCACCGCTTTCAAGTTTGGAAAGTCTGTTTTGAAGTTCCGCTAACGATGTGTTTTCAGCAAGATTTGCTAAATCAATAATGCCGACTTCAAGCCATAATCGTGGATTATTTGTGGTTTTTACCTCTTTTATATAATCGGCCGTTTTATCAATCAAAAACGTTATCTGATGTGTATCCAAATCTTTTGCCTGAGCCTGTAATTCTTTTATTTGCGCTTCATTTAGCTGGGTAAGTTCAAATACTATTTCAGGTTTGCAATTTTTAACTATCAATAGATTTTTAAAGTAATCAAGCAGGTTAGTCAAAATTTGGGTTGGTTCGTTACCCGAATTATAGATTTTTTCGAGGGTTTGAATTGCTTCCTGCGGATTTGATGCGGTAATTCCTGTTGACAGAGCGTGAAGTGTATCAAAGGACAGGCGTCCGAGAAGATTGTTTATATCGTCTGTTGAGATTGCTTCCTCTCCGTCGAGAATGCTTAACTGGTCGAGTAAAGCTATACTGTCGCGCATTCCGCCTGCCGAGTTTTTCGCAATTGTAAATAATGCATCATCGGTTATATTAATTTTTTCACTGTCAGAAATATATCTTAAATGCTTTACGATATCATCAGTTGTAATTCTTCTGAAATCAAATCTTTGACAACGGCTTTTGATAGTGTCAAGCACTTTATGCACTTCTGTTGTTGCAAGTATAAAAATAACATTTTTCGGCGGTTCTTCAAGCGTTTTTAAAAGAGCATTAAATGCCGTGTTTGAAAGCATGTGGACTTCGTCGATAATATAAATTTTATATCTGCTGTTTACAGGGGCATACATTACTTTTTCGAGAATATTTTGAGCGTCTTCAACTTTTCTGTTGCTGGCGGCATCGATTTCAATAACGTCCATAGGAACAGAATTTGTAATATCAATACAATTTTCGCATTTCCCGCAAGGATTAATGGTAGGCCCTTCTTTGCAGTTTAGGGATTTTGCAAAAATACGGGCTGTGGATGTTTTTCCTGTTCCTCTGGGCCCTGTAAAAAGGTATGCGTGCGAAATTTTATCCATCGCAATCGCGTTTGTTAAAGCTTTTTTTATATGTTCCTGTCCGACTATTTCTTCAAGTTTTTGTGGACGATATTTTCTGTATAATGGAATATATTTCTCGTTCATGATAATAATAGTATAACAAAAGTTATAAAAAAGGATAAATTATGAACTTAATTAAACCGCCGTATTTAAAAGAAGGGGATACAATTGCGATTATAGCACCTGCGGGAGATGTTTGTTATGACGAAATAATAAAGGCTCAGGTTTTCTTTGAACGTCATAATTTGCGTGTAAAATTAGGAAAGAATATTTTTAAATCTTGCCGCTATATGGCAGGAACAGACGCGGAGCGTGTGGAGGATTTACATGAAGCTTTTCTTGACAGCTCGGTTAATGCAATAGTCTGTGCACGTGGAGGTTACGGGTCAATCAGACTGATTAAGCTCATTGATTTTGATATTATACGCAGAAATCCTAAAATCTTTTGCGGTTATTCAGACATAACGGCTTTATCATTGATGATGGCAAAATATTCGGATTTGATAACATTTTCAGGCCCGATGGCGCAGTCTGATTTTAACGATATAGCTGAGTTTACGGAAAAATCTTTCTTCAATGTTCTATCGGGCGGTGAGGAGGAGTATTTTTCAACAGTAACTTATAACTCGGGGAATGCACAGGGCATAATATGGGGCGGAAATCTTGCTACAATTGTTTCGCTTTGCGGAATAGATTTTATTCCTGAGGAGGATTTTATTTTCTTTACTGAAGACTTAAATGAAACGGCTTATAAAGTTGATAAAATGTTAAACCAGCTTATAAATATAAAAGAGTTTCGCAAACATTGTAAGGGGATTGTGTTTGGCGAATTTCTCGACTGCGGGGATGAAAACTGGCTGTGTGAGATATTTGCCGAGACCGCACAAATACTTAATGTTCCTGCTTACGGCGGATTTAAGTTTTCTCACGCTCAGAATAAGCAGACTGTCCCTGTTGGTGCGGCGGGGTACTTGCAAGACGGTATTTTATCTTATAAAATGTATTAAGGAGGTTACTTTTGCCGCATTTTTTCATAAAATCAGAGAATGTTAATAACGGTTATGCTGTGATTAGTGATGAAGAAAATTACAGGCATATTGCTAAATCTTTGCGTGCGCGAACTGGAGAGAGACTCCTTTTAATTGACGAAAATAAAATTCAATACGAAACTGTTATTGAACAAATTACAAGCAGGGAGATAACAGCGAAAATTGAAACTTCTTATAAATCTTCTAGAAACCTTGATTTTAGATTATATCTTGCGCAAAGCCCACTCAGGAGTGACGCGCAGTCTGTCATTATTGAAAAAGCCACAGAACTGGGCGCCGAAGCAGTATATCCTGTTCTTACTGATAATTGCAGCCTTAATAAAAGCATTATCGAGAAGAAAATAACAAAATGGCAGCGTATAATGTATGAAGCCTCCAAGCAATGCGAGAGGGCTGACATACCTGTGTGCGAAAATTTGACTAATCTTGAAACACTATTGCGTGAACATAATTTTGACAAGATAATCGCCTTTTGCGAACGGCGTGCCACGGGCACTCTTCACCAATTCTGGCAGCGTAATCCGGTTAAAAAAGGCGAGAAACTTCTCGTTATAATAGGGCCTGAGGGTGGTTTTTCAAATAGTGAATTTGCGTTTTTTGAAAAAAACAATATTCCTATGCTGACGCTCGGGGATTTGATTTTAAAAGCTGAAACGGCAGTTATAGTTGCGTTAGGAAATATTATTTATGAATACTCTAATTAAAGATAAAATTACATCTGACAAAATACTCTCAAAAATTACAGCCTCATGTGATAATGAAATTTACATAGTCGGAGGCACTGTAAGAGATTTTCTGACAGGAAAAGAAAGTTTTGACAGGGATATTATCGTGACTGATGAAGATGCAAAAGATTTTGCTTTGAAAATACAGCCGTTATTTGACGCTGTTTTTGTACCGCTTGACGAGGTTAATAAAATTTACCGTCTGGTGCTGCAGGATAAAGTAAATTATATTGATATCACAAACCCTCTTGAAGGCTCTTTACATAAAGATTTAATGCGCAGGGATTTGACGATTAACGCAGTTGCCGTAAATGTTAGAACCTGTGAAATTATTGATTTATGCGGCGGTATTACAGATATTCATAATCGTACTATAAATTATATTAACGAACATAATTTTGAAGATGATCCTCTTAGATTGTTAAGAGTTTACAGATTTCAGGCTGCGCTCGGGTTTGAGCTTACACCGGAGACGATTCACGCTGTATGTAAATTCGTAAAACTTATTCATAAACCGGCAGTTGAACGTATAATTCACGAATTAATTTTGCTTTTTGGAGGCAAATATGCAGATAAAGCCCTTTTAAATATGAATAAAACCTGGCTTCTTGAAGAAATCTTCCCTGTTGTAAAAGAATTAAAACAGGTTCCGCCGAATACCCACCATCATCTTGATTTATTTCATCACTCTGTAGAAACCGTAAGACAAATTCAGCTTATTTATGAAAATTCAGCGGATAAGGTGAAAGAACATCTCGAAAGAGTCGATTTTGGCGGTGCTACTCGTCTTGCACATTTGAAACTCGCCGGATTTCTTCACGATATTGGGAAGTTTTCTACGTGGACAATTGAAGAAGATACCGGACGGCACAGGTTTATAAAACACGATGATGTCGGGGCAAAAATGAGTATTCCGTTATTAAAAAAAATGAATTTTTCTAACAAACAGATTGAATATATTTCTTCAATGATTAGAAATCATATTTATCCGTCTCAGGTAATGTGTGCTCCGGAAATTAACGATAAAATAATGATGCGTTATGTGCGTAAAATGGAAGATAATTCTATCGATGAAATTATTCTTGCACAAGCCGACCGACTTTCTGCCAGAGGCGAAGCCGTAAGTGATGAAATGGTTGAAAATAATATTTCCGGTCTTAACAGACTTTTAAAATTTTATCTTGACGTGAGAGATACCCTTGAACCTTTGCCTGTTTTGCTTGACGGAAATGATGTTATAAAAATTCTCAACATTAAACCTTCCAAACAACTCGGCCAAATTATGAACGCTTTGCACGAGGCTCAGCTTTCGGGAGATATTACCACAAAGGAGCAGGCTGAAGCTTTTGTCAAAAGTTTCTATCAAAATTTAAACGGATAATTTCTAGGAATTTTCCATCCGTTTTGGTATATTATCTCTGTACAGTAAGCTCCTGCGGTTGTTGAATTTTCTGCTTTTCGACATCCTCTGAGCGGATCATTATAGAGTTCTTCAACTGTAAATTGATAGCTGCCGGTGTTTACGATATCACCGTCTTCATTGACTTTTGTTTTATTTGATATATATGGTTGAATTCCTTTTCTATAATTTTGGGAGTTTTTTCTTTGCGGATAGAATGCAAATGCAAACATATCTTTACCCATATGTTTTCTTTTGCCGAAATTATCCTGGGAATATTTGCCTGCATCTGGATAGTAAAAATAATCCACTCCACTTTTTATTATTACAAGGCTTCCATCCGGAAAATATACAACAATATATCCTCCTGAAATTTCTTCAGTTTTTATTGTTTTCCAATATTCGGCAAGATATTTATCATACCAATCTTTTGTCCCTGATGGATCAACAGAACTGTTAAAATACCAGAAATCCCAGGATTCGTTTTCTGATTGTGAAGTGACAAGAGCATTATTTGCAACCGAGTAAAATCTTTTTAAACGGGTTTCCACGATTTTCTTCTTGTAATTACTTACTAAAACCGGCAGAGTTATCGCAGCCACAATTCCTATTATCCCAAGAGTAATTAAAACTTCTGCTAGTGTGAAGGCTTTCGTTTTCATGCTTTCTCCTTATTATTTGTAAAATTTGCATGCGTGCAAATTTTATGTGCATATTAACATTAAAATTGCATGTATGCAACAAGGTGATAAAAATGAATTGCAAAAATTGGGTCAGAGGATTAGATCTTTGAGAAAATCAAAGAAGTATACGTTGACTGAGATTTGTTATAAAAACGGACTTGAACCGTCGACGTTTTCAAGGATAGAACAGGCTATTGTTGAACCTAAATATCTTACTCTTTTAAAAATTGCATCTGCTTTCAATATGACTGTAAGTGAGCTTTTGAATTTATAGTTTTAGCATGTTTTTGTTTTTACTTATATAGTTTTATATACTTTGTCTATACTTTTTGGGTGGTAAGTCCAAAATCTTTACAAAATTTTACAATAATTTCTGTTTTAATTTTTTCGTTTTTTGAAAAAGTTTGATATTTAAGGAAGTTATTTTTTTCTGTAAAATATAAAAAATATCTAAAAATATACTATTTTTATAAAAAAAATCAAAATACATTCTTAATATTCTCTTTACATTGTGATTCTGAAGCGCAACTTTTTTTATTCAGGACTTTTAATCTTGCTGTAGTGTTGTTATAATTAAGTGTACATTAAACAACAATAAGCCAGACAAATAGTATTTATGATTGATAAGATTAGTGTAAGTAGAAAACAATATGCCCCTAAAAAGGAAAATAATAATGTTCGTCAACAACCATCATTTAAAGGTGCTGGCGAATTAGTGCTGCGTGGGATTCAGGCCTGCGAACGCGAGCCTATGTGGAACGTTACTTTCCTGGATTTAACAACTGCAATTTTGCCTCGTACTTTTTTTGAAACTTTCATAGGTTCCAAGAAAAAAGATGAAAACGGGAATCAAACGAAAGAACGCCAGTTAAATGTTATGGGCGGTTTTGAGGCTTTCAGACGTGAATCTTCAGGCCTTATAATAAATTGTATTATTCCTAGTTTTATTGTTGCAGGTGCTGCTTCTTTATTACAAAAACCTATTATGGGTGATTTTGTTAAGAAAAAAGCAGGCCTTTCATGGTGCTGGGCTAACGGTGATGCATTAAATAAAATCGAAAAATATTATAAAGAAGCCCAGGGGGCAACTAAAGAAGAACGCGTATTCAATACATTGAAAAATACATTTGA
>DVIU01000163.1 GCA_018711035.1 Candidatus Scatousia excrementigallinarum
TGCTGCTGGGCATTGAACCATGACAGGTTTGTAAAAAAATTAATCTCGTACGGGCTTGACGGAATTGAGGTTTATTATCCTTATAAACGCCACAGGGGAATAATAAAATTCACTACAGCACGTAATATTGAAAAGATTGCGGATAAATACAATCTTATAAAAACCGGCGGAACTGATTTACACGGAGAAATACTCTGATTTACCATGGATAATCATCTTTCATATCCCACCCGTCGCGAATTAACTTTGCTGCACACATGAAACCGCTGCCTTTTGATGAACAGTTATCATCAACGTTTTTCTGTTCCAGATTATATCCGTAAGGCATGATTCCTTTTCCTGCTATACGTATAAATAAAAAAACATCTTTACCAAATTGATTAGGAGGTCCTGAGGCATTTATATCAACAATAATTCTATTATCATTCCCGCCCGGAAATTCCATTTCCCCGTCTGAATTTTCCACACCTTCACCTGAACCGTAACCTGACGCGGTAAGAATGCTTACAAATGTACCGTCCGATAAAATAAAAGGCATACGATTGGCATCATCAAGAACAAGATAAGAATCCTTTTTGCCATTTGCGCGTCTCCACGGAGTACCGGAATCATAAGAACATGCTTTATCACCTCTTGAACCTTTACAAAATGAAATTATATTTAAATACGGCTTCCAGTATGTATCAAAATAATAATCTATACCGTTATCAACATTCCAGTACAATGAAGATTCATTATCCGCTTCTGAATGTCTGAATGCCTGATTCAATACTGTATATGTCTTTTTTAATTGAGATATTGTCTGAACCTTTTTATACTTCCCTACAAGTGATGGAAGCGTCATTGATGCAATAACCCCTATTATGCCGAGTGTTATTAAAACTTCTGCAAGCGTAAAAGCTTTATGTCTCATAAATTCTCCTTATTTTTGCTAGTGTCACTAGTTGTATTATTTGCTAGTATAGCTAACAATTTATAAATGAACAAGGGATATTTACAAAAATTTGCAAAAAACTTAAAAAAATTGCGTAAAGAAAAAGGTCTGACACAGGATGATTTAGCATCAGACAAAATTTCCCGTTCAATGATAAGTTTAATTGAAATAGCCAAAACCGACCTGACTGTCTCTAAAGTAAAGATAATAGCGGACACATTAAAAGTACACCCGAAAGACCTTTTTGACTTTGATTAACTACCAGGGGAAATCATCCTTTATCTGCCAGCCGTCTTTCACAATTTTAGATGTACAATTCAGCCTTCTTTCCGGTAATGTACTTTTATTACATTCATAACCGCCTACAGTTCCCCAGTCAAAATATCCCATCCTGTTTCCCTTTGTATAATTCTTATTAACTCTGAATAAAAAATCTGTTCTTGAATAATTTCTTCCTTTGTCAGATAGACTTAATGCACCATTCTCATTCTTTAACGAACATATCAGATACAATGTTGATTGCACTTCGTCATGAGTTCCATCTAATATAAACCTGATATTTACACCATTAGCCAGCGTTATACAATATGACGTCTTATCAACGGCATCGGTATTAAGATTTTTTTTACAATACCCCGCCTCTTTTACTTTTTTTAAGTAAGGAACAAAATATTTTGAAGCAACAATTGTAGCGTCATGAGTATTAATCTGATTACCAAAATCCCAATCTCTTAAATCACCGTGTTCTGCCACAGCCATAGTCATTGCCTCGTGCAATATAGCATTTGTAGTCTTAATTCGGTTGACAAAAACTACCTTTTGATACTTATTAACTACCGCAGGAATTGTTAATGCCGTGATAACTCCTATAATCCCTAATGTGATTAAAACCTCCGCAAGTGTAAATCCCTTTTCTGAGAGAAGTCTAGTCTGCCCCCCCCCCCGAAATCCGCTTTACTAGTACATTTCGCATAATTACCTCCTTTTTGTATTATAAACTATTTTGAAGTTTGTTTCAAGTATGCTTCTATAAACCCGTCAAGTTCACCATCCATAACTGAATCAACATTGCCTGCCTCATAACCTGTACGATGGTCTTTAACCATTTTATACGGATGGAATACATAAGAACGTATTTGAGAACCGAAATTTATATCAACATTTTCGCCTTTTAGTTCCGCAAGTTTTTTCTCATGTTCTGCCTGACGGATAGCAAGAAGTTTTGAGGCAAGGATTTGCATTGCATTTTCTTTATTTTGTAATTGAGAACGTTCCTGCTGACATTTTACAACAATACCTGTAGGTTTATGTAAAATTCTGACTGCTGTCTCAACTTTATTAACATTTTGACCGCCTGCACCGCCTGAACGCATTGTGTCAATTTCCAAATCTTCAGGAGGAATTGTTATGGATTTTTCAAAATCAGCGATAATAGGTGATACTTCTAATGAAGCAAAACTTGTTTGACGTTTTCCATTCGCATTAAACGGAGAAATCCTTACAAGTCTGTGAACACCCTTTTCAGCCCTTGAATACCCGAAAGCATATTTTCCGGTTATTTTAATAGTTGCAGATTTGATTCCGGCTTCATCACCGTCTAATTTATCAAGCAAATCTACATGCCAGCCCTTGCTTTCTGCCCATCTCATGTACATACGCAGAAGCATACTTGCCCAATCCTGTGCATCGGTTCCGCCCGCGCCTGCATTAATCGTTAAAATTGCATCAGCTTCATCATATTCACCGCTCAGCATTAAACGGACTTCAAATTTATCAAGTTCTTTTTCGGCTGCGGAAAGCCGTTCATAACTTTCTTTTATCAAATCTTCATCGGAAATCTCAAGCGCAACCTCCGCATCATCAATAGCGGACTGCCATCTATCAATAAGCGACATATTTTCCTTAACTTCTTTTATTTCTGCACCGAGCCTTGAGACTTTATCTTTATCAGACCAAATATCCGGCGATTGCATTTGCTGTTCCAATAATGTTAATTTTTCGGGTAGCAAAGCAAAGTCAAAGACACTCCTTCGCGCTTTTAACACGAGGGTTTACATTATTTAAAAGCTGCTTTAATTCTGTTTCCATAAAATGATTATACTACAAAAATTTAGGAATCAACGACAGTAATTCTACCGTCATCAACAATATCTACAGGTTCATTATGCTTTCTGAAATAATCTTCAACACATTTTGTTAAATCATAGTCAAAAACAATCTCTGCTTTTTTAATTTTATTCAGCATACTGAAATTATCCCCGCCCGCAGCTATGTAATCGTTAACAGATACCAGATATTTTTTATCTGTACGAGGGTTATTAATATCAATATTTTCCAACGTACCGTCAGGTTTTACGAATTTAAGTTCTTTTAGCTTACCTTCTTTAGACACAACATAACGCAAACCGGAAGTATATATTAAGCCGGGTTTATTATTACGGTTTTTGAATGAATAAGCACTGAACTTTATTGCATCAACCAATTCTTTTTCAGTATAATACACATTTACTATCTTATTTTTAAACGGAGATAATTCCGCTATTGTTCGTGTATCAACACGTCCTTTTTCAAGGGAACCGCGCATGAGGGCAGATGTTATTATTGCAATTTCACTTCCTGTTTTTTCTCTGACCGCATCCAGAGCAAAATTTGCAAGAGGACTTGGGTCAACCAAATCATTCTGCATAATCGGAGGTGCGGTTCTGACATAACCAACAACCTCAGGTTTTCCCAGAATCATGTCAAACACATGTCTTGCCGGAGCATTTCTGCTGAAGACTCTTGTTGTTGCAACATTATTCTGAGCTTTTTTAATAATACCTTTGTTATCAAACTCCAGATTCAATACTCCGAAATTTTTACCGTCACGGCCTGCCTGTGTGATAATTACAGGCTCACCGCTTTTTGAAGTGAATAAATTTACATCCTTTTCTATATCTTTTATAAGGTTGTGTGAATGTCCTCCGAGAATAACATCTATACCTTCTGTTGCTTTTGCTATTTTTATATCGTATCCATAACCGCTGTGAGACAGAAGTATAATTTTATTGATACCCTGTGACTTTAATTTATCAACTTCTGCCTGAACCATTTTAATTGTCTCATCAATATTTGCCGGGGCAATTTCTTTCTCTTTAAAAACCTTTGCGTATTTAAGTCTTGTGAGCAAATCTGAAGGAACAGTTCCTATAATACCGTATTTGTTGCCATTATGTTCTTCTATAACAGAAGATTTTATATATTTATGGAAATCATCATTATTATCTTTATTTTTCAGATTACAAGCCAGCAAATTATATGACAGAGAAGGAAAGAGATTTTTAATCTCATCTGGTTTTGTATCACATTCATGGTTTCCTACAGCAGAAGCGGTTACTCCTATAAGCTTTAAAAAAGTAGCAGCAACCGTATTTATTAAAGAATCTTCTCCGAGCATTATGTCACCGGAAGAAAGTTTTAATTTATCCGTCTTTTCAGTTGGAACAAACCTGTCAAACTCATTAGATGCTGTAATTGTTCGTTCCATATTTATTGCTCGGCCATGATAGTCATTAACATAAAATATACTTGTACGGGTATAGTCTGAACTATTCGGCGAATTTTGTTTTTTTGAATTGTTCTGCCTTATATCGCGGGATATTAAATTTTGCGGTTGATAGCTAATCGCAGGATTAATCATTTTCAGTCCCTTAACATTAAAGTTCCTGAAAAATATTTTTTGCGCTCAGATTTACAAAGATTTACAAAAATCTTTCCAGGCCTGGGTATAACCTTCTTCCACGCATTTAGCAAAACTTTGAGGATCACTGCGCAGAGGGGATTTATTTAAAATATCTCTGAGGTTATGCCTGTAATAGTCTAGTTTTTTGATATTTCCTGCAAGCTTTTGTGCTTTAATTATATACTCACTTTCATTTTCGGCAATTAAGTCATTCAATTTTAAAACATAATTTACATGAGCGCAGCCTCTTGATTGCATACTTTCACCTGCAAGTGTAATTACAGGCACGCCCATTGAAATCTGTTCTATTGTAATTGTTAAGCCGTTAAACGGTGTTGTATCCAGTGCTATATCGGCAAGTTTATATGCGCTAAAATGGTTACCCTTACAAGGAATATTATTATATATAACCCGATTTTCTTTTATCCCGTTTTCTTCAAATTTCTTTTTAAACTTCTGAATAATTTTTTCTGTCATCTGTGTTCTGTATATAAGAAGCTTTGAATTCGGAACATTCTGTAATACCTTTGCCCATAATGCAATCGTATAATCATTAATTTTCGACGGACAGTTAAAGCTACCGAACGTAATATAACCGTTGGTATAATATGGAAGCTCATTTATTTCCGGAAGCTGCATTCTTGAACTGTTAAAATCAAAACGGTGCATTCCGGATTTTAAATAAAGAGGTTTTTCTGTATAATATTTTGCACTTTTCTTTGGAATTACAAATTCATCGGCAAAAATATAATCAACTTCTTTCATACCCATTGTATTAACAAAACCCAGATACTGCATAATAACCGGAGCAGGTTTATAATAAAGCGCAAAACATCTGCAATGAGTATAACCGCCTAAATCAACTAAAATATCAATACCATCATCATGAATTTTTTGAACAATTTCTTTTTCATTGAGGTTTGAACAATCAACAAATTTCATACCTGTTTGTTTAATTCTTTCTGTTGTAGAATCAGATTTTTTTGAACATGAATACAGTGTAAAATTAAATTTATCCTGGTTATGATATTCCAAAAGCGGAAGCACAAACTGCATCATTGCATGACAATAAAAATCTGATGAAAGATAACCTATATTTAAAGTCTTATTCGGGTCGGCAGGCTTATCATAGACAAAAGGCTTCTCATCTTTTAAAACACATGGTCTGTACCTATCTATCTGAAATTCAATTGCTTCTTTTAATTCTTTTTGGGAATACCTGTCTGATTTAAGCATTGTAAGACAGATATTTGAAACGCATGTAGGCATAGGTTCAAGTGATAATGCTTTATTATAATATCTTATGCTTTTCTCATTATCTGAGTAGTAACACAAATAACCGAGCATTGAATAAATACTTGCATTTGTCGTACAGTATTTAAGTGTTTCCTCAAATGCTTCGCGAGCCATATCTCTGTTACCCATATTATAGTAACAGTTACCTATCTTACGATTTAATTCACAAATATTAAATTCATAAGATTTATCAATCTCAGCAAGAACTTCTCTGAAAACAGCAATCGCATCGTCATATTTACGATTTGCATAAAGGTCTTCACCTGTGGCAATTTTGTCTAATAGCGGCTTATAAGTAAGCCTTTTTTGCAAACGTTCATACTCTGTCTTCATAAACTATATAATAGTTTATAAATGCCGATTAGTCAAATTTCATTGTCTGAACTTTCCAGTGGCGCGAGAGTTCTTCAATAAGAAGTGGTTCTTCTTCTGCAAGGTCTAATAATACGACTCCGCGGTTTGTACAAACTCCCTGTTCAGGATGATGAAGCCCTATTCTGGTTCTAATTGAACATCCGTATTTAGTAAGAATTTCCTGAAACTCAATTGAACTTTCTGCTCTGTCTGTCAGATTTACACCTATAATTGTTGTCATATATCCTCCTATAAAACATTTTTATGCCGTCGTGTATACTATATTCACAAGTAATAAAAAATAATACCCGCAATCGGGGTATTATTTCTTCTTTTTCATATTCGGGATTTTCCCTAATTTCCAACCTATTCTAAATCAAGGCTGTCTGTGGCTTGAAGCTGTTTTTTCTTTAAATTATGCATTACTGCATCGACAAGTAACTCATAAGATTTCATATTCTCGATATTCGGGAATTCTTCTTTGAGTTGTTCTCTGACCATTGCTTCCAGCCTGCGTTCGTCAGAATTTGTTTGAATATCCTCAACTCCGCTAATCATTTTTATATATTCAGGCGACGATTTATCAATACTGTTTTTTGAAAAATGAAGCCAGCGTAATTTTGGGCTGATTGAATCATTCAGCTTTTTAACTATTTTTAAGTTTTTCAATCGGTCTAACATAAGTACCTCTACTTTTTTGATTATCGGATTTGTTTTTAACCTTCTTGTACTATTTTAAAGTATCCTCAAAAAAATAATTTACTTTTTTAAGCACTTTGTTTAGAAATCGTTACAAAGTCTGCAAACCCTATTATAGCTTGCTAAAATCTGTAAGTTTTTCGTATTTTTTCTTTAACATTGTTAATAATGCAAGGCGGTTTTCCTTAACTTTCTCGTCTTTATCCATGACAAGAACATCTTCAAAGAACTTTTCAACAGCAGGATTAATAGCAATTAACTGGTTTAAATAGGTTGTGTAATCTGCATTTTCATCAACGGTTTGAATTTCTCTGTATAACATGCCTTCAGATGTTTCTTTGAACAAATCTCTGTTAACTTGAGATTTTGAATCTTCTTTCAGAATTCTGATTACTCTGTTTGCAGCTTCAAGCAATGCAGGATTATCAAGAGTTGAAACAACTTTAACCCGTTCAATGTAATCAGCCAAATCTTCCATAGGGTTTTTATTTGAAGCGCATGCCTCTAGAACATTTTTGTTATATTTATCGCTGAGGAAAATAATTAATCTTTGAACAAAGAATTCGTTAATTTCCTGAGGACATTGTTTAGGAACAATTCTGGCAACATTTTTCTTCACTGTATCTGCAATCTTCTGCAAAGCATTCTTTTCCGGAGATGTTTCAATTGATACAGGCAAAAGAAGCATATCTTTTCTGATTAAATCAGCGACATTAACTTTCAAATTGTTATCAAGAATTGTCCTGATTATCCCGAGGGCTGCACGTCTTACACCAAGGGGGTCAGATGAACCGGTCGGTTTTTTGCCGTCAGCAAACACTGCACAAATTGTATCAAGCTTATCTGCAATCCCGACAACCTGTCCTTCAATCCCTTTTGCGGTTTCGCTTTCTGCATTGAGCGGAAAGTAGTGTTCCTTAATACCTTCAACAACTTTTTCATTTTCACCGGAAACTCTTGCATAATCAGAGCCGATATACCCTTGGAGTTCGGTAAATTCAAACACCAATTGTGTTACCAGATCAGCTTTGCAAAGGAGTGCGGTGCGTTCTATATCAGCAGATGCAGCGCCTAATTCTTTTGCAATATCTTTTGATAAAGAAATAATTCTCTGTGTTTTATCATAAACAGTGCCCATGCCTTTTTGGAAAGTTACGCCTTTTAAGTCTTCGACATAATCTTTAAGAGGTTTTTTAGTATCTTCATTAAAGAAGAACACAGCATCATCAAGACGGGCTTTGATAACACGGACATTTCCGGCTTTAATATTCGCAAATTCATCACCGATGTAATTAGTCATTGTAATAAATTTATTAATTAATTTGCCGTCTTTATATAAAGCAAAATATCTCTGGTGAACAGCCATAACAGTCACGACCAGTTCTTCAGGAAGTTTCAAATATTCATCAGAAAATTCACATGTTGCCGGAACCGGATATTCTGTAATGAATGTAACTTCATCCAGCAAATCATCTGTATAATACGGTTCTGCACCGAGTTTTGCAGCTTCTGACTTAGCTTTTTCAATAATAATTTGCTTTCTTTCGTTCTGGTCAACAATCACGCAGCAATTACGCATAATTTCAACATAATCATCAGGATGTCCGATAATAACATTTTGCTGTGCAAATCTATGACCACGTGAAACATTACTTGAAACTTTATCAATAATTTTTACTTCAACTTCTTCTTTATCAAGAAGCGAAACAATCCATTTGATAGGGCGAGAAAATTTCTGGTCATTATAGCCCCATCTCATAAAGTGAGCACCTTGTAATTTAGAGAAAATAACAGGAACGTTTTCTTTTAAAAGTTCAACAATAGATTTACCTTTAACAACAATCTTTGCATGAACATAATTATCTTCTACATATAAATCTTCAGGAGCTACGCCGTTTTTCTTGGCAAAACCTTCTCCCGCTTTTGTAAGACTGCCATTTTCATCGTAAGCTATTTTGGCAATAGGTCCTTTTACAACTTTAATTTCGTCTTCGCTTTTCTCAACAAGCCCGCTTACAATAACAGCCAGACGTCTCGGTGTTGCATAAACATCAACTTTTTCAAAACCGATTTTATTATTATTTAAAAAATTCTCAAATCCGCTGTGTAATTGCTCTATAGCTTGCGGAATAAATTTGTATGGTAATTCTTCTGTTCCGATTTCCAATAAATATTTACTCATTTCTCACCTTCTAGTAATTTTATCAATGTAAGAAAATTATAGATAAAGCAAGAAACATTGTAAAGCTTATATTACTTTTTATAATTTTTTAAACTCTATTTCGTATCCTAAAAGCTCACAGATTTGAACCATCTCATTATATTTTAGAGTTCCGTTTATCAATTTTGCAGAAAGCGACTGCTGATATACTTTTTTATCTTCGGTTGATAACATTTTCGCCAGCATACTCAGCGAAACTTTATTTTTCATTAATAAAATTTTTACGACTTCTCGGGCACTTTTAGCTTCCATTCTTTAATTATAAAAGTAATATGCCGAAAAAACCTTATCTTTTAGGATTCCGAATTGACAAATTTAATATTTACAATATAATCCATGTTATTACAATATAAATAATGTAATATTTGTAAAGAAAGGTTAAATTATGAAAAAATATTCATCTGCTTTTACTCTTGCGGAAGTTTTAATTACACTTGGAATAATAGGAATCATAGCCTCCCTAACACTACCGGCACTTATACAGAAGAACAACAACCGGATTGTAGAAACACGGCTGATGAAATTTTATTCAACAATAAATCAAGCGGTCAGGCTTGCAGAAGTTGATTATGGCGATAAAAAATACTGGTATTCAGATTTAAAAGGTGCAGAAATCGACAAAGACGGGAACCCTGTTCCCGGAAGTTCAGAAGCCGAAAAATGGTTTAATAAATATTTAGCACCTTATATGAAGATAATAAAAACAGAAATATTATCAAATGGAAGCCTTATAATATATTTGCCTGACGGTAGCGCATTCGGGCCGCGCACAAACACAACCAGAGATTGGGATTTCTATCCGGGAAACGCTCAAAAATGTATTGATAGCGGCAATAAACGGGGAACTTGTGTATTCTCTTTTAATTTTGTTCCGATTAAGCCAGAAGATGAAAACGAAATCTGGAAATGGGTTTATCATGTTAATCGTGGATTTGAGCCATGGAAATTTCGTTGGGACGGGACTAGAGAACAACTTGAAGATTTATGCTACACAAATAAAATGGAAGGCAGCGTTTCCGGCAGAAATTACTGCACAGCTCTTATACAGCTAAATAACTGGAAAATACCCGACGATTATCCTTATAAGGTTAGTTATTAATCTTGATTATATTTCTTACTTTGTGTATAATATTTACATAAGTTAGTAAGGAGAGATAAACAATGGGATATAAAATTTTATCAAAGAAAGAGATTTGTCCGAATCAATTTGAAATAACAATTGACGCGCCTTATGTTGTAAGAAACGCTCAGGCAGGACAGTTTATTATTTTCAGAGCAGATGAAAACGGGGAAAGAGTTCCTCTGACTATCGCTGATGTAAATAAAGAAACAGGAGCGTTAACTCTTGTATTTATGGCCGTAGGTTATTCAACCAAAAAACTTGCCGCACTTGGTGTCGGAGATGAAATTGCAGATATAGTCGGCCCTTTAGGAAAACCTACCCACATTAAAAAATACGGTACCGTTGTTTGTCTGGCTGGCGGTTACGGGGCTGCTCCATGTTATTTAATAGCAAAAGCTTTTAAAGAAGCCGGCAATAAAGTTTATATGATTATGGGTGCAAGAAATAAAGACCTTATTTTCTGGGCTGATAAAATGAAAGATGCCTGCACTGAATTATTTATTACTACAGATGACGGCTCACTGGGCGAGAAAGGTTTCGTAACCCAGGTAATGGAAAGATTAATGAATCAGGAAAAAATTGATTATGCCATTGCTGTAGGCCCTATGCCTATGATGAGAGCAGTTGCAAATCTTACCAGAGACAAAGGAATCTACACAGAAGCTAGCATGAACCCTATTATGGTTGATGGTACGGGAATGTGCGGTGCCTGCCGCGTTACTGTAGGCGGAGAAGTTAAATTTGCCTGTGTAGACGGCCCTGACTTTGACGCTCACAAAATTGACTTTGATGAAGTTATTAACAGAACAAGAATTTACAAAGATCAGGAAAAAAGACGCGATGAAAATTGCAACTTGCTAAAACAGGCAAGTGAAATAAGCAAATAGTAGGAGATGCAAATATGGCAGATATAAAAAAAGAAATTCCGTTTTGTCCTTTATTAAGTGTAGGCCAGAATGTTGACATGGTTTGTACTCAGGAAAGATGCGCCTGGTATATGTCCAGTATTCGCAAATGTTCTATCTATTTGATGGCGTATAATGCACTTTTGGACGCAAATACAAAACAAATGCCTAAAAAACGTATTCAATAAATTTTCTTGAGGTATAAATGAACATAGTATTATGCATAAAACAAGTTCCTGATACGTCTGATATCAAGTGGACAGAAAACAATACAATTCAGCGTGAAGGTCTTGAAAGTATAATTAATCCTTACGATATTTATGCAATTGAATCTGCTTTAAAATTAAAAAGGTCTTATGATAATGTTGAAATAACGGCTCTGACAATGGGGCCGTTTCAGGCTGTTGATATGCTGAAAAAAACAATTGCAATAGGCGTTGATAACGGAATCTTACTTAGCGATAAAAAATTTGCAGCAGCCGATACATACGCAACAGGAAAAACAATAGGTACAGCAATCAGAGAAAAGATTCCGAATTTTGATTTAATTATATGCGGACAATTTGCAATAGACGGCGATACTGCCCAAACAGGCCCGAGCATTGCTAATACACTAAACCTGCCTCAGGTAACGTATGTTCAGGAAATCATCTCTTATGAAGACGGCGCACTTACTGTACGCAGAGAACTTGACGACGGTACTGAAATAGTAAAAGTTAAACTTCCGGCATTAATATGTGTATTAAAAGATTATTTTGAACCTACGCGTGCAAAAATTAACGGAATTATTAAGGCTCAAAATGCCGAAATTAAAACTTACGGTTTTGATGATTTGAATCTAAGTGCGGAAGAAGTCGGTTTAAAGGGTTCACCTACTTATGTAAGCAGGGCATTCCGTCCTGCTGCAAGAGATATTCAATGCCATAAGTGCACTGATTGCGGAGAACTTGCAGAAAAAATCAAAATTTGCGGAGGATTAGATGAGTAAACAAATCCTTATTTATGCAGAAGTAACACGCGAAAATTATATACACACCGTATTTTTTGAGCTTGCAAATAAAGCACGCGAACTTGCGGCAAAACTTGATAATGCTGAGGTAAACGCTCTTTTAATTTCAAAACCCGGACTTGCGGCTGAATATAAAGAGGCTTTCATAAACAGTGGAATTGATAAAATTTATACTGTTGAAGATGAAAGATTTGAATTATATTGTACCGATTATTTTGCTAAAGCTGCGGTAGATGTAATAAATGAAATTAAACCTGAAATTTTGCTTATAGGTGCTACACATCAGGGAAGAGACCTTGCACCGAGAATTTCAACATCTTTGCATACAGGCTTAACTGCGGATTGTACAGGGCTGGACATAAATGAAAAAGGACAACTGGCCGCGACCCGTCCGACATTTGGCGGTCAACTGATGGCGACAATTCTTTGCAGAAATTTGCCGCAAATGGCAACTGTCAGACCAAAAGTTTTCAAACCGGCAGAAAAAGATAATATTAAACAAACAGAAATTATTAATAAACAAATAAACCTTGACGGAATACCGAAATGTGTGGAAATTCTTGAATTCCGTAAAAAACTAACAAACAGTCTGAATGAATTAGACAGCGCAGAAATTATTGTTGCAGGCGGCAGAGGAATGAAAAACGACGAAGGATTCCGTCTTTTAAAAGAATTTGCAGACAAAATCGGTGCAGCAGTCGGGGCAAGCAGACTTGCAGTTGAAATGGGTCTGGCTCCGCATGAGATGCAAATAGGACAAACCGGTAAAACAGTTACGCCTAAATTATATATTGCATGCGGTATTTCTGGTGCAATTCAACATACTATAGGCATGGATAAATCAGACAAAATTATTGCAATAAATACTGACGAAAATGCACCTATATTTGACATAGCAGATTATGGCATGGTTGGAGATGCTTTTGAAATTTTACCTGAGTTAATAAAATATAGTTTTAAAACAGATATTTAGCAAAAAATTTTTTGTCTGGTCCTTTCTTTATGCAGAAAGGAGAAACTTAATGAAAATCATAGAACATCCTGTAACCACTGCCATTAAAGAAAAAAAACAGCAAGAACTTTTTAATCATCTCGAGAATTGTGAGTCTGGAAACGTTAGACTGTTTGAAAATGTCGAACGTGGCGAAAATCAGGCATTTGATGCATTTATGGATAAAGCAGATTCTCTGCCTTTTTCGCATAAAACACTTGAAAAAGAAGCCGAACTTTTCAATAAAGAATTAATGAAAAATGAAGAACTCATATTTTTATCCAGCAAACTAAACAAAATACCTGCTACAGCGGAAGAAATAAAAGAGTATAAAGCAATCTGCAAAAAACTTCTTGCACTTGCAAAAAAATGTGGTGCTGTAAACTTGCATGAAACAATGAAAGTCTCATTTGATTTAATGTTCGAAAATGTTAAAAATGCAGGCAAACTAAATATAAAAATCTAAATAATAAAAAACGTATACCTCCACTCTTGATAATTATAAAAAATAGTTTATAATAAGAATATAAGAATGGAGGTATGACGTGAAAACACAAGATATAACAGGCATTCAGACAAGGGGGGGGGGCAATAGCCTTTGTAGCAATGGTTTCACCTTAGCCGAAGTATTAATAACGATAGGAATTATCGGAATTGTGGCAGCATTGACTATCCCGAATGTTACGTCTCATTATAGAAAAAAAGTTATTGAAACCCGTTTACAAAGATTTTACTCCGTCGCAAATAATGCACTTAAAGCCTCTGAAGCAGAAAATGAAAGTTGGGATTTTTGGTATTTTGAAACAAATGATAATGTTATTAACACCAAAAAATGGTATGATACATATCTTGCAAAATATTGGAAAACAGTAAAAGTAGAAGTTTTAAACGATGGTTTTGTTACTGCATATTTTCCTGATGGAAGCTTGTGTGTTGTAAAATCAGGATTCGACTACTTTTATTACCCTGATGCTAAAAAATTTAATAAAGCTACCTTTTCAACACAAAGAATGAAGCGTTATGGCAAAGATATTTTTGTATTTAGCTTCAGCCCACAGCGCAAAGAGAATAAACAAAGTTACAGGAAAGGTATACAGCCTTACTTAACCGTAAAAAGCTCTCAGGATGAAGAAGGCAACCTTACTTGGCATGGTGGTGAGTATGATTATACATTAGAAGAACTATACAATGACCCTGCATACGGCTGTAAAGAAGGAAGCCCTGGAGGAGCAGCCTACTGTACACAGGTAATATTTCAGAATGGGTGGAAAATACCTGAAGATTACCCGTTCAAATTTTAGCTCAAAATCTATCAATATCTTTAACAAGAATTTCCAATTTTACATTTAATGCCCTCGCTATACGAAACAAAGTAAATATAGTGGGGGATTTTTCTGCTCGTTCAATACAGCCTATAAAATTTCTTGCAGAATCAATTTTAAATGCAAGCTCCTCTTGAGATACTCCTTGCTGCATTCTTAAATCACGAATATTATTGCCTAGCCTTAAAAGTAGTTCTTTTTTGAAAATTTCAGATTGACTCATACCACCTATTGTGGTACATTATACACAAGGTTACTACCACCTATAGGTGTCATGGAGGTTAATAATGAATATCAAAGCTTTTACACTTGCGGAAGTTTTAATTACACTCGGAATTATAGGGATTGTTGCTGCACTGACATTACCTGCACTTATACAAAACAATAGAAACAAAGAATTACAAACTGGTTTAAAACGCTCTTATTCTATTCTGGGTCAGGCTCTCAATATGTATCAGGCAGAAAATGGGGAACGTATAACTCCTGATATGAATTTGCAATGGAGCTTAAAAACTTTACTTATGAAATATCTAAAAACAATTAAAGATTGCGGATACGGCGCAAAAGATGATAGTTCGTGCATTCCGAATTACGGAACCGACAATGAAAACAACTCAACAAATTACACTACATACACAGGTAAAAAGTTAGATTTACAATTTTTTGACGACGGGCAGTTTATACTGGCCGATGGAAGCTTAGTACTTCTGGAAAGTATCAGCAGTGAAAGATTATATATATCAGTAGATGTTAACGGATATAAGAAAAAACCGAATCGTCTCGGACAGGATTTATTTATGTTTCAGGTTGATAAAAAAGGAAATCTCCGTCCGATGGGAGCAGCGGGAACAGATTTTTATGATAAAAAAGATTCATATTGTTCAAGTACATCCAATAATACCAGGAATGGTATGGGATGTACATACAAAGCTTTAACAGAGCCCGATTATTTTAAAAATTTACCTTAACTTTTCTTTGTGCTAAAATAAATCAGTAAATAACCTGCCGCGCCAACATGGCGGCAGAATAAAGCAGGAAGGATATGTCATATGAATAAAGTTGTAGTCGGAGCTCAATGGGGCGATGAAGGAAAAGCTAAAATTACTGATTTACTCGCTGCTGATGCCCAATTAATAATAAGATATCAGGGCGGATGTAATGCAGGGCATACTGTTGTTGCAAACAATAATACTTACAAATTTCACTTAATCCCGTCCGGTATTCTTTACGGTAACAAAACTTGTTTTATCGGTGCCGGAACAGTGATTTTGCCTGAAGCTTTTGATAAGGAAGTAAAAGAACTTATTGAACAGGGAATTGATGTTTCAGGTTTGAAGGTCAGCCCGCTTGCATCAATAACAATGCCTTACCACACTGAAGTTGACGGCTACAGCGAAGATAATGCAAAAAAAGGTAAAATCGGTACAACTAAAAAAGGTATAGGCCCTACTTATACAGATAAAGCTGCACGCTTTGGTTTAAAGATTGAAGATTTGTATTCTCCGGAAGCTTTAAATGAAAAACTTGATGTAATTTTACCTCTAAAAAACAAAACATTAGAAAAGGTTTACGGTCTCCAGCCTTATTCAAAAGAATGTGTACTTGCTCTGTGTGAAAAATATGCAGAAATCTTTAAGCCATATGTATGTTTTGACTGGCAGGAAATGCTTGAGACCTCAAAAGATAAACAAATTCTTTTTGAAGGCGCACAAGGTGTAATGCTTGATGTGGATTACGGCACATATCCTTTTGTAACATCATCAAACCCTATAGGCGGCGGAGCCTGCACAGGTTCTGGATACGGGCCGAAAATGATTGATGAAGTCATAGGGGTTGCAAAAGCATATGTAACAAGGGTTGGCGAAGGGCCTTTTGTAACAGAACTTACGGACGCAACAGGTGACAAAATTCGCGAAATCGGGCATGAATTCGGAGTAACAACAGGCCGTCCGCGCCGCTGCGGCTGGTTTGATGCTGTAACAATGAAATACGCGGTTTTAGTCGGAGGTTTAACCTCTGTCGCATTAACTAAAATTGATGTTTTTGATACATTTGATGAGATTAAAGTTTGTACCGCATACAAAGATACACGCGACGGAAAAATTTACAAATCATACCCGACAAATGTTTATATTCACAAATACCTTGAACCGGTTTACGAAACTTATAAAGGCTGGGGAGAAGATGTCTCCGGTATTAGGGAATATGAAAAGCTTCCGGAAAATTGTAAGAAATATCTTGCACGTTTGGAAGAACTGCTCGGCGTTCCGATTTCAATTGTAAGCGTCGGGCCTGACAGAGAACAAACTATTTTTAAATAAACAAAAAAACACGGGGCAATTTTTTTCTTCCCCGTGTTTTTATAATATTGTAGGTAGTTATGCTCAATATTAATCCTTTTTATAAAACAGGTATACAAAATTTAAAACCGCCTTCGACGCCTCAACAGCCTGTCGAAGATAAAAAAGTGCAAAATAATACCATTTCAAATGTAACACCTGATTACAATATAAAAACACCAATCAGTTATAAAAAGATTGAAGAAATTGAGCTTCCGTTTGATACAAAAGCACATCTTTATAAGCTTTCAAACGGTCAGAGAGTTGTAATTATCCCTAATGAAGGCCAGACTGTCGTAAAAACTTATGTGAACACAGGATCAATGAATGAGCCTGACAAAGTTCGCGGGATAAGCCACTATATAGAACATAATCTCTTTAACGGCTCAGACGGCCTTGAGGCAGGAGAATTCTTTAAAAAAACAGACGAAATGGGTGCCGGTACAAATGCCAGTACCAGCTTTGCCGAAACAAATTATTATATTAAATCCTATCTGCTAAATGAAGGTGATTTGGAAAAGAAAATAAAAATTCATGCCTCAATGCTTGAATCTCCTAAATTCGCCGCTGATATGCTTGAAAAAGAAAAAGGTATCGTAAATTCCGAAATCAATATGATTACCTCAAATCCGGAAAACATAGGCTTTAACAGAACAATTAAAAATCTGTTCAATATTAAATCAAAATCCGCCGACCTGATTGCCGGCACAACCGACAATATTAAAAACCTCACCAGAGAAGATGTAATCGACTATTTCAATAAAAATTATTATCCCGCAAATATGGTAACCGTAATCTCAGGTGATGTAAAACCTGACGAGACAATTAAACTTGCAGCAAAATATTTTACATCAACAAAGGCTCCCCAGAATAACCGTCATTTTGAAAAATTGACACAAATTCAAAAAACAGTAAGAGAAGATATTATCTCCGACAAGGCTGTTTCAACTTTTGTTGCACTTGGCTTCAAAGGCCCTGATAACAACAATACAAAAGACAGAATAATCCTTCAGGCGTTCTTTGAACTTTTACTGACGTCTCCTGCAATTACCCAGTATACAAACCCGTTAAATATTGAAGTTTTTGCAAATGACGAAAAAATCAGCACAGAACAAAATGCTCCGCGGGCAATAATTCTTTCTGCAAATACAAGCGAAGAAAATTCCGAAAAATTATTAAAAATTCTCTATCAACAAATAACCAACAGACAAAACAAAGATTTGACAGATGAAGAAATGCAAATTATAAAGAAAAGAATGCTAAGATATTTGTCTAATGATTTTGAGTATTCTGAAAGCATGAATAATCTGGTGGGCGAAGCTCTTCTGGAAAATAATATAGGGTTAGTCAAAGACTATGAAAATATTGTAAATAATCTTACATCAGAAGATATTAAAAATGTCGCAAGAAAATATTTTGATTTGAATAAAACTGCAATAACTCTGGTTCACCCTCAGGGCTCGGATAAGATTAAAGAAAATTACACAAAAACAAAATCACTTTCCTTTACCGGCCGCACACAGGCAATAAACCCGAATAATGTAGAAGAATACAATATGCCGGAAAACAATATGAAACTTGTACTTAATAATACAAAAACCCCGAATTCATCTTTCAGCATAACATTCTCCCGCGATATTCCCGTAAACACAGAAAAACCGGCAACTGCTTTCCTATTAAATGATATACTTAACGAAGGTTCATTGTTTAGAAACAAAACCGTATATTCTACCGATAATGCCAAAAGAGCAATTGTACAGAACTTTCAATCTAGCGACAAAACTCTAAACGCGAAAGCAACCTGCGATGCCGCAGAATTAAGTTATGCAATAAAAGCAGCAAAAGAAGTTTTATTAAATCCACGCTTTACACAAAAATCGCTTGATGATGTGAAAAATAATCTTAAAGATGATCTTTCACGTGCAGAAAAAACGCCTTATAATAAGTTGAATAAAGAATTCCACCGCGGTACTCTTTACGGCTATACGGATGAAGAAATCCTGAATAGTGTTGACAGCGTAACACTCGACGATATCAAAGCCCTTTATAACAGAATTCTAAAGGATTCAAAAGTATCACTTGTGGTATCAGCTCCGTTCGCAGAAAAAACGGCAATAAAACACCAAATATTTAAAGAGGCTTCACTTTTCCCGAAAGCAAAAGAATATAATACATTCAAATTTGAAAATTTTACACCCCAAAAAGAAACTAAAGTATTAACGGATGTTCACAACAAAAATCAGGCGCAGATTGTTATGTCCTACAAATTTAAAACAAATGAAAACCTGAAAGACACAGCAACTCTTGAACTTTTAAACTCAATTCTCGGAGGCAGCCCATCCTCAAGATTATTCAATGACCTGAGAGAAAAGCAGAAACTTGCATACTCGGTTCGCTCAACTTTGAATAATGTATATGACACAAAAACAATTGACCTTATGATTGGAACAACAACCGAAAATAAAGAAACCGGTGAAATAAGTTACAACAACCTTCAAAAATCAATAGAAGGTTTCAAGAAACATGTTGAAAAACTAAAAACAGAAAAAGTTTCCGACAAAGAACTTCAAAGCGCAAAACTTGCTCTGAAAAATTTAATTCTTGAACAAAATGAAGGCGGTTCTGGCAAAACAGAAACGTTAGACTACAGCTTATCCACGTGTTACGGAGTAACACGTGAAAATAAACTGCTTGAAGTAATAGATTCTATTACCCCCGAAGATATTTGCAATGCTGCAAACTACATATTTAAGGAAAAACCCGTTTACTCAATAGTTGCAACAGAAAATACCCTAAAAGCCAACGAAAAATATTTGAATTCTCTTGCTGCCTGATTTATCTTTCAAAAATTTCTCTGAAAGTAGTAGCAATAGACACGATTGCAGAAACACCGACTGCAATATAAATAATTCTTGCCAGCAAAGACATATCACCGAAAATCAAAGCTACGAGGTCTAAATTAAATAAACCTACAAGCCCCCAATTTAAAGCACCTATTATCACAAGAATATAAGAAATAATTTTTAAAGCACGCATAATTTACCTCTCTTTCAAAGAGTATTAAAACATGCAAAAAACAAAATATAATTCCCCTGTGGTATAAAAAAAGAGCCGTAATTACTTACGACTCTTTTACTATTTTTAACTGTTAACTACAGTTTAGAAGCAACCATTAAAGTAGTTTCAGCTAAACGAGTTGAATAACCCATTTCATTATCATACCAGGAAACAACTTTAACCATATTGTCGCCCATAGTCATAGTCAACGCAGCGTCAACAGTTGAAGATTGGTGAGAACCGATGTAATCAGAAGATACAAGCGGAGTTTCTTCGTAAACTAAAATACCTTTCATTTCGCCTTCAGCAGCTTCTTTCAAAGCAGCATTAACAGCTTCAACAGTAACAGGTTTTTCAGTTTCAAAAACAACGTCAACAACTGAAACGTCAGGAGTAGGAACTCTCATAGCGAAACCGTTCAATTTACCTTTCAATTCAGGGATAACAAGAGCAACAGCTTTAGCAGCACCTGTAGTTGTAGGAACGATGTTTAAAGCACCGGCTCTTGCACGACGAGGGTCTTTGTGACCTGCATCCAAAATTCTCTGGTCACCAGTGTAAGAGTGAACAGTAGTCATCAAACCTTTAACAATACCGAATTTTTCCATAACAACTTTAGCAACAGGAGCTAAGCAGTTTGTTGTACAAGAAGCCATAGAAATGATATTGTGTTTAGCCGGATCGTATTCATTACCGTTAACACCGAGAACGATAGTTTTATCTTCGTTTTTAGCAGGTGCAGAGATAATAACTTTTTTAGCACCGGCATCTAAGTGAGCTTTAGCCTTAGTAGCGTCTGTGAAGAAACCAGTTGATTCAACAACAACTTCAACACCGAGGTCTTTCCAAGGAAGTTGAGCAGGATCTTTTTCAGCAAAGAATTTAATTTTTTTGCCGTTGATGATGATACCTTCATCATAAGCTTCGACTTCACCGCAGAATTTACCTTGAACAGAGTCATATTTGAAAATATGAGCAGCTTGAGCAGGTGTCAAACCAGGGTCATTGATTGCTACATAATTAATTTTGTCAAAAATACCTTCTTCGATAGCGGCTCTCAAAGTGTTACGGCCGATTCTACCAAAACCGTTAATTGCTACATTTACCATAAGTTTTTACTCCTTCTTATTTTGTAAATCTATAACATGTAAGTTATATCATTAACAAAAAAACTAATCAATAGGTTTAGCCTGCATGAATTATTAAGAAAAAGTTAATAATCACAATTTATAAGGATAGTCATCTTTAAAATTCCAACCATCGTACATCAATAGTGAAGAACAGAAAACTGCATTATTTTTGCAGGCAGATAAAAATTCATTTCTTGAGCAAGAGTTTTTACGACATTTAGAAGGGAAGTAAGCTTCAAAAGGATTTTGCCGGCTTCTTAGATATCCGGCGTTATATCCTTCTTCTGTGCACAAAAGAAAATCAAATTGATCAATTCCAAGAGTATTCGGTGCTTTTTTGCCATTGTAATCAAATATAATATCAAGACAATATCCTATGTTCATGGAAAGAGTAGAACCGTCAGCCATAATAACAAAGGCTTTTTCGTCCTCCTCTTTAGCAACGGTTTTCAAATATTTTGCGAGGTAATGATTAAAAAAAGCTATAGTTCCCTGAGTATTTGTAACAGAACCATCATCGTTCACTTTACGAACCTCTTTTGACCAGTAAAACGCAGGGCCGTTATCAATTTCGGAAAGCTTTACTGCCTGAGACATATTAGTATAAAACTTTTTAATTTTTGCAGACATTTCCTGCCTTTTATAGTTATGTAATACCGCCGGCAGGGTCATTGAAGCAACTATACCAATAATACCTAGAGTAATTAAAACTTCCGCGAGGGTAAATCCTTGCTTTAAATTAAGCTGCCCCCCCCCCCGAAACCGTTGCTAATAGTGAGTTTCGCATATCATACCTCCTTAATT
>DVIU01000164.1 GCA_018711035.1 Candidatus Scatousia excrementigallinarum
CGGCGTGGCAATTCTTGACGCAATCTTCAAATACGCGGATATACGCATTGCCTTTTTTGCTCATACAGGCGATAACGAGGTCACTCTCGGTGATAAACCCGAGACCGGTCAGCTTGTTGCTTCCGAACCGATTGTTTCTGGAAACGGAATAAACTACTTTCTTCATTTGGAACTACCTCCAATTATTTATTTTTTTGCCTTTCGGCAGGGCGAAAAGGGCACAGCGGGAGCTTATTTGCCTATCCTTTTTTGTCTTTTACGGAAGTCAACGAGACAAGAAAAATTATTGCATTCAGGTCGGTAAAACCTTAATAAAAAGAAAAAGCCGAGCAGGTCAATTACCTGTTCGGCCGTATATATGCTCGATCTATTCAATTTTTCGGCGATAATTTTTCGCGTTGACTTCCGCGAGAGCTGTGCCAAACTCCCTGCCCGAAACGGGAAAATAAGAAGTCCTTTAACTCAGGCTGTTAATTTTTTTGGGAATTGTATATCTACCCAGACGTCTACGTTATCATAATACTCTAGTTGTCCCAAAACCGGAACTCCGATTAGCTCAGGTGTCAAGTAACTGATAAATTTTGTCTGATTATTTGAAGGAAGTCTAGAGGCTAAAGCTGCACCATATGCAGAACTTGGTAATCCTGCACTCGTAGAATTTATTACAACAACATAATGAAGTTTAATATTTGATAAATTTACACTTAAATTTAAATAAGATAAAATATATCTAAGAATCACTTTACTATGAATGCCTTTTGTTTTGCACTCTGAACGAAATGTTTTTATTTTATTTCCGTTTTTAAATTCAATAAGAAACAGCTTATCATTTTTTCCAAAGTATAATGCATCTGCCGATGCAATATCTGATCGAACACATTTCTTTTTAATTGAGTCAAAATTAAATGCTTCGCTTAAATCAGACACTAAATAACAATTATGCTCCGTATCTTTTGACAACTCTTTCATTGTTGTTTTATCATCATTGTAATATAAATTAAAAAAATCATAAATCTTCTGTAAATCATCAACCATATTTATTCCTCTGATGTATCATTTAATTCATATCGCATAGCATCCATTTGTAAATATGGTTTAGCCAATAACTCATATGCCTGTTCAATATTATTAGAAACTTCATTAAACTCTATCATATAATGATCCTGTTTTCTTTTTGTAACATAGGTATTAAATACGTTTTCAATTGCATATTTTTTTACCATTGTTTCTAAAGCTAATAAAAAATTTGGACTATGAGTAGAAAGAATGACTTTACATTTAATTGTTTTTATTAAGATAACCAACAATTCTGCGTATTTGTTTTGCCATTCTGGATGCAAGTGTACTTCTGGTTCATCTAGTATGAGAATAGTTTTTTCATCTAGAGCGCCACTCATTAAAAGTATCTTAATGATAGCAAAAACTTTCGATCCGCTTGCCAAATTTTTAATATTTAACTCTGTTCCATCAGATCTATAAAACATACCTATCTGTTTCGGTAAAAAGTCTCCAGGAATTACTTTATCGATTAAATCCAGCGCTTCTTTATATTTGCTATAGATTGCCTCTCGGTCAATAATAGATAATTCATTTTTTCTCATTATCCAAAGTCTATTTTTATCGCTATGAGAAATGGCTGCTCTGCTGTTTAATAGATCTAAATACCCTGAAGGCAATTCAGTATTAGAATTATGACTAATGTTAAAGCGTGGTACATTTCTTTTCATGCGAATACAATACGCATCGTCAATATCATATATATCATCCAACATAAAAATACGATTGATAGTATTATTAAATGAATTATAAGAAATTTTAAAAGAGTTACCAACACATTTAATATCAAATATCTGGTCATTGTCACTAATTGTCAGAGTTGATTCAACATCTTTATTTTTTATAGGTTGAATTTGACCAGAAAATTCATTAATAAGTGTAAGCCCTATCCAATCATTAGAATAATTTATCATTTCTAAGTCAGATAAGACTGTCTTTTTAATTTCATCTAATTCATCTAAAGCTTTTTGTAAATTACTTTTAAACTTCTCATACGCTGCAGTATTGATTCCTGAGTTTTGTTTTGTAAAAGTTTTAATAATTTCATCAATATCAAAATCAATAAGTAGCTTTCTGATTTTTTCAATGTAATTTATAATAGCTTCAATGTTATTGCAACGGGGCATATCTTTATTAATGTAATCTAAAATGCTCTCTTTAACATCGGCATTATTCTCAAGTGTATTTTGTTCCTGCGCTATTTCAAGTTCTGCTCTAAGCGTATAATACATATAGCGGAGTTCGCTCATGTTTAACACTTGATGGATTGCGTTATTTGCATAAGATTGTTTATCGTTAAGGTTTTTTATTTCTAAATCTTCTACGGCATCAAACAGTGAATAGATTGCTTTACCCAAAGTTGTTTTTCCAGAATTATTAAATCCTGTTATAACAGCTAGACCGTTACAATCTATTGTTACATTGCTTAAAATACCAATATTATCGAGATAGAATTTCATAAACGACCTCCCAATCGCTATATTACTACGTTATTTCTAAAAATATAATTATGACAAACAAGGTGGATATTAATATTATATCAGAACTTTTTAATTTAAGCAAGTTTCAACACATAAATGCGTTGAAACCCTGCTATCTTTATAAGAAACATACCCAAAACTAATCTTGTATGTATAGTTTTTTGTGTGTTGTCTTTTGATAGAATAGTTCTTTCCAATAAATACTTGTTCCTCACAGATTGTTGACTTTTCTCGTAATTTAGACTATAATTTACGAGAAAATGTAACGTTGGAGAGAATGATTATGCGCAATTTTGATTATGTCGGTCTGAAAAATCAAAAGTGGGACTCTGAGACTGTTGCCTATATTGCCGCTATCCATGAGGCGAAAGGCAGGCAGGAGCTATATCTTAAGCAAAAGCCGCAGGAACTTGATAAACTCGTAGAGATTGCCAGGATTCAGAGTACCGAAACTTCCAACGAGATAGAGGGCATCCGCACTACAAA
>DVIU01000165.1 GCA_018711035.1 Candidatus Scatousia excrementigallinarum
ATTTCCGATAATATTATAGAAGTTGAAGATTATGAAACCTGTTTTAATTTAATATAATTTGTTCAGGCAGTTCGTTGACTGGATAAAAGATAGACGCCGCGGTCTGGAAATTTTCAGGCTTTCCGCTTACATAATAAATTTCCCTGCCGTGTCCGGATGCCGTAGAGGCCAGACCTTTATTTTCCAAATCTTTTTTTATATATTTTGCAAATGCTGTTGCAGGGTTAATGAACATATCTTCCGGAGCAAATTCTTTTAATATATTAATTAAATATGGATAATGCGTACAGCCGAGAACGATTTTGTCCGGTGTAGAACTTAAAACTTTATCTAAATCTTTTTTTATTGCGGAAATACTCTCAGGTCTGTCCTCAAGTTTACCTTCAACAATTTTAACCCATTCAGGGCAGGCATGTTCAATAACTTCAACATCCGGATTAATTTTTTGTATACCGTTTTTATAAGCATGTGAATTTATTGTTGCGTGAGTGGCAAGTATTCCAAGCTTTTTGACAGGAAGTTCCGCAAGTATTTGTGTTACAGACTGGATTATCGGATATATTTTAAAATCAAAATTATCCTTCAATGTATCATAAACAGTTGCTGATGTTGTATTACAAGCCATCACTACCGCTTTAACTCCTTGTTTTCCGAGAAAATTAAAAATTCCTTCAGAAAATTTGATAAGCTGGTCTTTGTTTTTTTCACCATAAGGCATATTTTTTGTATCGCCAAAATAAATACAATTTTCCTGCGGCATTAGCTCTCTTAATTGTTTCAAAACCGTCAGACCGCCAACGCCGGAATCAAAAAATCCTATGGGGTTATTTTTAATGTTGTTTGAAATAATTGTTAATTCCCTCCACAATGGATTTTGCCGTATCCTGTTTCCTTTTATCACTTACCAGTTGTGCTCTTTCATTATCATTTGAGATAAAACCAATTTCAATCAATATAGCCGGTGAAGTTGTATGGTTAATTACATAGAATTTTGATTTAAATAAGCCTCTGTTATTTGATTTTATTGCACTGGCTAAAGAAGAATGAACTGTTTGCGCCAGATTTAAGCTTTCCTGATGATAATAATGAGTTTCAATGCCTGTAATTTCCGGACGGGTGCTGGAATTTACGTGGATACTGACAAAAATATCAGGTGCAACTTTTTCGCTAATAGCTACTCTGTCGGCAAGAGAAACATAAATATCATTTGTTCTCGTCATTGTAACCTGATATCCCTGTTTTTTCAATAAAGCTTCTACTCTTTTTGAAACATCAAGTGTAATATCTTTTTCATTAATACCGTTTCTTATTGCACCGTAATCAGTTCCGCCATGACCTGCATCAATTACAACACGTTTTACGCCTGTAGGTTTTTTGATAACTGGTGTAACCGGAGCAACAGGTTTTTTAGGTGCTTTTACGCTTATTTTCAAAGCTTTTCCGTCTGCTCCTAGGTATGTATTTACCAAACTGTCTTTATCAATCGGAATTGTTAGTTTCAAACCATTTCCGCTCATCAAACTTATTTCGGCCTTTGAAAAAAGAGATTTCGCATAAGTATTTTTGAACATTTGTTCATTATATTTAGAAACATTATATAAGTATAAAATTATTTCATTATTGGTTCTGTCAAAACCGTGGACAACAGGATGACTGAATGATAAAGTCATTGCATCCGTCTGATTATCCAGTTCTTCAAGGTTATAAGTAAGCATATCCGCCGATGTGGAATATAATGTAGAAGGTATAACACTATTCATATTCGCAATTAATAAAGATTGATTGTCATTTGAATAAATGGGAATGTATTTTTCCACATCCGGAGTCGTTATGACAATTCGAGCTTTATTTACGGAAAACTGTCCGATTTTGACACTTTCTGTCTCATTTATCTTGAAGTCTTTATTTCTAAGATTCTGGGCAACAAGAGTATTAGACATGTCAAAGACTATTCTTGTTGGATTAGTTAGAATCATTGGTTTTTCAACTGTTAGTGAACCGAAACCATTTATTAATACAGCATTCGGCTTTGTAGTAATTCTGTCAATATAATATTTTGTATTTAACCTGAGCTGCATTTTTTCAACTTCTGGTGCCGTAACCTGTTGAACTGTTGTATTAAAAGCTTCCTGCAATTGTTCAACAATATTATTTTCGGTAATTTCTTTTTTTACAGGTGTATAAATTGACATGTATTCATAAAAATCGCTTGATGAGGCGTGTTCATCACGATATGTATGCTGGAAATAAGGATTCTGACACATCGGGTTTTTAAATTTAAGAATAATATTATTTTTTATTTTCATAAATTTAATATCCGATGCAGAGAAATCTTCATCAAGATACATTACAACCCTTACAATATCCGGATTTGTTGTAAACTGGGATATTTTAACCTGTTTTATTCCCGGTGAATTAAATGACCAATCTTGTTTAGGAATTGTAAGAATTGCAGAGTTTATATCAAAGTAAGCTCTTTTAGGATTTTCAAGTGTTACAATTTTAACATCGGGCATAATTTGTTCAAGCGTGTTATCCTGCGCTGAGATAACCATTATTGAATTAGAGGTGTCAAAATTCGCTGATGTAATCTTGAAGATATCTTCTGCAAAAACTCTGGAGCAAAATGTAGAAAATGTTGCAATTATAAACAGTAATAAAAGTAATAATTTTTTCATACCATACAATCTCATTACTATTATATAATATAATTTATCTTTTTATTTATCAAATTGTAACAAAATCTACTTATTTAATAATATGTTTTCTGAACGCAATACTCACAGCCTGAGTTCTGTTTTTAGCTTTTAACTTTTTCAAGATTCCGCTGATGCATGCTTTAACAGTATGTGTGCTAACATATAGTTTTTGTGAAATCTGTTTATTTTCATAGCCGTATGTTAAAAGGTTTAACACCTCTATCTCTCGTTCGCATAACTCGTTTATATTTGTTTTTGTAGACGCCATGCCTGCCTCCTGATATTATTATGATACAGAAAGCTGAAAGATAAAACAAATTTATTAATAATATTGCCGTTTAGAATACAAAAGTTTACTAATTTGCATTAAGCAAAAATTTGTTTTTTTTAATTTGTAACTTCCTGCTTTTTGAACTGCATTTCATAAAGAGCTTTGTATTGTCCGTTTTTGATAGACATAAGTTTGTCATGATTTCCGAGTTCCACAAGCTCACCTTCATTTATAACCGCAATTTTATCGGCATTTATGACCGTAGATAATCTGTGTGCAATGACAAATACTGTTTTATCCTGCATTAAATTCTCAATTGCTTTTTGAACAATAGCCTCTGTTTTGTTGTCCAGTGCGGAGGTCGCTTCGTCAAGTATAATAATAGGTGCCGCTTTCAAAAAAGCTCTTGCTATTGCTACACGCTGTTTTTGACCGCCGGATAGGAGGATTCCTCTTTCTCCAATTTGAGTGTTTAAACCGTCATGTAAAGTTGATATAAATTCATCCAGGTAAGCCATTTTAATAGCTTTTTCAAGCTGTTCTTCCGTTGCATTTTGATTACCAAGTAAAATATTATCTTTTATAGTTCCTGAGAATAAAAAGTTATCTTGAAAAACAACTGCAATATTTTGTCTTAATGATTCAAGCGTGTAATCTCTTATATCAATTCCGTCAATAGTGATTAAGCCGGATTTTATATCATAAAATCGTGGAAGCAAATTAACTATGGTTGTTTTTCCGCCGCCTGAATTCCCGACCAGAGCAATCGTTTCTCCCTGGTTAATTTGCAGGTTAATATTTTTTAGAACAGGAACATTCTCATTATATTCAAACCATACATCTTTGAACTCAATATTTTTATGTTCTCGGCCCATCACTATTGCATTTTCTTTATCTCTTATTTCAGGAACAGAATCTAAGACTTCAAAAATCCTTTCTATTGAGAAGAATGAGAATTGTACGGCATTAAGATTATTTCCCAAATTTTTTACAGGTGTATAAAGCAGGATTAATGCAGTAATAAAAGAAACAAAATTACCGCTTGTTATCTGTCCGGACATAATCAAGTGCGAACCATATCCTATAGCAGCAGCAATTCCAACTGAAACAATCACGTGCATCAGAGGTGAAAGCCATTGGGTTTTCTGAACCATTTTTATTCTTAAAGTGAAAATGCTCTGTAAAATATTGAAAAATTTGTTTGTTTCATTTTTTTGCAGGTTATATGAAGTTATGGTTTTGTTGCCGTTAAAAACCTCATTGTATTCAGTAATAATAGAAGCATCCGCAAAAACAGTTTTTTCCATAACTGATTTTATTCTCTTTTGCAATTTTGCAACCGGTGCAAATGCACAGCCCAGAACAACAACTGCTATTAATGCAAGTTTCCATGAGTTATAAAAAAGTACGCAAATCAGAGAAATTGATGAGAATATCCTCTGTGTAAATATACTCAGGTTATCCAATAACCCGTTACAGGCTAAATCCGCTTGATTATTGAATTGGAAAACAATATCGCCGGAATTCTGTTTATCAAAGAAAGATGTCGGCAGTGTCAAAAGTTTTTTAAACATATCAAACTTTAGCCCGTTTGTAATTTTGCCTCCTACCCAGGTTGAAAGATATGCAGACATATACTTTAATCCGCCTTGAATAGACGTAAACGCCACAATTCCAAGCGGAATATACCATGGTGAAGCAATGGATTTTTCTACCATTACCAGATCCATATAAGGCTTCAAGGCTAAAGCAATTACTGCATCAAGCGAACCTATCGGAATACAAATTAACATTGAACATAATGCCCTGAACCATACTGGCTTTACATATGGCCACATTCGTCTGTAATTGATATATACTCGATTTTTTATTATTGCATTAATCTTAAACATTTCGACCTCATATTGTATTTATGTTTTGTTTTTTATAATTATAAGTATTGTCCCTGTCCCAATTTATTCCTGTTTTAATTATCTTAGCTGGAGAGCCTACAAAAATTGCGCCATCTGTATATTCTTCTACTGGATTTGAAGATGCTGTATAAAGAGAGTTTATTCCAATAATAGAGTTCTTCGGAATGAGACTCCCCTTGAGAAAAGTTACATTGCTACCGACCCAGCAATGATTTCCTAAATATATATTTTTAGGAAAATTTAAAATATTGCCAACACTATCTAAAATAGTATGTCCATCAGAAGGTCTAAAAACTACATTATGTGACAGCATACAATTATCTCCAATTTCTATTTTTAAATTTGGCTCATCCCATAAAATAAATGTGGCATGTTCAATGGATGTGTTTTCTCCAATAATAAGCTCGGAACCTTCACTTAAAGGATTAAATGTAGAAAATCCCAAATGATATTTTGTTTTTTTTACATTAACTAAATTATTTGAAGTACAAGTAAGGATGGTTTCTGATAATAATTTAGTAGCAGCATAAAATATGACAGTATTATTATCACCTAAAAATTTAATCTTTAAATTTTTTAAATATTTTTGAGACAATTGATTGCCATTATCATCTAAAAGTATAAATTTATTGTTTTTACCATTATTCTCTATAACACTGCTTCTATTATCAAATCTTTTATGTTTTCTTAAAGATGGGAATAATGAGTAATATGTATGTGGTGAATCTTTTTTTGTATAATACTCTAATATTGGGTAGTTTAAGATTTGAATTTGTCTAACTAATTCTTGTTCCGTATTATATTTGTATTTCTTAAAAAAAATCATATAATTTACCTCTTTATTAAAAACATTTGTCCGCTATGAAGATATATTGGAATGAATTCGTCCGGATTTTCATCCAAAAATTCATCAACTGCTTTTTGAGCTCCGATTAAAGCCGGAGTATGTCCGTAATCTTCTGCAATTACAATACCGTTTTTTACAAGCCTGTCTTTAACTTTGTATAAAGCAGCTTTTACTGCTTCATACATATCAACATCAATGTTAGCGGCACATATATTTTTTATCTTTTCAGGTAATTCATCCTGAATAATATTTGATTTTATAAGTTCATAGTTATCGTAATCTGCCAGATAATTATTTACTTTTTCAATAGATGTTTCTGTATGAGTGTTTGACCATAGCATATCTTGTGAATTTTGAGCTTCAGCATAAGAAAAGCCTTCATAAGTATCAATAAAATAGCATTTTTTATTTATATTAGATTTGTTTCTGTAATTTAAAGTCGCTCTTGCTGATGCACCTTGAAAAGTTCCGATTTCTACATAATCACCTTCAAGATTTTTGGTTGTTTCAAGAGCTTGAAAAATATTTTCAAAATCCCCAGGACAAAAATGCTGTAAAGGATTATTATTTGATTCCTCTAACAGTGTTTTATATGCATTTTCATTGATATGGTAGTATCGGGCCTGGGGTGTACCATATTGTTCAATAGAAAGGTATTTTAAATTGTACTTTTGTAATTCTTTAATTGCTAATATACCGGAAAAATCTTGATTATATGCCAGTACAAAAATAGTGTTCTCTTTATCTTGCAGGCTAGAAATGTCACTGACAGAAATAACATGACAAATATCAATCGGTTCTGATATATCTGTCAATAAATAAATATCTTTAGTATACTTTTGTTTAATTCTTTGTATATTTTGTTCTATTGTGAATTTATTAAGCCTTTTTACGTAAATATTTCTCATTGAATAATATTCCCCGACAGAAAATATTTTGTACAGGTCATTGTATAAAAATTCATATTGTGGATTATCAATATTTTTATAAACAAAGTCTATTTGATTAGAGTTTTTTATATTTAATAAATGCTGTTTTAATGAATTTATCCCATTATTTGCGGTTGTTGCCAAATAATCCATACTTGAATGCATTTGTAATAATTTATCTGAATAATCAGACAATTCCGATTTAATTGAATTTAATGAAGTTTCAAGAGCATATTGTTTTAATTTAATTTCTGAAACTCTATTATCAATGGCTTTTGTTGAATCAGAAATTACACTTTTAAACTTTTGTTGTTCAATTTGTAAGTTTTTAGCAAAAGTTGTTTGAGATTCTTCTACAAAAGTTTTGAAATCAGTTTCTACCTTCTGTAAAACATCACGATTTTGAGAAACCAACTCATCTTTAAGTCTATCAATACTATCTTCAATTAGTTTAGCTTTATTTTTCCACTTAAACTTTATACATAAAAGGTGCAGGCATTTATGTTTATCTTCATTTGTTATGCTAAAAATATTATTAAGAAACCCGGTCATCGTTTAACTCCTTCTTAGTATAATGATGATTTAAATATTTAACTTGTTCATATTCTTCACAGCGTTTTTTTACATCAGCTATTTCAAAAAAGTCAATAGTGACATTTTCGTAAAAATGAATACAAGAATAATTGTGAATAAAATCTAAAAATTCTTTTTTAGTCAATCCAACATCGAATTTAACACAGCAATTATGAATAGGAACGCATCCAAATTCATTATTTTCATATATTTTTTCAATAATCGGAAATGTTAACTTGCCCTCTTTCCAGTGACATAGAGAACTTTGAATAACATGTAAGAAAAAGTTTCCCCAGTGTAAGAAATACAGGTCTTCAACATACCAATTTTCAATTTTCAATTTTACATATTCAAGCAAATAATTAAAATAAAAATCAACATTATAAATTGTCGTTTGATTTTCATAGTTTTTTTGCCATTTACGATCTTTATTAGAGTTAAAAATTTTAAACCAGTCAATATTATTTTTTTGATATGTAATTCCGAAAGACCAGTGTTTTCCATGGCTTCTAGAACGCCACATGTCAAGAGAAAAAGCATTTATTTCATTCTCATCAGCGTATTGTGCAACTTTTTGCATTATTTCTGCTGAAATCGAAGGTCTGCATAATAGTGTTGTGTCATCAGCATCAATATTCCAGTAATTGTGAATGCCATTTTTAAGCGAGTGATAAAAAGTTGTAAGGTGTGCATAACCGGCTTTTTCCCAACATTTGGAACAAATATTTTTAATAATTTTCTTTAATGGATTCACAGCACTTTTTATGAATTTTATATTCTGATTTTTAAAAGTAACATTTTTTAAAAGTTTGTACTCAATTTCTTTTTTGTCACAAATTATATAAATGTCGGCATCCATAAAATTTGCAATGTTAAGCCAATATTGCATACACATCAATGCTGCTTCATCAGATCTGTTTGTTTTTAAATAAAAAACAGGTGGATGGGTTGGATTATTTGAATAACTTTTCATTTTTGGAAATAAATTAAATTCAATAACCTTATTATCTTTATCTTTAACATATTGAAAAACTAAGATATTTCCAATATATAATCTGAAAAGGTTTTTATCATCATATAATTTTGTATTTATATATTGAAACATACCTTATCTTTAATCCTTTCTTCTTCTAATTTTTAATTTGATACCAAAAATAATAATGATTTTATGTTCATTCTGATTTTTGGCAGAAAAAATAGTCTGCAAAATTTTTTCCATAAGATTACGTTTTAATATGTTTTTAGGAAGATACTTTTTATTAACGTTTTTTAATAAATTATGCCCCTCAAATATAAGTTTAGGCTTTTGCCTGTTACTTAAGAATATTTCTACAGGAGCTCCTGATGAACCAAATTCAAAATTATCCTTAAATGAAAATGTACGCTTAAAATCCATATTCCTTTGTTCTCTGGAAAGAACATATAAATTTGACCTCTTGCCGGCAAGAATATCACACAGACCGCTTCTGTATGATATTACACTATGACAATTTATTCCCAGTTGAATCAATTCATTTACATCCAGCTCTAAATTTATAGCACCGTCAATGTGATTATTATAATTAATTACATTTTCAAAAACTATATATCCAAGTTGTTGCAGTTCTGATGCGATATTATTCCAGATTCTTTTATCCAATAATACATCACTGCTTGCTTCTGGCAGAAGTAAGATACTTTTTTCAAGTTTTCCGTATTGTTCAATTTTGTCTTTACAGTTCTTTGTGATATCCGGATAATGAATGTCATTTATATTAATCTTTTTTATTTTTAAAATGCCGGCACAAGCATAATTATATTCCATTACAGAATAATTATTTCCATCCTTATTAAGAATTTCTGCGAATTTATGGAAATAAGGAGTATCAAAATCTATTACAAAGAAACTTCCTACCCTTGGTATGGCAGAAAACATCTTTTGTATAAGTAAATGCTTTGTATAAGCAAATATAATATCGTCATTAAAGTATTTTTTCAGTTTTTGTTCTATATATTTGTTAAAATCAAATACCGAATAATTTGTTATATTAAATAATGGCATAACCGCTTCGGCAGAAGGGTTAATGATGTAGTGAATTTTTCCGTATTTTTCTTCTAAATCATTCTTCATTGCCGCTCTATAAAAACTATCACCCAGATGCATATGAGAAATGAAATTACAGCAATCAGATTTTCTGTATGGTTCTAATATTTCATACAGGTCTTGTAATTCTTCTTTATATTTAAGCAATGAATATGCTACAGCCAAACGCTCTCTTTCTAACATACACCCTCTTTGTTTTCCTCAAACCACATATTTTGTGCCGGTTCTGGAATATTTTTCAAGAAAGTTAAATACCTGTTGATATAATCAAAACTCATCTCTTCATTTTCAAGACTATCAATTTTTAAACTTTCGGAAGATATCGGAATATCTGCAAGTTCGTCATAATTGAAGACCCCTTTTAAAATCGGATAAAATACCCGTCCATTTTTCCATTGACTTATACCCCAAGAAATAGGATTAAGCATAAAGTCTCCGTAATGCATAAAATGCAAATTGTCTATATAAAAAGTTTTATTTTTGAAGGCTTTATAATCCCGTAAATAGGTAAAATACCAGTCTAAATTAAACTCCCAGTCATATTTACCTATATATTTATTCATCCACTCCGGAGTAGTTTCTGCATTGAATATAGCAAACCAATCAATTTTTGCATTTATATATGTAATTCCGAAAGACCAGTGTTTTCCGTGAGTTCTAGATGTATGCATATCCATTGAAAAAGCACTTATATCATTTTCTTGTGCATATTTTTGAGCTTTTTTTAAAATTTCGGCAGCCCTTGGTGCTTCAACCAGAAACATTGTATCATCCGCATCAATGTTCCAAAAATTATCTACTCCCAGTTTTTTTGAATGATAAAAGGCCGTTAAATGTGCATAAGTGGCATTTGTCCAAAATTTCGTGGACATATTTTTTACAATATGTTCAATAGGTTTATGTACACTTTTTATAAATTTAATATTTTTATTATTAAAATGTATTTTTTCATAAACTTTACGTTCCAGATCCTCTTTATCACAAATAATATAAAAATCTCCGCCAATCCAGCCAATAATATTTATCCAATGCTGTAAACAGGAAAAAGAACAGTTATCCGAACTGTTAATTTTTAAATAAAACAGATACTCATTTTCAGGGTTATATGAATAACTTTTTTTCTTCTTAAGTACAGGCAGCAATGAGTAATGTTTTTTCTTTTTATTGTGCTTTATGTAATATTCAAGAATAGGCATGTTGAAAAGTCTAACTTGTGTTACAAATGCTTCTTCTGTATTAAATTTTATTTTTTCAAACAGCATATACTCTCCTTATTATTATTCTGACAAATAGACTCCGATATATTATTTTCAATTACATTTGGCAATTTTTTCAGAGAAAACCCCTTTAAAACTGTTTCAGCATCAATAGGTTTAAGCTCCCCTCTGTCTTTAAAATCAGTATATAAACAGGTTAAACGTATGTTTCTAATCGTTGTTAATACCTCTATAAACCCGCTGCGTAATCCTATTATTTGTTTGCTCAATGAGGCAATATAATATGCCTCGTCAAAAGTTAAAAAACAAGTTTTGCCAAGACCGTAAGCAGGGTCTAACGATAGTGTATTAATAAATATATCGTACCCTTGTTCGTAAAATTCATTAGTTAAATTAATCCAGTAATCTTTTGCGGGATTTTCATTAGACTGAGATTCCGGACATAGGAATACGAAATTATCTAAATTTAATCCGATTCTTTTGGCTTTCATTAATGCAGATTGCTTGACCTCTTCTGAAATAACAGGGCGATTTGCCTCTTTGGTATATTTAATCCCTATTGTCTTACATATAGCCTCACAATAATGAATCTCTTTCCCTTTTCTTAAATCTTTTTCTAACTCAATAAAATGTTCGAATGGCAGAATGTTATAAAAGATTTTACCATTGTATTCTTCTTTATATACATTATCAAAACTTCTTAAATTTATAACATCAGGCAAGTAAAAGCACTCAATATCCGGATGTATCATTCTGCATAAGTCAATATGGTATTTTTTTGTTGCAATAAATACAGAGTTCTCGGGAGGATTTATATAGGATAAAAATAAGTATGTTTCTCCGCTGCAATTAAAGTTTATAAAAATATGTTTATATTCCTTCCCGATTTTCTTTAGTACAGTTTTATAAAGCATTTTTCTGGAGGAGCTTTTGAAAAATACAAAGCCGAATAAATAATATTTTTCAAATCCATGTTTTATTTTTTTCTTCCATAACGGGATGCTCAATATTCTGAATTCTTTACTGAAAGTTTTTAAATTTTCCTTAAAATAAAACATTCCCGATAAGTATGACTGTTTTATGAAATTGCCGCAAGATTTATTTTTATAAAATATTTGTTTTATTGTTTCAATCATACTAACCCTTTATTTGTTTACAAATCATTTCAACACAGTTTTTTGCTGTCATTTCGTACGTATTGAATTCCATAATTTTAGATTTATCGACAAATGGAAGCTGCGTTAATCCAAACCCTGACATTACATGATAAATATCCAAATCATCAAAGAAATGACGTTTTCTAAATTTTGTATATATGACATCAACAGGAACGTTTGTTTGGAGCAAGAATTCGGTGAATCCGCTTCTTAATGACACTATTTTTTTTGAATGTTTAGCAAGAGCAAAAGCTTCCCCAAAAGTCAAATAACACGATTTATAATTTAATTCTTTTTCGAATGTTATTTCATCTTCAACCAAATTTACAAAAACATCATAACCTGCGAATTGGAAACCTTTTATTAATTCAATCCAGAAGTCTTTATCATATAATTTGCATGATTGAGCTTCAGGTGCAAGAAAAACAAATTTTTCTAAATTTAAACCAGTTTTTTGTACTTTTTCGAGAGCTTTTTTCTCATCATTTAAATTGACATTAATTGGACGCATTGATATCTCTTGTTCTGATATATTAAGACGTTCCAAAATTGCGTAAAAGTAGTGATATTTTCCTAAATCATAATTTCGTATATTTTTTTCAACCAGTTTAAAATGCGAGTTATTAAATAATAAAAAGAATCTGAATTTATCAATTTTGAAAAAATTTTCAGTAATTCTTAATTTGAATTTACTAACATAAACATAAGGAATATCCGGGCAAATCATTTTAATCATATCAACATGATATTTTTGAGTTGCAATTAATAAAGGAGATTTACTGTTATTTTTTTTTATTAATGCGTCTATTATATAAGTCAAAGTAAGATAGGTCTCTCCGCTGTTGGCATGTAAAATATAGATATCATCATATTTTTTATCTAAATATTTAAAATATTTTCTTTTAAATTCATTGAACAGCGAGACTCGATACAGTTCTTTATTTCCGATGCAGTAAATTCTGTAATTATTTTTTTCATACAGTTTTATAATTGTTTGATTAAAAATTTTTATTTCTTTATTTGAACAATCTATATATTTATCATTTATTTTTATCGTACTAATAATCCCGCCAAAAAATTTCTGATATCTCTCGGAAGTCATATAATCAGAGGTTTGCTCCATTATCGTCAAGCCAAATAATTTTGCAGTTCTTTTATTTTCACCTTTGATGTATTCGTATATTTTCACCAAATTACTCCGCTAAATATTTATTATTTCTTTATATTTATTTTATATGCAATATTCAAGGTGTTATCCCTATCCTTATTTATCGCAAAAGCCATATCCAAACCGCTAGGTTTTCTATCATTTACAATAATGCGTTCACCCATAGGCATATTTGTTAAAAGATAATCATAGCGGATATTATTTTCTTGGAGGAATCGTTTCAAATCCTCAAGGTATTCATCTTTTCTCGCAGTCATAAGAATAACTTTGTCATCTGGAGATATTTTATCAAAGAATTCTTTAACCCCTTCCAGTAAAGTATCATAGCCGTCAATCTTGTAACCGTTATGTTTTACAAGAGTTCCATCTATATCCAGTATCCATGTTTTATTTAACGGAGAAAATTCAAGCATCTACAATACCTCATTAAGTTTGATTATTCCGTTATAAAATGCCCCGCATATGCTGTCGTAATCTTCCCAGGCATAAGTCGTCAAACTCAACCATATAATTGCATGCAAAAGTTTTATCTTATCCTTGTTGACATCAGGCAGGAAATCAAAGAAACATTCTTCCATATCCGACCAATTATTTGGTTTTATTGCAATTTCTACATCTTTTTCTCTTATGTCAAGAGTGAATTTCTTGCGGTTAAACTGATCATATTCACCTTTCAGAGAGTAATAAAGTTTTGCCCAGTCATAATCGACATCGCCGTAAAATTTAGTTTTGCCGAAGTATCCTCTTGGGTCAATCAAAATTGCTTTCATATTATATGTATCAAACATAAGATTTGAAAATGTACAATCACCATGGATTAGCCTGAATTCTTTCGGACAAACAGTTTTTACGGTTTCTGTTAATTCTTTTTTATTAAAGAATACATTTTTGTAATAATTTCCGTTAATTTTAATAAATTCTTTGTCCGCAAAAGGAACAAGGTGTTCAATTTTTGAAAGTCTGTTAAAAGTCTTGTTCAGAAAATTATCCTCAACATCTTCAATATTTACCGGTTGAGCCGGTTCAAGATTGTGTAATTCTTTTAAGGCTTCTATAAGTTTTTTCAGGATTTCTCTTTTTTGTGTTTTTGTTAAGCAGTCATATTCAAAAATATTCTTTCCTTTAACACGTTTCATCGTTAACGGTTCATATTCATATATCTCAGGAATATTTTTGTAACCTAACTCTTTAACGTGTTTGTACCAGGCGATTTCATCAACCGCAATCTTTTTCCCCTGCTCATTTATACCCCGTTTAATTATAAGATCCCCTTGAAATTCCATTGAATTAAATGGCCGGCAACGTGGCGTATCATCTGTATTATCAGAATAGGAAAGAAGTGTGCCAATTTCTTTTGAACCGTACAAATCCAATCTATTAAACGTTAAAGCTTGATTTTGTAGCCAACCGACAAGAGCTCCTTCTTCTGCAATATTTTCTAATAATTTTTTATTTTCAAATATAAATAATCCTGCAACTCCGTTTTCTTTTGACGGTTCTTTTATAAATTGATTATTGATATAAGACCAGCGGCACTCAAAGTCTTTAGAAATTCCAATATAATTTCCTTTTTCTGATGGAATTTCAAAATTATCCGATAAAATAAGGTCACACCACATAATCATAAACGGTTCTTCAGGTGTAAATAAAGATATTACTTCTTTTATACCTGAAATAGTGCCTTTTTTATTGGCTTTAATTACACGATAGTTGTACTTATCTGCAAAAGCATTAAGATATTTTTCCAATACATCTGTTTTATAGTCAGCTATAATGCTAAATTCTGCATCCGGGAACTTTTGAAATGCATAAAAGATTATTGGCAGATTATTTACAGGCACAAGACATTTGGGCTTATTTCTAGTTAATCCTTCTAATCTTGTTCCTTTCCCACCAGCTTGTATTATGATTTTTTTTATATTCATCGTTTAATCTCTTAACATTTTAGTCATTTTGTGAAGATATAATTTCATTCAGCTTAGATTTTATAATATCACAAATAAAGCAGGCTGTATTTTTTATTACAAAATGTTATGTTTTCTATATTTATAAATAAAAGGGAACTCTCAAATTATTTAAAAAGCTGGATTTTTCATCCTCTTAACTGTTTGACTAAAATGTTATGTTTTTATACTTAAATGCCTTGTATTATAAAATGAAGTTGTTATAACTCTCATCAATTTGATCTTGTTCAATACCGATATAGCGTAATGTTATTGTTGGATTTGAGTGATTAAAGATTTTTTGCAGTATGGCAATATCTTTGAACTTTTTGTAGTGATGATAACCAAATGTTTTCCGCAGGGTATGAGTTCCAATTTTGTCTTGCAATCCAACAGCTTTGCCGGCGGTTTTTAATATATAATACGCGCCGAATCTATCCATCCTGTTTGAGAAAATGCTGGTGAATAAGGCTTCATTAGAATTTTTTCCTTCTGTGAATTGTTCAATCATTGGTTTAAGCTTGGAATTAATCGGGAATTTCTTAAATTTTCCGGTTTTCTTTTCAATAATCTGAATATGGCTTTTGTTTCTGACATCACCCACATTTAATGCAATTATGTCTGAAATTCTTAACCCGCAATTTGTTCCAATTGTGAACAGTAACAAATCTCTCGGACTGTTTTGGGCGAAAAATTTTTCTAATTTTTTTATGTTCTCGATATTTCTGATTGGTTCTACTGTGCTCATAAACTGTTAATTTTTCCTTTCTTTTCATATGGACAAACAAATTTTTTTATAATAATGTTTCAAGGAATTTATTATTTCCTTTTATTCTCTTTTTATATTGTTTTAAGCAGAGAATATGTTATAATCGAATTATGAAAACACAAAAATCGTCAAAATTTTGTATTGAAGGTGCCTCTTTAAATATTTAATTAAGTAATATTTAAGGAGGTTAAAATGAAATTTGAAATAAAAGATAGCAATTGGAAACGATATAATTTATTCTGGCATTATATCAATAATTTGCGTAATGTAATCAGTATGAGCTGTGATATTGATATAACAGGCTTTCTAAATTACGTAAAAGAGAATGAGTACAGGTTTTATCCTTGTTTTATGTGGGCTGTGAGTAAAGTTATAAACTCTCACGAAGAATTCAAACTCGGTTGGGATGATAAAAATCGAGTTGGCGTTTGGGATGTTATCCACCCGTATTTTGCTCACTTCTATAAGGAGGATGAACAATGCGCACTATTGTTAACTAAATATAATGAAGATTTAAAGATATTCTATTATAACTTTCTAAAAACACTGGAAAAATACAAAGATTGCAGAGGTTTTGACTTTAATAATGTACCCAGAAATGTTTATAATGTATCATGTTTGCCTTGGATACATTACAAAAGTTTTGATATACATGTCTTTGATGAAGGGAAATATCTTGCCCCTGTTGTAACCTGGGGAAAATATACAGAAGTTGGTAATAAAATTATGATACCGCTATCGTTTAATATTCATCATGCCGCGGCAGATGGTTACCACCTTTCAAAATTTTTTATAGAATTGCAGGAATATTTGAATGTATACAATAAATAACACAATACATTATTATTCTTCCCCCAGAATACAAATTTCTGAATTGCGATAAAAAATAGCGATAAGTCCAAAACCCTTATCGCTATTTTTTTATAAACCTTACGCGCGGAGGGATTCGAACCCCCGACCTTTTGGTTCGTAGCCAAACGCTCTATCCAACTGAGCTACGCACGCATATTTTATTTTTAATTAAAAAAGCTGCGGGATTTCCCGCAACTTCTATATTATCAAAAAAATATTTATTTTCAAGTCCTTTTTAAACAAGCCCTTCTTTTAAGGCTTTTACGGCAGCCTGTGTTCTGTCATCAACAACTAATTTTTGGATAATATTACATACATGTGCTTTTGCTGTATGTTCCGAAATAGTTAATTCCTGAGCAATTTCATTATTGGATTTTCCATCAACAACAAGTTTTAAAACCTCATATTCTCTCTGTGTAAGATTAGCATGCTGTTCTTTAAACATTGCTCTCGACATCTGGCGCGGAGGGATTACTCCGCAGTTCTTTTCTCTCAATATTGGTACTGCCTGAGGATCAAGCCACATTGCTCCGTCCTTTACTGTGCGTATTATCATTTTTAGAATTTCTATATTTATATCTTTCATTACATAAGCGCAGGCACCGGCATGCAGGGCATCCATTACCTCCTGCTCTGAAAGGTGAGACGTCAAAATTATTATTTTGGCATTACTGCTGTTTTCTATAATTTTTTTCGTTGCCTCAATCCCGCTCATGTCAGGAAGCCCGATGTCCATTAACACAACATCGGGATGCGAAATCTTATAATTTTCAATTGCCTCCTTTCCGCTTTGTGCTTCTGATATTACCTCTAATTCCTTATGTTCTTCAAACAGGGATTTCAAACCCACTCGCATTAATTTATGATCTTCCACAAGAAGTATTCTTATTGGTGTTATTGACATAATAATCCCCCTTATTTCTAATTTTCTATTATATTTATAAAACGATATCTTTTCATTTTAATCGACCGAAAAACCTTTTACTGAGATAATATTAAACCTATATATTTCAGAAATATGATTTGTATTAAAATTAAAAACTTTATAAAAAATTTATCTTTAAGGTAGAAATTTTTAAAATTTTGGATTATTATATATTGTTGACAGGGTTACGTGTAATCTAACATAAGGCGTAAATTATGAAATACTCCAGATATTCAACAATTATTGTAGGCAGCGGGATTGCAGGTCTTTATGCTGCATTAAAAATTGAACAGCAGGCAAAACTTCCCGACGGACTTCTCTTACTTACAAAATCAAAACTGGGAGAGAGTAATTCCCGGTATGCCCAAGGGGGCATGGTTGCGGTACTGCATGAGAATAAAAATGACTCAACCGAATCTCATATTATGGATACTATCAAAGCCGGTGCGGGTTTGAGTGAATTTAACACCGTGAAATTTATTTCTGAAAATTCAGACAAGGTTGTGAAAGATTTGTTGAAATTCGGAGTTCAGTTTGACAGAGACGATGACGGACAATTCTGTTTTACAAAAGAAGCTGCGCACAGCGTGAGAAGAATCCTTCATTCGGGAGGTGACGCAACCGGCAAAATGATTGAACAGGCACTGTGCGAAAAAGTTAAAGAAAACAGTAATATTGATATTTATGAAGAAGGGCTTGCTGTAGAACTTCTTGTAAATGCAAATGCCGTATGTAAAGGAATTCTTGTATTTAATTCCATCACAAATGAATATGAAACCATATATTCTCCTGTTGTGATTCTTGCAACAGGCGGTATAGGACAATTATATAAGTATACCACAAATCCGGAGGGGGCAACCGGCGACGGATTGGCTCTTGCGTATAACGCGGGTGCAGTTATGCAGGATATGGAATTTGTGCAATTCCACCCTACAGCTCTTGCGTTTGATGATGACGTAAACCGGTTTTTAATATCGGAGGCTGTACGAGGCGAGGGTGCAAAACTTGTTGATTCTGACGGTATTGAATTTATGCACAAGTATGACGTACGTAAAGAACTTGCTCCGCGCGATATTGTAACGCGTGCAAACTTTAATGAAATGCAGGAAAAACATATTGATAATGTTTATTTGAATGCGACGTGTATAGATAAAAATAAGCTTGCAAAAAGATTCCCTAATATTTCAAAAAAATGTCTGGAACATGGAATTGATATATCACGTGATTTCATTCCTGTGGCTCCGGCTGCTCATTATTTTATGGGTGGTGTCAAAACCGATGTGGAAGGCGAAACTTCAATTAAGGGCCTTTTTGCTATAGGAGAAGTTTCATCGACGGGTTTGCACGGAGGAAACAGGCTTGCTAGTAATTCTCTGCTCGAATGCGTTGTTTGTGCTTATGAAGTTGCAGATTTTATTAAAAATGAAAACCTGTCGTCGCCAAAACAAATAGACGGCGAGATTAAATCCATAATTGAAAAATATTCCGAAGATACAGAGCTTGAACCGTTTGATACTGATGCACTGAGAAATGAATTAAAAGATATCATGTGGAATTACGTAGGGATATTGAGAAGCGAAAAGTCCCTTATAACTGCAATTGAAAAGCTTAATATGCTTCAGGCAAAGTTTGCGAGAACACATAAATGTCTTAATAAACCGGAATATGAATTGAAAAATATGATTACCGTTGCAAAACTCGTTGCAAGTTCTGCATTGAGAAGAAAAGAATCGCGCGGAGCTCATTACAGATTGGATTATCTGAACACTAATGAGAAATGCGTTCATAGTTGTTTGACAAAAAAAGAAGGAGAGTTGGATTTTGTTAAGTAATTTTTATATAGAAGACCATGTTAAAAGAGCATTGGAAGAAGATATCGGATTCGGAGATATTACAACAGAAAATTTAGCGGAAGATACAGATGTGCTTTCAGGAGCATTGAATACCAGAAGTGATGGCGTTCTTTGCGGGTGTGAAGTATTTAAGACCGTATTTAAAATTCTTTCTCCTGATGTAAAATTAAAATTTTACTTCAAAGACGGCGATGAAATTAAAAAAGGCGATAAGATTGCAGATATTTCAGGGCCTGCAAAATATGTACTTATGGGAGAAAGGGTTGCTTTGAATTATGCACAGAGAATGAGCGGGATTGCGACAGAGACCCGTAAATATCAGGATGCTGTCGGGAATTATAAAGCCAAAATTGTTGACACAAGAAAGACAACACCGAATTTCAGACCTTTTGAGAAATATTCTGTCTTTATCGGCGGTGGTCACATGCACAGATTTAATCTGTCTGACTGCGCAATGATAAAAGATAATCATATCCGTCTTGCAGGCACTATTACAAAAGCAGTTGAAAAACTAAGAGACAAAATTTCTTTCACCCATAAAATAGAAGTAGAATGTGATACTTTTGAACAGGTTAAAGAAGCTGTAGAAGTCGGCGCAGATATAATTATGCTTGATAATATGGATACTGATACAATGAAAAAAGCCTGCGATTATATTAACGGACGTGCAATTGTCGAAGCCAGCGGCAATGTTAATTTATCAACCGTAAGCTCAATTGCAGCCTGCGGAGTGGATATTATTTCATCAAGTGCGATTGTTGCAAAAGCTCCAACTCTGGATTTGGCACTGGATATCTAATAAATATATAAAGTATTTATATGGTGTTAATATTACACTAAATGTTAAGAAGATGAAAATGGTAATTTTCGTCTTCTTTTCATATTTTTGGAGGATTTTGCAAAAAAAATTGTAAACATTCTTAAAAAGTATGGCAAAAAATTTTTTCCTTTGATTTAAAATAAATGTACAGAGACATTAACTGAATGGTGGGACATGAAAATTAATGCAATAAAATATGATACAACCCTGAAGCAGGGTTCCTCTGCGGTCTATAAAGACCCGCATAACTTTAAGGAAAAAGAGCGTGCGGGCTTGTGTGAGAAAAATAACAACGAGGATAAAAATAAATTTAGCGGCAACTTTACGGGAAAGAGTGAGGTTGCCGCTAGTGTTATAAAAAATAATAAGATTAAAGACAAGATTTTTCAGTCAGGAACTTATAACAGTTTGTTAAAATTTGCTGAAGATCATAACGTCGCCGGAAGCGCACTTATGTCATTGTTTTTGGCAGGTGCTTTAAGACCGGCAACAATTATGGCCCTTCCTGGTGATAAGGATAAAGAGGATAAGATTTATGCCTCGGGGCATTCAATGGCATCAGGAGTTATCGGGTTTGTTGCTTCAACTATTATTACAAGTCCTTGGGATGATGCTGTTAATAACTTAATGGATAATTATAAAAATCATTACGAAAAAATACTTGACAATATTAAAAATGGTGTATCTGATATTAATAAAGATGTGCCGGAACTTAAATATAAATTCAAGTTCCTCGATGAAAAATACGGACGACTTGTTGAGCTTGCTAAAAAGACACTTGATAAAGCCGGTACAATTGAACAAAAAGCTCTCAACAGACAAATCGATGCAACAAGATTATATATGAAAAATATTACCGACTGGGCAATCGCAATACCTCGTTCAATTTTAACAATTGCCCTGATTCCTCCGATTTTGAAATACGTATTCGGAATGGAAAAGAAACCAAAAGAGGCTCCAAAACCTAATGTTGAGCCGATAGATACCCAAAAAATGACATCAACAAAAACTGCCGGTATGGAAAACTTTATGAAAAAATCTTCTAATGAACCAAAAGGAGGAGCTCAATAATGAACGTAACATTGAATACATATTCTCCTCAACAAAAATATAATAATTATTATCAATCAAATAACAAAAAATATAATGCCCCTGCTTTTACCGGAGGCGTTGAACAGGTTGCAGAATCAGTAACTAAGAAATCAAAGTTCTTTAGCTCTATATTACAAAAGGGTACGGATATTTTTAATAGGACTTCTGAATTTTTTGCTAATAAGGTTATTCCGCCTTTGTTTGATAATAAAGTAACAAATAAAATTACTAATGCAGTTAAAGACAGTGATAACCTTTTCAGTCATTTTTTGGCTATCGGTTCTTTAATCACAAGCGGGATGTATATCTATAAGACTTTGACCATGGATGAAGAGAAAATGGATAAAGACCGTAAGAAAACTCTTGCAGTAAACCAGTTTTTGACATTCGTTTTATCAACGGCAGGCGCATATATGCTTGACAGTTCTTTATCGGACTGGTGGTCAAAATTAACTGTTAGATATGCCGCAAATCAGTGTAAAGATGAAAAACTGAGTCTTGTAGATGAATTCAAAAAAGAAATAGCACAGGCAAAGAAAGATAATGAAAAAATCAAGCTTGATAATGAAGCGTTAAAAGCTGCTGCAAAAAAAGAAGGCCGAAAAATTGTAAAAGAAGAATTAACCGAATATAAAAAGGTTAAAGCCGATAAATTCCTTGAAGAAAGAATAGGTAAATATCTTGGAACTAAAGACGAAGTAGACCTTTTAAACAAAAAAATTAAAGGTATGGGCAAATTAAAAACAATGCTTGTATTTGCTCTGGTATACAGATATATTGTTCCTGTTGCAGTTACAAAACCGGCTAACATTCTCTGTGAAAAATATCTCGCACATAAAAAAGAAAAACAGGCAGAAAAAGCAAAAGCATAAAATAAAAAACTCCCCTTTCATAGGGGAGTTTTTTTATTGGAAAATATGCCAAAACTTGCTAAAAAAATACCTTTGTAGTATATTCTAAACAGGGGTAATAAGAGGAAGAAAAGAGTAAATTGGATTTAGAAGCGATAGCAAAAAAATGCAATTTGTTTGAAGGTGATACGGAGGATGTTATCCGTGAGATAAACTGCCTTGATGAAATTTATGAACGGGATAATCTGGTAGAAATATATAACTATTTTTTATCAGTATGTAAAGACCCGGAAATACTTATGGCTGTTATCCGCTGCTGTGACCGTTTTCGTGATAAATCATCTTTGAGTCCTCTGCTTGATATTCTTTTGCTTAAAATTTGTGATGATGATATTAATAAAGAAAAATTTATTAATGTTAGAGTTATGTGTGCAAAAGCTATAGCTAACTTAAAAGATACTTCAGCAGTAACATCGTTATTATATTGCTTAAATAACAAAGATGAAAATTATAAAGTTCGTTTTGCCTGTGCGGACGGGCTTGGAAGAATTGGCGATAAATATGCGGTAGCCCCGTTAATTGATGTTGTAAAAGATGAAGAAGAACGTTCTGTTTACCTGAGAGAATCTGCTGCCTCTGCACTAGGTATGCTTGGAGATATTAGAGCCGTAGACCCTCTTGTCAGTATTCTGGAAACAAAACAGGGGATTCTTGATAAGTTTACTTTTCTCAAAGAACGTGTAATTGAAGCTCTCGGGAAATTAAGGCTCGAAAAGAATCAGAGGGTATTTAATGCATTAAAATCTTCTCTTATGGATGAATCTCCTCAGATAAGAATTAATGCAATTGAAGCATTAATGGAAAGCGGATATGAAGAAGCTTATGATGCTATAAAAAGTTGTCTTGCTGATAATGATGATGAAGTTAAAAAGAATGCGCTTATTGCTCTTTATAATATGGTAGGACGCAAAATTCTCGATGAAGTTATCAGGGAGGCTTCATATGGCGATATTTTAAAAGTTGAAGCGGTTTCGATTCTGGAAGAGTACGAAATTGATGAAGATGATGAAATGGCACGAAGAATTCGTAAGGAGCTTGATGGTTAAGAATGCATTGATACTTTTATCGGGAGGTCTTGATTCTCTTGTTAGTCTGGGGCTTGTAAGGAAAAATTACGGCACTATGCTGGCTCTGACATTTGATTACGGACAAAAAGCCGTTAAGGATGAAATTGAAGCTTCTGCGAAAATCTGTGACTATTATAAGATTTATCATAAAGTTATAGATTTAGGCTGGCTAAAGGAAATTACCGCTACTTCTCTAGTTTCAGACAGGGAAGTTCCAACAAATATAAGTGATTATCGCGAATCAATGAAAGCTGTGTGGGTTCCGAATAGAAACGGCCTGTTTCTCAATGTTGCCGCCTGTTTTGCTGATGCGGAAGGCTATCATGACATAATTATAGGCGCAAATAAAGAAGAGGGGCAAACTTTTCCCGATAATACAATTGAATTTGCCAATTCTGTAACGGAAGAATTTAAATATTCTACGCTTGTGAAGCCTCAGGTTATTGCTCCATTGATTAATTATTCTAAGAATGATATAGTAGAAAAAGCTTTAGAAAATGAGATTCCTCTTGAGCTTGTAAAAAGCTGTTACAACGGCGGTAATAAACATTGCGGAAAATGTGAATCTTGTTTGAGGCTAAGGCAGGCACTTGAATATAATGGTGCAGATAAGTATATTAACCTTCTTTTTTAGGGATGAAAAATATTATGAAAACAGAACTTTTAAATCAGGAAATTAAATATGAAGGCTGGCAGTTATGCCCGCATTGGATATATAAAAATTTTAAAATTCAAGGTGATGCAACTGTTGCCTTTTGCGGAGAATGCGAAGTTAAATTAACCGAAATGGTTGATATAGAAGATGTTATAAATAACGAACCGATTTACAGTAAATCAATGCTGAGTTTTATATCCGAACAATTTAATGTTGGACTGGTAGAAGGCGTATTCAGACAAAGACTTTTGATTTGTACAATAAAAGAAGCACTTGAACGCCGCGGTATAACCCCTGTACGAAGCGGAGATGATTTGTTTGTTAACGGTAAAAAACTTACTGTATCAATCGCAACAAAATCTTTAACTTCAATATTAATACATACAGGGATTAATATTGATTCAACGGGCGCACCGGTAAAGGCGTGCGGTCTTACCAATGATTTAGGAATTACTGATATAAAAGAGTTTGCACAAGAGATTTTAAAAAATTACTCGGAAGAAATTGATGATATAATAATGGCAAGTACAAAGGTTAGAGGAGTATAACTATGATTCATGAAGATGAACCGATACAGCCTGCGCATATAAGCTATAAAGATTATAAAAAACTTGTAAACAGAAGCCCTCGTCAAAGTTTTATAATGTTTATTTCTGTATTTTGTGTACTTTTAATTATATTTTTGGGATTTGCAAAAGTAATGTCTCCTGACGTTGAAATATCTCTCGGCGACGATACTGCTGAAATAGAAGATGTTGTTAAACCGGGAGAAGTAGATGAAAGATTAAAAGAAATACATATGGAAGATAACTCGGAAGCTATAGGCGGGGAAGGTCTTGCCATAGAAGACGGCGGAAAAGTTATCATTCCTAAACAGAAAAATTCGCCTGCGGATATAAATATACCTGCTGCCGAAGACAATATATATCCTGAGGAAACTTTGCCCGCTCAATCTCAACCTCAAACTCAGGAACAAGAGCATAACTCTGTTTCGCAGACGGTAACCCCTCAACCTTCACCGGCTCCGGTTCCTCATTATGTTAATGCAAAAGTTGTGGTTGGTTCATATACAACTTTGGAACAAGCTGAAGTCGCTAAGGGTATACTTTTAGATTCCGGATTAGGTCTGTCGCCGTTTATAAGAAAAATCGGTTCTGAATACACACTTCAGGTCGGCTCTTATAATTCTAAAGAAAAAGCCGTGAGTGCTGCAAAAGATTTGTTGATTAAAAATTACCCCGCAAGAGTTCTTATAGAACAGTAATTCTGTTTGCACATAAAGAACATTTGTGCTATTCTTTGGGTACAATAAGGAGAAGCTATGGAAAGTTTAAGAGATAAATATGAAGTTGTTATAGGTTTAGAAGTTCATGCTCAGTTGAAAACCAAATCAAAAATATTTGCCCCTGACGGAACTGAATTTGGTCAGGAACCAAATACTCAAACCAGCCCTATTACATTAGGTATGCCTGGTGTCTTGCCTGTTTTGAACAAAGAAGTTGTCAATATGGGTATATTAACCGGCCTGGCATTGAACTGTGAAATTCCTGCAAGATGTAAGTTTGACAGAAAACAGTATTTCTATCCGGACTTGCCGAAAGGGTATCAGATTTCCCAATACGATGAACCTATTTGTGTTAACGGTTATATCGATATTAAAGGTAAAAGGATTGGTATTACCCGTGCCCATCTTGAAGAAGATGCCGGAAAACTCGTTCATGCAGGTGCAGCAGGTCTGGCAGGTTCAAGCTATTCGCTGGTTGACCTGAACAGAGCCGGAACTCCTCTATTGGAAATAGTTTCTGAACCTGATATGAGAAGCTCTGATGAAGCAAGAGCTTATATGGAAGAATTAAGAAATATTGTAAGATACATCGGTGTTTGTGACGGTAACCTTGAAGAAGGGTCTATGAGATGTGACGCTAATATTTCTATTATGCCTAAGGGTTCAAAAGAATTCGGAACCCGCGCGGAAATTAAAAATGTAAACAGTTTTTCCGCACTTCAAAGAGCAATCGAATATGAAATAGATAGACAAATTGATATTGTTGAAGACGGCGGAAAAGTTGTTCAGGAAACAAGACTCTGGGATGACAATGCGCGTGAAACCCGTTCAATGAGAGGTAAAGAGGATGCTCACGATTACAGATATTTCCCTGAACCTGATTTGATGCCTCTTGAAATTTCAAGAGAATGGGTGCAGGAAATTAAAGATAAAATGCCGGAACTTCCAGAACAAAAACGTCAAAGATATATGGGCTTAGGCTTGAGTGAATACGACGCAAGCGTAATTGTTGAGCAGATGGGGCTGGCTCTGTTCTTTGATAAAGTTATTGAATCAGGTGCTACGCCTAAGATTGCTGTAAACTTTATTATGGGTGAAATTGCAGCATACCTGAAAGAAGAACATCTTGAAATTTCAGATACAAATTTGACTCCTGAAAATCTATGTGAATTGATTTCATTGATTGAAAAGAATACAATTTCAAATAATATTGGTAAACAAATTATTATTGATATGATGAAAGACGGCTCAAAGGCTTCTGAAATTGTTGAAAAGCGCGGTTTGAGCCAAATCTCTGATGAGGGAGCAATTAAGGAAATCTGTCAGAAAGTTGCTGATGCAAATCCTGAACAGGTGGAAAAATATAAAGGTGGAAAGGTTCAGTTGTTAGGTTTCTTTGTCGGTCAGGTTATGAAAGAAACAAAAGGCAGAGCTAATCCGAAATCTGTTAATGAACTTATGAAAGAAATCTTAGGGTAGGCTTTTGCCTGCCCTTGAGGTTATTTAAGGGTGTTTATGTTTTTTAAAGAAAATAAAAAATCGAGTATGGAGCAGGAAATATTTGAACAGTCGGATGTTCTTGATAGCCTGTTGAAAACTCACGTTAATGACAATAATTATATTCTTTTTGATATCCCTACAGATATATCCAAGATAATTATGGTTGCAAGCGGTTCCTCATACCATTGTGCAAGATTTGCGGCGGATTTATTCGGTAATGTTGCCGGCATGGAAGCTCGTGCAATTTATTCAAGTGAGTTCCTTTTGAAGTCTGCCGTGCCTCATGATAATGATATCTTGTATGTATTTATAACTCAATCCGGCGAGACTTCTGATACTAATTCCGCTTTAAGAAAGGCAAAAGAATTGGGTATGCGTACGCTTTGTATAACGAATAAGAAGGATTCTTCTATATGGCAGGCTTCTGATTTTAAAATTGACTGCTGTGCCGGTGAGGAAAAAAGCATTGCCGCGACAAAATCGTTGACAACTCAAATGTTGTGTTGTACATTACTTGTTCTGAAATATGCAGCTCACAAAGGAATTGATATTTCCGGTTATATAGAAGATTTAAAAAATTTATCTGGGTATATTGAAAAAACTTATAATCTTCATCCTGATATAAAAGAGATGGCAGCTTTTCTATCCAAATTTAAAAATATCGTGATTACGGCAGATGGTATTTCTTATGCAATTGCAAAGGAAGCTTCTTTAAAAATAAAAGAAACCTCTTATGTAAATGTGTATTCAAATATCCTCGGAGAATTTATGCACGGTCATGTTGCCATATTAAATAATAAGCCGGCGATGATACATATTTCCGTTGATGAACTTAGCTATACAGCAATGAGAAATTTGAATAAAATAGAAGAAGATTACAATCCGCCGTTATGCATAATCGGTTATTCAAATGATAAAATTAATCCGAAATTTAATATTGATATAAGCTGTGAAAGCGAAATAGTTAAGTCTTTTTGTATAGTGGTAATCGTTCAGCTTCTTGCACTGGAAATTGCACAAAAGCTGGGGCGTAATGTTGATAAACCGCACGGTCTGCATAAGGTTGTGAAATAATTAACGATTGAATTTTATCAAAATATGTTTTATAATAAATAAGGAAAGTATCATAAAAGGAGAGAAATGTATGCTGAAATTCAATAATAATAATCTTTTCGGGGGGGGGGGCAGGTCTTTTAAGCTCTCCTGATAACTCTTTTAGGGTTATAGTGAAATATTTTGCCTTTACTCTGGCTGAGGTTTTAATAACTCTCGGTATAATTGGTATTGTTGCAGCTATGACGCTTCCAGCTATTATACAAAAACATAGAAATCAGGTAGTTGAAGCTAAACTAAAGAAATTTTATACCACTATGAATCAGGCTGTCAGGATGGCAGAGGTTGAATATGGTGATATGCGATACTGGTGGGAAGACTTGAGCGGTGCTACGTTTGAAGAAGGGAAACCTGTTCCTGGTTCATCAGAAGCTGAAAAGTGGTTCAATAAATATCTGGGTAAGCATCTAAAAATTGTAAGACAAGAAATTCTTGCAGCAAGCGGCTCTTTTATTGTCTATTTTGCGGATGGTGGTGCTTTAAAGCAAATGAATAACGGTACAACAAGAGATTGGGTTTATTATCCAAATCCAAACAAATGTGAAATAAATCTAACCGCTGTAAATCGTAAAGGTGTAATCGGGACTTGCGGCTTTTCTTTTCAATTTAAGCCCGATGCTAATTCGGGGACATTTAAACGTATTTATCAGAAAGGGTTTGAGCCATGGGTGTATAACTGGGACGGTAAGGAAGAAACTTTAAAAGATGGATGTTATTCCGGCTCTGACCTTAATTTTTGTACTGAGATTATTCGTGCTAATAACTGGACAGTCCCAAAAGATTACCCATATAAAGTCCATTAAAAAAGCGGCATTTATAGCCGCCTTTTTTAGAATTGTTTTAAGAATCTGACGTCATTGTTAAAGAATAATCGGATGTCGTCGATAGCATATTTGAGCATTGCAAGTCTTTCAACTCCCATTCCGAATGCAAATCCTGTATAAATTTCAGGATCGATTCCCACACCTCTTAGTACGTTAGGATCAACCATTCCGCAGCCGAGAATTTCCAGCCAGCCTGTTCCAGAGCAAGTACGGCAGCCTTTGCCTTCACACATAATACATTGTACATCAACTTCTGCTGAAGGTTCTGTAAATGGGAAGAAGCTGCTTCTAAATCTTGTAGGTCTGCTTGCTCCAAAATAAATTCTAATAAATTCGTTTAATACACCCTTTAAATCTCCAAATGTAATATCTTTGTCTACATATAGACCCTCAATTTGGTGGAAGAAGTTATTTTTACGTGCATTTATATTTTCGTTACGATAAACTCTGCCGGGTGCAATTACTCTGATTGGCGGTTTTTGTTCTTCCATAACATGAATTTGTGCACCTGAGGTCTGACTTCTTAATACAACATTTTTTGCATTCAAAGTGTAGAAAGTATCCTGTACGTCTCTTGCGGGATGGTCTTTTGGAACATTAAGCATGTCGAAGTTAAAGTATTCTGTTTCAACTTCAGGTGATTGTGTATCCGGTACAACAGAGAAACCAAGACTTTGAAGACTTGACACAATTTCATTTGTTGTTGAAGTAATAGGATGTACTTTGCCGCGCGGAATAAATTTACCCGGTAAGGTTACGTCAATGCGATCTTTTACAAGTTTTTCGTCAAGTTCTTTTTTGTAAAATTCATTATGTTTTTCTTGAATTGAGGTTTCTAGTTTTCTGGTAATTTCATTAGCAAGTGAACCTACAATTCGTTTATCTTCATCAGATAAATTTTTAAGGTTTTTCTTTATTTCATTGAATTCGCCTTTTCTGCTTAAATATTTTGCTCTAATTTCATCTAAATCATTTATTGATTGTGCTTTTGATAAATCTTCATTTGCGCTTGCGTAAATTTTTTCCAGTTGTTCTTTCATTTCTATCCTCTTTTTACATAATGCATAATGTCGTTGTGTACTTTTTCATAGCCTATTGTTGTCGAAGGGCCGTGTCCAGGATAAACAATAGTGTTATCGGGCAAATTGAATAACTCGTTTACAATACTGTTAAGTAATTTTTTTGTATTACCTCCGTAAAGATCAGTTCTGCCAAAGCTGTCTTTAAACAGAGTATCTCCTGAAAACAGATTTTTACCGATTAATAATGAAACTCCGCCTTCAGTATGACCAGGAGTTCTTATAACTTCAATTTCGTGTTTACCGAGTTTTAATTCAATGCCTTCATCGTAAGTTTTGTCGTGAACAGGTATATCAATCACTTCTTGTCCAAAAAATCTTGCATGTTCGTTGATATTTTCAATTAAAATTAAATCTTCTGCAGGAACAATAACTTCTGCCCCCAGTGCATTTTTCATATCATTAATTCCCAGAACGTGGTCGAAATGTCCATGAGTAATCAGAATATATTTAACATTCAGATTATTCATGTTCACTTCGTTTATAATTTCCTGTTTGTTCTCTGAGCAATCAATGAGTACAGCTTCGTTTGTGTCCTTATCAATTACAAGATAATTGTTAGCATCAAAAGGGCCTGCTTCATACGTTTTTATAATCATAATCAGCTCCTTGTAAGCTCAAAAATAGCTTTGCATTTTGTAAATAATTCTTCGGCTTTATCAAGAGGAACCATGTTTGCCCCGTCACAAAGTGCTTTATCCGGCTCAGGGTGAATTTCAAAGAATAAAGCATCCGCACCGACGGCCATTGCTGCTTTTGCAAGAGTCGGAACGAATCTTCTGTCACCGCCTGATGAACAACCGTTAGCACCCGGCAATTGAACACTATGTGTAGCGTCAAATACTACAGGATAGCCGAAGTTTTGCATTATCGGTATTCCTCTAAAGTCTACGACAAGATTATTATAACCGAAAGTCGTTCCTCTATCTGTAATTAAAATGTTTTGGTTTCCGCTGTCTTCAACTTTTTTTATCAACGGGCCCATTTGCTCGGGTGCAAGGAACTGACCTTTTTTTATATTCACAATTTTACCTGTTTTTGCAGCCGCAACAAGTAAATCTGTTTGTCTGCATAAAAACGCCGGAATTTGCAATATATCTGCAACTTCTGAAACAGGGGCAGCCTGATCCGGAGTATGAATATCTGTAACTATAGGCAAATCAAAATTCTTTTTTATTTTCAAAAGCATTTCCAGCCCTTTTTCCATTCCGGGGCCTCTGAATGATGTAATTGATGAGCGGTTTGCTTTATCGAATGATGATTTAAAAACGAAATTGATCTTCAGTTTTTCTGTAATTTCTTTTAATTTTTCGGCAGTTTGATTTAAAATATCCTGACTTTCTATTGCGCAAGGGCCGGCCAGAATCGTAAGTTTATCGCCGCCTATTTGAAAATTTCCTAATTTTATTCTCTTCATATTCATACGATTATTATAACAGTAAGAATTTACAAGTGCAAGTTTATGAGATTGTAATTTTTGGCTTACTGTGCTAAAATTCAGCTTATAGGAGAGAGTTTTTTATGGAAAGCAAAATCAGTAAACTTAAAAATAATACAGACTTTTTTTATAAGAAAAATGAAAACACGCCGCGTGTTGCGTTATGTTTAAATTTTTCTATTGAAGAACCTGAAAAAAGTGCAGGTATTCATGCACTAATGTCAAGATTATTTATGCAGGGTACAAAAAAACGTTCTGCCGGACAAATTGCAGAAGAACTTGACGCTTATGCAATTGAATTTTCTTCTGAATTAAAACAGGATTATTTAAGATTTCGTTTTGTTTGTTTAAATGAAGATTTTGCAAAAGCTCTTGAAATTATGACTGATATAATTAAAAATTCTACGTTTGATGAATTTGAAAAAGAACTTGCTAAAATGACAGGTGAGATTGTGGCAGAGCTTGATTCCCCGCGTGGGAAAGTTTCTGATGCGTATTATAAAACCATTTTTGAAAATCATCCTTACGGTAATACTTACACAAAAATTCTTGAAAATGCGGAAAATATTACAAAACAGGATGTTATTGACGCTTATAGTAAAATTCTTAATGAGAGTAGAAAAGTGCTATCTTTTGTAGGGGATTTGGATATTGATTGCATTTTGCCGGAAATTGAAGAAAATTTGGGTACACTCCCTCCTTCTGTAGAAGATTACAGCGAAAAAGATATTCCGGTGTTGAATGAGAAGAAAATTAAAGAAATTATAAAACCTGATGCTAATCAAGCTCATCTTCTTCAGGGATGGATAGTTCCGACTTATTTATCAAAAGACTATCCGGTGCTTGTCCTATTGAATATTATTCTGGGTGCTTCTGGACTTTCTTCCAGATTATTTTTAGAATTGCGGGATAAAAAAGGACTTGCTTATGTTGTTAGAAGTACATATGAACCATTTGACCTGTGCGGCAGTTTTTCTATATATATTGCAACAGAACCGAGAAATATAGAAGTTTCGCTGGCCGGATTTAAAGAAGAAATAGATAAAATTAAGAATATTGAAGTCAGCGAGGAAGAATTGCATAATGCTAAAAACAATATTATCGGTAAATGGGCCTTTATGCAGGAAACTAACAGCCAGCAGGCTTGTTTAATTGCTCATTACGGTATTCAGGGACTCGGATTTGATTTTAATGAAAAACTTAAAGAAAAAATCTTATGTGTAACATCAAAACAAATTAAGGATTGCGCTAATAAATATTTTAATGACAATTATGTCCTTTCAGTTTTAAAGCCTTAACCTTATCAGGTAATAGTCCGGCGCGTACATTTAGGAAATAATATTTCCGAGTAGAGGTGCGCATTTTGAGATGTCTGTTGATTATAATTACTATTAATTTGCTGCTTTTTTTCGGCGGAAGCTATGCTCAATGCGTACAGAGCCTTTATCTCAGTGCAAGTTTTGATTCTCAAATAAACCGTATTCAAAACGATTTTTCCCAAATTTTGCCGCCAAAGAATACAATAGCTTACACTAAAGTTCCACGCGGTCTTATTTTGAGTATAGCTGAAGAAGAATTTTTTGCTCCGCTTGAATATTCAATAAAACCTTCTGGCAAAAATATATTAAATAATATAATTTCAGTTTTACAAGAATATGATAATGACTGTGTTATAGAAAGTCATACCGATGAATCTTTGCCGCAAAACGCATTATACTCGCAGGATTGGGAACTTTCAATCGCAAGAGCGAATGCTGTCGCAGATTATATCGTAAAAACCGGTAAAATTAAATCCGGTAGAATCTTTCCTGTCGGTTTTGGAGAAATGATGCCTTTTAAAGAAAATGTCTCAAAAAAAGGTTTTAGTGACAGACGGATAGACTTTGTTATATTTGATTATGATGTTACGCGATAATACTCTGACGCATACGTGAAGTTCTGTTTTCACTCAGGATATTTTTAAGCTTCATAATTGCCTGTGCATGAAGCTGGCAAACACGCGATTCTGACATATTTATAGTAGCACCGATTTCTTTGAGAGTCATGTTTTCCTGATAGTAAAGAACCATTATGATACGTTCTCTTTCCGGCAGACGTTTAAGAGCTTTTTCAAGCTGCTGTTTTACATTTTTTTCTTCCATCTGTTCTTGTGGATTCAGTTTGTTGGTATCCTGAATAGTATCAATAATTTCTACACTATCGTCGGTGTTGCCTCTTTTATCATAAATGGATGTCATTGTTGTATCTTCTGACAAAATTTGTGTTACTTTTTCTGCATCCATATCTAAAAATTTGGCAACTTCTGCTGTCGTTGGCATTCTGCCTAAGCTTTGCTTTAATTCTTCCTGAGCGTTTTTAATTTCTTTTAATTTTTTGCGAACGCTTCTCGGCAGGAAATCTTCGGAGCGGATTTTGTCTAAAATTGCTCCTCTTATTCTTATAAGAGCATAGGTTTCAAAGCGTGTATTTTTTTGCGGAGAATATCTTTCAATAGCATTAATTAATCCTTCAACACCGTAACCTGCAATATCTTCAATGGAAACGGTTGAAGGCAGCGTTACTTTTACTCTGCCCACTACATATCTTATCAGGTAAATATACTGTACAATTAAAGTATCTCTAACTTCTTTGTTAGACTTATTTTTAAAGTATTCTCCCCACAGGGCGGTCAATTCTTCTTCTGAAAGCCTTTTGATGTTATTGTAAGATGTGAAATCAAAACTTTGATTCATTAATTTACCCGATTATTAAAATTTCTTTACATTTCTATTCTATAACATCCGGGTTTTGCTACATCATTTAAAAAGAGGAAAAGTTTATAAATTACTAAAGTTTGTAGTGGATATAAACATGCCCTACAGTTCAAAAATTGTTTTATTAAATAATCTGAGGTAGGTTCCATTTTTGCTTATTCTCATCTGGAAAATTTCCTGTCGGCAGTAGTGATTTTTATAAGGGGTAGATAATTTAACCTTGTTGTATTCTTTTGAAAACGGCAGATTATCCTGAGGCCTTTTCCAAGGTTTCAGCAGATAGTGTATAATAAGTGGCCGTTCTTTTTCTTCTTTATATGCTATTAGCTTTTCTTTCTGTTCATCATCTAACCTGCTCCAGGTAGATTTAAATATAACCATAAAATTATATTTAGGTTCGATGATTTTAACGTGGTCATGGCAGACATAATTTATACAATCCTGATCAGGAAAGGCAAACAAATTATACTTTAAGCTGTCTATCATTTGTTCTTCTACCTTATTTTGACGCATTTCAGATAAATTCATTAAAAGCATTCCGCTGTTAAAATAGCGCTGCATGTCTGTATTATTCCAACCGCGGGTTTTTTTGAAATAATCTTTTATATCGACAGTATCGTTGCCCAGTTTTAATCTATTGTCAGTTTTTAAATCGCTCAGCATGCCGTAATCATTCACGGCCGCAAGATAATATCCATCAAGATTCTGGTTATAAAACTCTGACAAGTCTCCTGTTACAAAGGTATCTGCATCTAAAAATAATATTCTGTCATCGTTACAAATAGAAGGCAGTCTCAAAGGAAAATATAAGGTTTTTGATTTCCAATTGCCCGTGAAAAGATTATTGAATTCATTAGACATATCTATCCAGTGATAAGATTCATTGTGGGCTTTTATCATTTCACTTATTTTTTTTATATCTGATTTTTTAAGATTATCGTACATCAGGTAAAATGTTACATTTTTGTTATGCAGTAATATTGATTTAATTGTCGTCGCGGCATATGCTGCAAAGTTTTTATCAAAGCCTAGTGCAATATTCATCATTTTATTTCCTCATAAACTTTATTCTGTTCTTTTTCTTTGAAAAATGTCTGTCCCAATATTGTTAAGTATTTTGCGTTTTTACTATAGCGGAATCTCCAAATTTCTTTTGAACTTGTATGAAACTTGTAGGGTGTTTGTTTTTTTATTTCGTAAAACAAACTTTTGTAAGGGATTTTTTCTTCCGGTTCCATCCAAGGCTTTTTTATAAAGTGTACAATCAGATGTTTCTTAGACTCATTATAGCCTGTTAGATATTCTTTTTTGATATCATCTGGAAGTTTTTGCAGTGTATGTGTTTTAAGAATAAGGAGGACATCATCCATTGAAAAAAGTTTGATTTTATTTCTGCAAACATAATTATAGCAGTCTTGTTCATTGAATGTAAAGTCTATTCTATTAAAACTTTCGTACATTTTATTTTCAATATTATCCTCTCGTAATGCTGTCAGATTTAGCAGAACAACTCCGCCGTTTATGTAGTTTTTAAAATCATTTATGTCATTATAATTAAATAATTTTTTATAATAATCAATGGCATTAAGGTTACCTTCTGTATTTGATTTTAAAAGGTCGTTGCGGATATATGTTGTTATCATGCCTAAATCCTGAGCTCCGGCAATATAATAACCATCCATATTTTGATTGTAGAAATTCTCAAGATTTCCAGTTACAATTACATCTGCATCAAGAAATAAAATACGATTATCCGGACAAAGTGAAGGTAATGCAACAGGAAAATATACTGTTTTTGACGGCCAATCTCCTGCGCTGAGGTGGTCAAATTTACCTGTCATATCTATCCATTCGGCAGAACAGTTTTCTCCTGATTTTATCAGTTTATCAATTTTTTTCATATCAACCTGTTTGAGATTATCAAACATTATGTAAAATTTGATATTTTTATTATGTAAAAGAATTGATTTAATCGTGACCGCGGCATAAGGCGCGAAATTACTGTCAAAACCCATTGCAATATTCATCATTTTGTATGTTCTTCCTCTTTTTCTTCTACTTCTACAGGTTTTCTAATAATTTCCAATTTGGTTATTCTTGCACCGTCAATTTCCTTAACATTAAATGTCAGGTTTTCAAACTGTACGGTATCTCCTACATTTGCAATCCGTCCGAGAAGTTTTACAACAAGACCGCCTATTGTATCAATATCTTCATCGTCAATTGCATCTTCCGGAATTTCAAAAAATTCTGCCAGTTCATCAAGTCTCATCATTGCATTGGCAATATATTTATTAGGTTCTATTTCTCTAATATCACATTCTTCTTCTTCATCAAATTCATCCTGCACTTCTCCGAAAATTTCTTCAAGAACATCTTCCAGTGTTATTAAACCGGATGTCCCGCCAAATTCATCAACTACAATTGCCATCTGGCCTTTTCTTTTTTTGAATTCAAGAACAAGATTATCCATAGTAATTGTTTCCGGTACCAGTAAAACCTCTCTTAGAAGACTTTTTATAGGTCGTTCCTGATTTTTTATTGAAAGTGAGTATAAATCTTTTACGTGAATTAAACCTGTTATGTGGTCAATATCTTCGCTATATACAGGATATCTTGTATACTGGCTTTCTGCCGCAAGGTTGTTTAAATCTTCAAAGCTCATATCCTCAGGTATACAAACCATATCTGTACGGGGGATCATTACCTGTTTTGCCGTTAAATCAGAAAATTTGAATACATTATGGAGCATATCTTTTTCTGTTTCATTCAGCACGCCGCCGTTATAGCTTGCATTTACGAGCATATCAAGTTCTTCTGTCGAGTGAACAAGAGACCCCTTATGAGAGTGAGGTATGTGAAACATTTGAAGCAGTGAATTTCCAAAGCCGTTCAAAAGCCATATAAACGGGTTAAATATTGTTGTAATAATCTGCATCGGTCTTGCAACTACAAGTGCAGTTTTTTCTGTATATTCAAGCGCGATTGATTTAGGCACCAATTCCCCGATAACAACGTGAAGAAATGTAATCAATGCAAATGATATTGATACTGAAACTGTGTGGGTTGCGATATTTTGACTGATTCCCGGCAGGAATGAGAATAAAGGTTCAATGATTCTGGCAAGAGTTCCCTCTCCTACCCAACCTAAGCCGATACTTGAGATTGTAACACCCAGTTGAACCGCTGCAATAAATTTATCTAAGTCTTTTAATGCTTCAAGTGCTATTTTTGCATTGAAATTCCCTTCTTTTACAAGTTGTTCAATACGTGTTTTACGTACTTTTACCATTGCAAATTCTGATGCTACAAAAAAACCGTTTGAAAATAACAAAAATATTATTACAAACAAATTAAATGCTATATTGCCCGTCTCATCCATTATTATATTGTTTCCTTTTATATATTCTTACTTATAAGTGTAATTATAATATTATTAATAAAAAAATGCAAGAATGCTATTCCACAGTTACTTCTCTCAACTGGGTATAAATCATAGGTGAGAAACCTTTAGTAATATTAATATCTATTAGTTTATACTGGTGCGGTAATTGCAGCAGTGAAGGCGAGCTTATGTGATAAATTCCGTCCTGCATTTTTTCACTGTTGGTATGGTAATGTCCGGATATGACAGCTATTACATTTGAATGTTTATTTAGCAGAGATTTATATTCATCAGCTTTATATGTACAGTGAGATTTTGATTCAAACGGCTCTATTAAAGGAAAATGCTGGAATATAACGATTTTAAGATTTTTATGTTTTGTTAGTTGTTTATCAACAAATTTTAGAGTTGATTCTTTAAAATATCCGTTTGCTCCCGGTATAATTTCTTTTGCCCCGTCAGCTATGATGAAGCCGAAATCGCCTTTTCTGAAATAATAATCAGGTTTTCTCTGTTTAAAAAGAAAATTATTTTCTTTAATTATTTCGAGATACCTTTCTTTTGAAAGTCCATTAGATTTAAATACGTCGTGGTTTCCTATTACAATATAGTATGGAACTTTTAATTTATTTACTATGTTCGTAAATTGAACCAAATCTTCTTCATTAGGTCTGTTTAAGTTGTCTCCAGTAAATACAACGAAAGAAATTCCGTCTATAGTGTTAATATCTTTAACGGCAGCTTTTAGTACTTTTTTAGAATACTCATTTCCTTTGGAGTAATGGGTGTCTGTTACCTGCACAAATTTTATGTCAGAAGCTGAGGCGCTTTGTGCAAAAATTAATAATACAAATGTCAAGTAAGCTAAAATTTTTTTCATGTAAAAACTCCGTTAATATCCGAATTGATTATATCATAAACGAGTTTTATATGTTAGAATGTAAATATGAGATTAGATAAGTTTTTAAAAGTTTCAAGATTAATAAAAAGAAGAACCGTTGCCAATGAAGTTTCTGATATGGGTAGAATTTCTGTTAATGGCAATCCCGCAAAAGCCGGTAAACAGCTTAAAGAAGGTGATGTTATTGAGATTGAATATGCCAACAGAACCGTAAAGGCAAAAGTGTTGCGAATTCCTCAAAATAATGTCAGTATACAAGAGTCTTCAACTTTATATGAAATTCTGCAATAAAACAAAAACAGCAAACTAATGTCTGCTGTTTTGTTTTGTTATTCGAGATTGCATTGATTACGCCAGATAATAAAGATGTTTTCCATTAGGAGAATCTCCGTATGGTGTAGAATTTCTATGTTCCGGCTGGTTCAGGTTTATATTTTGTCCTGCCGTAATTGCCGTTTGTATAAAATTCTGCGGTTGAATCGCGTCAATTTTATTTATCAAGCCGGTATTATATCCGTTGCCTATTCCTAAAATTTTTCCGACAGAAAAGTTCATAATTAATTCCCCATATTAATTTATCCCTATACTATTATAAAGTATAGGGTAATATAAAAATTGCCTGAAAATATGGTATTATTAAGAAATGTTAAGCAAGTAAATCCAGAGATTTCCCTAAAGTTTCACTTCCTTTTACGGACGGATAATTTAGATTGTGCCCGCCGTTAGAAAAGAAGTTGATTTCTGAATTTTTTTGCGGTTGTCTGCCGTTCGAGCCGTCATTGTATGCAACGGGCTGTACCCTGTACAATTGCCGGGCTTGAACTGCCTTAATAGAATCCAGCATTGTTACCTCTCAAATTCTCTCTCTAATATATAAAAAATTTTTATAAAGTTAAATTTCACAAACTTTATTTTTTGTAACATTATTTACATTTGGTGTTCCTTTTGTATGATAAACCGGTACAATGCAGGTATTCTAAATTTTCGTTCGCAATAACCCATCCCGTGCAGGACATTCCATTTACTCCTCCGTCCCAGAATTCGTTTTGTGCATTAATTTTACAAACCCTGTCAAAATAATAATATGGTTCTGTTACATTACCGGCCGGGGAGATAGTATTCTTGTGAATTTTAAATGTAAATACATCTCTGCCCAGCGCATTGGGGCCTTTTTCACCATTTATGTCTACATATATGGCGCATCTAAACTTTTCAATTTCCGCAACATCCCAGTTTTTGTATGTATCACATGAGTGATATGAGCTGGCAAATTTTAAAATAAAACCGTTTGCTAAAGTTAAAGAATATAAATTTTTATAATGTGCGTTGTTGTTAATTGGTTGTAAATTTAATGAATATGGTATGGAATCATTAGGCCGTTCTTCTCTATCAGAAATGAAGTTTAAAAATTTTTTGAATTCATCTACAACACAAGCTCCGCCTGTAACTGTTGTATATTTTGCACAATCCCATGTTGAAATATCCCCGCCGTTTTCTTCAATCGCCCTAAAATAGGCTTGAGATATTATGGAATAAGCTTCTTTAACTTTGGTAACAGTAACTTTTTCCTGCTGTTTTTGAATTATCGCCGGCAAAGTCATCGCTGCAACAATACCGATAATTCCTAAAGTAATTAAAACTTCCGCTAAAGTGAAAGCAAATTTTTTCATAATTCCTCCGTTTAATAAACCATTATACCAAAATAAAGACAAAAAATCACCGTGACAATAGTCACAGTGCGGTTTTAGCAGGCTATTAAACG
>DVIU01000008.1 GCA_018711035.1 Candidatus Scatousia excrementigallinarum
GGTAAACAGTTTCAAATGAAGGACAGCGAAACGGCAGATTACAGCAGTCCTAACATTGGTATAATAACGGGCGACGGAACTCCAATGATACTAAGTTACAACACCAAATGTGAAGCGTTAGACCCCGTAAAGACCTACGGTTGGTCAACGGAAGACAACAAGCCTGTAACAAATGCAACGTCAAATTGCGTAGCGGCGGTGTTTGAAATAAACGGAAAAAAGAAACCGAATAAACAAAATGAGGACGTAGCATTATTCAACGCAAATGGTCTTGGCAGTTCTTGTGCAATCAAACTTGATAACGGTAGATGTTTTACATCACCCTTTACACCAACACCATTAACAAAAGCGGAATGTGAAGCCCAAAAAGATGACCTTGGAATAAAAGAATGCTATTTTGATAATGATTACTGGGCGGGAGCCGTGAAAAAGTGTAAAGGTGTTGGAAACATGCCGACTAAAAGTGACCTAACAAAAATAGCGCAAGCAATATACAAAGGCAATCCAAGTATAAGTAGCAGCAGCTCCACAAACGGTTTAACCTATGAGCCAGGAACCGCAACCTCTTTAGGTCTTCCAGAGCCCCTTTTCTACTTGTGGTCGGGTGAGGAGGAATCGCAGAGCTTCGCATACCACCGACGCTTCGGCCCTAATGAGACGTACTACTACTGCACCTACAACCGCAACGATAGCAACAGATATGCGATTTGTCTGGGTGATTAATTGTTCAACTGTAAAGCTATAAAAAGCGGCGCGCCAGCGCCGCTTTTTTATTTGCAAAAAAAACTCTCTCGTGTTATCGTTCTTTTTATGAAAAACAGTAATTTCGCAATTGCCTGTAATCCGCAAATCGAGCATTCATTACAGGTCGGGTTAAGACTAAAATCAATTTTAAATCGTTATAGAGTCAGTGCTGAGACTCTTGATATTGATAATCTTAAATCAGGTTATGACTTTATTTTTGTAATAGGCGGCGATGGTACAATTTTAAAAACAGCAAGGTTTTATTCTAAATATTTAACGCCTGTATTCGGTATAAATCTCGGGCGTCTCGGTTTTCTTTCCCAATCTTCTGAGGCGAATCTTGAGAAGTCAGTCGAGCAAATTATTTCAGGAAATTTTGTTGTTGAAGACAGAGTGATGCTGCAATATGAAAATTCTATTGCTCTCAACGATTTTGTAGTAAAAGGTTCCGCAGCCGGCAGGACTTCGAGATTTACCTTAAAAATCAATAACAAACCGGTATGTGACTATCTTGCCGACGGAATTATTATATCAACCCCAACAGGTTCTACTGCATACGGGTTGTCTGCCGGAGGCCCTGTGTTGTTTCCGTCGTTAAATGCGTTTGTAATTGTTCCTATTTGCCCTCATACCCTTGCTGCACGTCCTCTTGTTATTCCGGATAATGAAATTATTTCAATTTCATCTTGCGGGTGTGAGAAAAAATATGTTATTTCTGCTGACGGACAGGAATATTTTGAGACATCTTCAGAAATTACTATAAAAAAATCTTCATACTACTCCAAACTTGCACTTTTAGACAATACTGATTTTTATTCGATTCTTCGGGATAAACTCCACTGGGGAGTTTCTCCGGCTAAGATTTAGCACGTAATTTTTTTACAAATATTTTTATTAGTATTGTAATGTACCCTGCTGCTATAATATACGGAATATTGCGATAAAAATGATAATCATTACCTATAAAATATTTTACAGGTATATAAATTAACACGGCATTAACCAGCGGAATAAACCATTTTATAGCACAATCAAATCTTAACGGCGATAATATGCTGTATAATGGCATTAAAATTAAGCTGAATACTATTGCTAACCCCAAAAATGCAAGAGAAAAAGCAAATGCAATTCCGCAGTAAGGAATAACAAAGTAAACAAAAATGCTTTCTAATATATATCTTTGGATGTTTGACAAGTGCATATGCACATTATATCAGAAATTTAAAAATATATTAACTTTTGTTCATAATTGTTGCTAAATTATTGTACTTTTTGCCTATTTAAAATAGTATGTTAATATACTATTGGGGGTGCCCGTGTATCTATCGGGTGCAAAAAATAACCGAAAGACAAGTAAATATTTAATAAAAGAGGTAAACATAGTGGAAAATTTCGTATCAGATATCTTTGCAAAAAAAGATGAACCAACCGGTCAGGCTCCATCCCGCTCACCTATTAACCCTACAAATATCAAAGTAGTCGGCGTAGGCGGCGGAGGCGGTAATGCTGTTAACAGAATGATTAAATCAGGATTATCAGGCGTAGAATTCTGGTTAATGAATACAGATTTACAAGTTTTGGAATATGGTCAGACTAAAAATAAAATCCAATTAGGTGCTAAATCAACAGCAGGTCTTGGTGCCGGCGGAGATCCTTCGGTAGGCGAAAAAGCTGCTGAAGAAGCTCAGCAAGAAATTACCGAAGCTCTTGACGGTGCTGATATGGTGTTTATCACAGCAGGTATGGGCGGCGGTACAGGTACAGGTGCAGCTCCGGTTGTTGCTAAAATTGCTAAAGAACTGGGAATTTTGACTATTGCCGTTGTTACCAAACCTTTCTCATGGGAAGGCCGTAAAAGACAAAATCAGGCTAATCAAGGGTTGGAAAAACTCAGAGAAGCTGTTGATGCTGTTATCGTTGTGCCGAATGATAAATTGCTTCAGGTCGTTGACAGACAGGTTTCTCTTACAGAGTCTTTCATTATTGTTGATGAAGTTCTCTTGAGAGGTGTTCAGGGTATTTCTGATATCATCACGGTTCCCGGACTTATCAACGTTGACTTCGCTGATGTTAAATGCGTTATGCAGGCTTCGGGGTCAGCCCTTATGGGTATCGGCCGCGGTACAGGTGAAGGCAGAGCTGTTAAAGCTGCTGAAATCGCTATTAACTCTCAATTGCTTGAATCTTCAATTAATGGTGCAACAGGTGTAATTGTTAATATTACAGGCGGTCCAGATATGACACTTCATGAAATTTCAGACGCTGCTAATATTATTCATGATGCTGTTACTGATGATGCTACTGTTATTATCGGTACGGCAGTTAATGAAAATATTAACAATGAAATTCAAGTAACTGTTATTGCGACAGGTTTTGAATTGAAAAATCAGGCTGCCGAATCTGCTAAAAATGAAGCTGCTATTAAACAAATGAGTGCGTCAGATTTCTTTGCAAGCTCATTTAATACTTCCGCAGGTGTTCAGCAGTCTAATGTTAGACGTCCGATGCCTGAAGTTTCTTCAAGCTTCACTAACATTGAAATCCCTGATTTCTTGAAAAAATAGTTATTTTATAATATATGAAAATGCCTCCTGCTTGAAAGGAGGCATTTTTTGTGTTATAATAATGAAAAAAAAGGAGGATATTATGCAAAAATTAGTTGTAGAGCGGATTTCGGGGGGGGGGGCAGTCTAAACTCCTCTCTGTAAAAGGGTTTACATTAGCAGAAGTGCTTATTACATTGGGAATAATAGGAGTTGTAGCAGCTCTTACTCTACCCGTTTTAACAAAGAAATATCAAGAGATTGTTCTTAAAAATCAATTTAAAAAGAGTTATTCTATGCTTTCTCAGGCAATAGTAAAAGCTCAATCGGAATTTGGAAGTATGCCTTATTGTTATAAGCGAACTTATAATTTAGTTCCGCAAGTCTGTTCTCACTATAATTCCTTAGGTGTGTGTACATCGTCGACACAGCTTGACGGTTCTCCGGTTCCTAAAAATCAAACAGGCGAAATCGATGATTGTCCACAATTTTGGCCGCTTGTAAGAAAACAGATAAAGATTATAAAAACTTGTGATAAAAATTCTTTGCAAAAAGGCTGTATTCCGCAATACAAAGGACGTGACGAGATTGCACAAGAAAGTCAGAGCGCAAAACCGGGTGATGATGATTATATGGATGATTATGGCAAACAAATGATTGCAAACTGCTCGATGTGGACTAAAAGCCAGCTGGATAATACAACCGCCAGTTATGTTCTGGCTGATGGAAGTATTATCATAAGTGCATATAATGGCGATAAAGGCTCAAGTTTTGCATATGATGTTAACGGCAAAAAGGGCCCTAATAAGTGGGGGTATGATGTGTTTGTTTTTGCCATTGTAAATAATGCAAAAAGGGGTCAATCGTCTATAACTCAATTAACAGCCGGTGCAGGGCATTGTATGAGTGCAGAAAGCGGTGGAAAATTAACGGCAGACATGATAAAATTACTTTATAAATAAAAAAAGACCGCTTCATTAGAAGCGGTCTTTTTGTTTGCTATAAGCAGTTAATTAGTCTTGAGCGTGTCCTGCTGTACCGAGAACGTCAATCATTTTGTGTTTAACCATTTCTTTAACAGCAGTTCTGCCAGGGCCCATATATTCTCTAGGGTCAAATTTTTCAGGGTGTTCAACAAAGAATTCTCTGATTGTTGAAGTCATTGCAAGTCTCAAGTCTGTATCAATATTAATTTTAGCAACACCGTGTTTAGAAGCATAATTAAGCATATCTTCAGGAACACCTTGAGCATCCGGTAAGTTTCCGCCGAATTTATTACATTTAGCAACGAATTCAGCCGGAACTGATGAAGAACCGTGGAGTACTAACGGGAAGTCATATCCAACAGCTTCGTTTACAGCTTTTTTGATTTCTGCAAGTCTTTCAAAGTCTAATTTAGCTTCGCCTTTGAACTTGTAAGCACCGTGAGAAGTTCCGATAGCAACTGCTAAAGAATCACAGCCTGTTTCTTTAACAAATCTTGCAGCTTCAGCAGGGTCAGTGTATGTAGAATCTTTAGCGTGAACTTTAACATCATCTTCAACACCTGCTAATTTACCGAGTTCAGCTTCAACTGAAACTCCGCGCGGATGAGCATAATCAACAACCTGTTTAGTTAATTTGATGTTTTCTTCAAGCGGGAATCTTGATCCGTCAATCATAACTGATGAGAAACCGCCGTCGATACATGCTTTACAAATTTCGAAATCAGCACCGTGATCTAAGTGTAAAGCGATAGGTACAGTAGTTGTAGCTAATGCTGCTTCTACTAATTTAAGCAAGTAAGTTTGGTTAGCATATTTTCTTGCACCGGCTGAAACCTGTAAAATAATAGGTGATTGTGTTTCTTCAGCTGCTTCTGCAATACCCTGCAAGATTTCCATGTTGTTAACGTTGTAAGCACCGATAGCATAACCTCCGGCTAATGCTTTTTTGAACATTTCTCCTGTTCCAACTAATTTTCTTTCACTCATTTGAGTTCTCCTTCTTTTTGTAAATCATTTTACACACATGTAAAGTACAACAAAAACACAATTAATACAAGTTGGAGTAATACTGCTACTTTGATAGTAATTGTTAAGAAACATTAAAATCGTATATACAATTTTACAAAATTTTGAAAGCCTGATATAATCGTGCTCAATAAGGGGTAGATGGAAAAAGTATATAAAGTTTAGGTAGCAAAAATTTGTATGCCTGATTTTAATATGCATAAAATTTAGTTTTTAAATAATAAAAAATGGAGTAAGAATTATGCCAATAGCACCTATCAGTAACACATTAACAAGAAATTACAATGTCGGATTCACATCTTTGAAAATTCACAATGACAAGAAAAACAGTGAAAATCATTCTTCGGGTTCATTTATGAAAGCCGTTCCGTTAGCCGCAATGATAGCGATGAGTCCTTTAAATGTCACAAATGTTAATGCTGCTGATAGGATTGATGAATCTCATAATATAGAATTAGTTGAGACACAAGGTGTTGATGAAGTTGAACAGACTCAAAGAAAAGTTGTAGCTTTGAAAGAATTTCCTTATACTGATGGTAAAAGGTTCATAGTAAAATTGATTAATACTACCGGAGGTGAAGGTTTTGATAGAATAGAACTGGCACGTATTGGTAAAGACGGTACTTTATATGATAATAACTCTGTTAATACTTTTATAAAAGCAATTAATAAATACAATATTTCAGTAATTTCTGATGACGGGGTTAATCAGGGAACTTTCCCTCATACTGTACTTGACCAAAGAAAGATAATGAGGCAGCGTTTTCCTATTTTTGAAAGATATGATGAGATGTCCGATTATATTTTGGAACAGTTGGCTAATAATCCTAAAGAAAATGTAATTCCGGTAAATGAATATAATATGAAAATTGCACCAACTCTTGGCGGTGCGTTTCAAAATAATGCTAAGCCTGTAAATATTAATGATGTCAAAGGACTTACCATAGATAGAGCAGAATATGAAAAAAACGCACCTTCTCGTGTAATTAATGGAGAAAATGATACATATACAATACGCTTTTATAAAAGCAAATCCGATGGCAGAAATCTTGTAACGTGTGAAAAATCAACAAATCCTGGTAATGAATTCCGTGTATCTATGGCAGGTGATTTTACCGGACAATTTGGTGCCAAGACCTATAGGAAAACTATTGCAAGTTATAAGTTAGTTGGGTTAAATAATGATGATGACGGTTTCGGTATTATGGACACTACTCTGGGCAAAGAACTTCAAAAAATAGCGCAAACGCCGGAGGGAGCTAGAGCATATATTTGTCCGGCATATGATTATATTTATGATGTGCTTGGAAAAGGTGTTCTTGCAAATGTTACAGATGATATGTAAAAATTTGTAAATAATATTATACATGTTGAAATTGTCTTATCCGTAACGTTTTTACATGTATAGATGGTCAAAAAAACGTGAGAGTATTATGGACTTAAATATACCTAAAGAAAAAGTTAATACTACTTCAGCAGGTACATCGAATGTATCTGCTGTTTCTACATCCGCAAAAAATGATAATAATTCGATTCTTACAGGTAAGAAACCAAAAGAAGAATTGCTGAAACAATTAGGACTTACAACTGAACAGTATCTTAAAATATGTAGAGAAAACCCTAATTTTGAAACTTTGCCGCTTGAAAAACAATTAGAATATATTAAAAATAATGCTCAAAATTTTATCCAAACTGAATTTCAAGCTGTTGATAAAAAAGATTCTCAAAATTCTTTAAACAGTTCTCAAGAGGTTTCGCAGACAGGTAACGACTCTGAAATGCCGGCTCAAGTGCAGGATGAAGAAAGTCCGTTTTTTAATAAGGCTGAATATGCAAAGTTATCTAAAAATGAAAAAATGAATGTGTATATGGAAGAATATGCAAAAAATTCATTTATGTTTGCAGATAATGACAACCCAAAAACCGCGGAAGAATGGAATGCTCTATCTGATGAAGAAAAAGCAAAATATTTAAATGAAGCAAAAACAGGTCTTAAAGATAAATTTGCAGAAGTCTTAAAATCAACAAGTGGTAATGTTGTTAATTTAGCTCTTGATGGAATGATGACAGATCTTCTTGTCGCAAATCATAACAATATGCGTGTAAAGCAGTTTTATGGCGAGGAAGAATATGGCGGAGATAAGTATGAACAAAAGGATCGTCAAGATGCCGTTTATTCTTACCTTAAGGAAGTTGAACTTATAGAAAAAGATATAAATTGTCCGTCGAGTTTATCTCAAATTGATAAAGCAAGACTTCAAAAAGAACGTCTGCTGGCACAGGCTGTCGGTGATATCACCGGTGAAGAAAATATGTGCTCGTCTGATGCAAGAACCTATTTAGAAATAAACAATTTGTCCGAATATGATGTTGAGTTCATGTACCTTAATAAAAAATCTTCTGAAGGGAAGTTATCAGATTATGAAAAAGCTCATTTAGAAGAGTTAAAAAACTTACTGGATAATGATACGTTTCAAACTGCCCTTCAGGAATCAAAATATCAAGGTTTGCAAAGGCTTAAGGCTGAACGTGAAGAAGCCGTTAAAAATGGTGACTCTACTAGACTTGATGCCTTAGATAAGGTTATAAATTCTGAAGAGTCAAAAAAACTTGAAAAAATATATGAAAACAGAGATAAAAAAACTGTAGAAACTCCGCAGGAATTTAATGACTTTAAAGATAGTGCTTTCGGTAAATTATATGCGAATACAACAGATTCGAGCGCTAAAGCCGGTATAATGCTAGCGTATTTGAATGACAGTGTTCCTGCCGAAAAACGCGCAGAAGTAGCCGCAAAGTTGTTTCAAGGTCTTGAAGCTGAAGGCCCTGAGGGTCTGGCTACAAATATCAAATTTTTGGAAGCAGGCCTTGCTATAAAAAATTATGCAAAGACAATTGCAAAAGACTCAAATGTGAATAGAGTAAACCTTGCTAACAATAATAATATCAAAAATGGTAAAGAACCTGATGCCGGTACTTTGCAAATAATTCAAGCCCGTAATAAAGACGCGTTTAAAACTTCTAAAACAGATCAAGAAAAAAATGAGTATAAAAATGTAATTATTGATTCAAACAAAGTTATTGAAAAGCATGGAAGTAATCAAAGTAAAGCAGTTACTGTTAACAGTTACGCAGAACTCAGTTATGATGATGAAATTGGTATCTCATTAAACGATGTTAACTACAGCAACACTGATTTTGAACTCCAGAGACAGGGTTTCGATAAAATCAATCCAGATGCTTCTGATAACGTCAAAACTCATGGTGCACTTAATGCTTATAAAGCACTTGAAGGTAATCAAAATTATTCATTAGAACAGTATACTAAAGGTTCTAAAGCCGCCACAAAAGCCGCTGCTGAAGACGGTACATATACTAAGTTCGCAGAAAGCGAGCAAGTCGCAGGTATGAATACCACCAATCAGCGTATTGAAGAAAATTTTGAAGGTCAGGAGAAAATTGACCTTTTAGTTAAATCTGCTGATTATATTAAAGATGCAGCAGTTTCTAATCAACTTGAAATGCATAAAATTGTTATGACTTCAGAATACGATGAAGTCTTGCAGCATGCTTCTTCAAATATTAATAAATATCATGAATCTGTTCAGGCTGATGCGATTAGGGCTTCATATGAAACCGGCAACCAAAAAGCTATTGACGCTGTTAACTCCCAATTAGATTTATGTTCTAAAGCCGCTGTAGAATCAGTTGCAGAAGTAAATACAATGCTTGCTAAAACCGAGCAGAGTTCTAATGAACAGGTTGTTCAGATGGTTTCAAATTTGAACTCAGATTATAAATCTGTAACCGGTAATGACATTGAAGTTTACGGTTCTGACGGCTTAATTTCTAATATAGTAACAGAGTTCCAGTATGCAGTCGAAAATAACGATACCCAGCGTCAGATACAGCTTCTGGGTAAAATCCCGACTAATATGCTCAGCACAGCTATCAGCCAGTTATCAATGCAAAATGTAAATCTTCTTTCTACTTTTGTAAAATTAGGCAGGGGTGCTGAATTACTGAAAATCCCGGGGATGTCAAGCGATGTTACCAATAAGGTTATTCACCTTATGTTGAACAGTTCTTTAAAAGACCAAAAATTTGCAGCAAAATATGTTGTTGAAAATAAAAATTATTTCTCAAAAAGTACCCTGGAACGCTGTCAGGAATTGTTGACAAGTTCTAAAAATACATATCAGTCAGCTCCCATGGGAGGCGTAAAGATGTCTCTGCAACCGGGAATGAGTGCTATTTATCCGGATAAGAAAGAGATGTTTTACAAAGCCTAAAGGGCGAAAGGTGCAAAATTTGTAGTAAAAAAGCCGGCTTTTAAAAGCCGGCTTTCGAATTATTATTCAGCGTCTTTGTTAATATCTTTAATACTCAACGCAATTCTGTGTTCTTGCGGTGTGAATTTTTTAATAAGAACTTCAACACTGTCACCTACTTTGAATTTATTGAACGGATTAACGTTTTCTTCAGCCATTTCTGAAACAGGAAGCAATGCTTCTACGCCAGGGAAAATGTTAATAAATGCACCAAAGCCTGTAACTTTATTAACTGTACCGGTGATTACCTGACCTTCTTCAAACTGGCCTTCGATTTGCTGCCATGGATCTTCGCCCATTCTTTTCAAAGAAAGTGAAATTCTCTTTAATTCAGTATCTATTTTAATGATTTTAACTTCGACGGTTTCGCCCAGAGAAATAACGTCTGAAGGATGTTTAATTCTCTGCCAAGAAATTTCAGAGATAGGAAGAAGTCCGTCTATGCCGTTGATATCAATAAATGCACCAAAATCAGCAATTCTTACAACTTCACCTTTAACAACCTGACCTTCTTCAAGTGTTGAAAGGATGTTATCAACAACCTGATCTCTTTGTTCAGCAACAGCCAATCTTTGAGAAAGGATTAATTTATTTTTCTTAGGGTCAGCTTCAAGAACTTTAACTTCAATTTTTGTATCAATAATACCATCAAACGGAGTGCCGGTTCTTAATTGAGATGAAGGTATGAATCCTTTTAAATCAGCAACATCAACTAATACACCGCCTTTGACCACAGAAACCACTTTTGCAAGTATAGTATCGCCCTGAACTTTAGCATCATTAAGCTGAGCCCATGCTTGTGCAAAAGCGAGTCTTTTTAATGATAAAAGCATTCCTTCTGCATCATTTTCTTCTTTTAAAACATAAAATTCTTTAACATCTCCTACTTCAATTGTTTCAGATTCTGCTGAAGGAAGTTCTTTGTTAGGAAGGTAAGCTTCAGTTTTTGCGCCGCGAACGCTAACGAGGTAGCCTTCATTGTCTTTTTTCATAACTGTACCTTCTACGATATCAGCTACGGAGTATGATTTTGAAAAAGATTCGTTTAATAATCTTTCAAATTCATCAGCCATGTTTGTTTTTTCTAATGTTGTTGTCATGTTTTTATTCTCCTTTGTCTATTTTTTTTATGACTTTTTCAATAATTTGCTGCGGTGTTGACGCACCTGCCGTAATTCCGATTTTTTGTGCTTTTTGAATTAAATCTTTGTAATTATCCAATTCTGTATCATTTTCTATGTGGATAGTTCTGGTAATATCTTTTAAAATCTCCGCAAGGTGTGTAGTGTTTGCGCTTTTTTTAGAACCTACCACGATTACCAGATCGTTTTCTTTTGCAAGTTCTTTAGCCTCGCTCTGTCTCATTGCCGTACTCTGACAAATTGTATTTGCAATATGCAGTTCTTTTGAAATTGATGTTAAGTATTCTACGATTTCATTAAGTGTAGAAAGACGCTGTGTGGTTTGAACAACAACACCGGTTCTTTTATGAGATTTAATTTCAGTCTCAAACGGTTTTAGCTGTTCTACAGACGCTGCTACAATAACCTTTTCGCTCCACAATTTTGCGTTGGCTTTGATTGCAATAACTTCCGGATGCTCAGATTTTCCTACTATAACCACGTAGTAATCATCTTTTGCCAGTTCAACAGCTTTCTGCTGAACTTTTTTTACGTCAGGGCACGTCAAATCTACCGGCGTAAAACCAGCTTTCTTTATTTTATCAATAACTTCCGGACTTTCGCCGTGGCTTCTGACTACACAGATACCGTCACCTTTTTCAGGGATTTCTTTTAATGTTTTAATCCCGAGTTCTTCAAGCTCCTTTATAACATCCGTATTATGAATTAATTCTCCGAGAACAGAGACATTTTTGTCCGGATTTTCAGCTTTAAGTTTTTTGACGGTTTCAACGGCCCTTTTTACTCCGTAACAGAACCCTGCAAATTTTGCTAATGTAATTTGTTTAGGCAATTTTTAATTGTCTTCTTTCTATAAAAAACTCGCAAATAAAAAATTTGCTGTATTTACATTAAATTACAAAAAACGCAAAAAATCAAGATTAATAGACTAAATCGTTAAAAGTTACATTAAGTGCTTCAGTTATTTTCACAAGAGTAATAAAACTAGGATTTACTCTGGCATTTTCAATCGAGCAAATATATTGCTGAGTTAAATCGGATAATTCAGCTAATTTTTCTTGAGACATTCTGTTAATAGCTCTATATTTTCTAACATTAGTTGCTAAAATTTCAAGTGCATTTTTATTATTCATATAACCTCCATTATAAAGTGATTGCAAATAAATTTTTATCGAGTATAGTTGAATTATTATCAACTACTATTGATAAAATTTAAGTTGGAGTTATTAAATGAATAAAAATTTTAATGGAATTAGGGAAAAAGTTTATGATTTAGAGATGTATTTTGAACCAATTGTCATGCTTGCAGAAATAATTAAGGATTTTGGAGACTATAATGATGAACTTCCTAATGGTGCAGAAAAGATGCAATTCTTGGCGGAAATGTTATCTGTAAAATGCAGTGAGTATAAAAAAATACTGGGAGAGTTTATCCCGGAGCTTCAGAAAGAGCTTGGCGGGCAATAAAAAAAGAGGTTATTTAAAACCTCTTTATTCTCCGAAGTAGTTTTTTAATCCTACTGTTAGTTTTTTGTTTTTGCAGAGTTTTTTAAGTTTTGCAATAGCTCTGTTTTCTATTTGCCGTATTCGTTCTCTTGAGACGCCGTATTGAGAGCCGATTTCATCAAGAGTCTTTTTGGTTCCGTTATTATCCAGGCCGTAACGCAGAATTAAAACATCTCTTTCTTTCTGGCTAAGCTGACTGAGCATCTTTCTGATATCTTCAAAAAGGTTTTCCTGCGAAACTCTGCCGTCAGGTGTTATTGTGGTATCATCAACTATAAAGTCTGCAATTTTTGATGAATCTTCAGAAGAATTTGCAGGAGTTTCCATACTGATAGTTGATTGTGCGGATTTAATAATAGAATTGAGCTTGCTGACGGAAATTCCTAACCTGTAAGCGATTTCCTGTTTGCTTGGAGTATGTCCCAATTCGGTTGTTAAATCAATTGTTGTTCTTCTGATTTTTCCCAGAGATTCTATCATATGGATAGGCAGACGGATAATTCTGGCTTTATCTGCTATTGCGCGCGTGATGGATTGCTGAATCCACCAGGTTGCATATGTTGAGAATTTGTATCCCTTTGTGTAATCGAATCTGCCTGCTGCTTTCATCAACCCCAGATTGCCTTCCTGAATTAAATCGAGGAAAGATAAGCCGCGGCCTATATATTTTTTTGCAATACTTACTACAAGCCTTAAGTTAGCATTAACAAGCAGGTTTTTTGCAAATTCCGACTGTGTTTCATAAATTTGTTTTGCCAAATCCAATTCCTGTTCGTTTGATAGCAGAGGAATTTTGCCTATTTGCTGCAAATAGATTTTAACACTATCATCAGAACTTACTGATGATAAACTTTCCTGAACCTTAGGATCTTCAACCGAATGAAGAACGTCTTCATCTTCTTCTTCCTGAAGCTGTGAAAAATCAACCCCTTCTTCAGAAATTTCATCTGTTAGCATACCGAGTTTTTCTATTTCTTTTTTCATTGATGCTCTCCATTTAATATAATAATATTATAAAAATTATTTTTGCTTTTGTCCTTTTGTTAACTTTTGTCTCACTGTTTCGAATATGATTGCGGAAAGTGCATTTGAAACGTTCAGAGAATTAAAATCATTTTCCATTGGTATTTTCACAATATAATCAGAAGCTTTTAGAAGTGATTTGGAAACTCCTGCGTGTTCAGCACCCATAATTATCGCGAAATTCATATCGTTATAATTTATATTATAATAATTATCTTTTGCGGAAGCATCTGTTGCAATTACCCACCAGTTGTTTTCTTTAAGTTTTTGGACTACATTGGTCAGGCTATTTACTTTTATAACAGGAATATGGTTAATTGCACCGGCACTTGTTTTTTCTACAATAGAATTTACCTGAACATTACGCCGAGACGGGATTATAATTCCATCGACGCCTGCACAAACACATGTTCTAATAATTGCACCGAGGTTATGTGAATCTTCTATTCCGTCAAGAATTACCAGCGAAGAATTTTCATGAGGTTGATTTAAAAATTCATCAAAATCCGTATATTTTATTGGAGAAATCTGTGCAATTATCCCCTGGTGATTAAATTCTGCATATTCTGAAAATTTTTCTTTTGCGACAAACTGAAACACGATTCCGCGTTCACGTGCCAAATCCTTTATTTTCTCAATTTTATTATCACTGTGGATATTTTTTGAAATTAATATTTTATTAATTTCTCTTTTACCAGAAATCAAGGCTTCTGTTACGGCATTTTTGCCGAATATTATATCATTCATTATCTGGAAACCTCCAGCATTCTGTTAATACATTTGAGTGCTTTTTGAGCAATTTCTTTATCCACATTAATTTCATATTGCATGTGTTTTAATGAGTTATAAATATCTTCTAAAGTATTCCATTTCATATTCGGACATATAATATTATCTTTTATAAGAATAAAATCTTTTTCCGGATAATCACGTTTAAGCCTGTCAACAACACCTTTTTCAGTAGCAATTATAAATTGTTTTTCAGAGCTTTCTGCTGCAAATTTCATTATTCCGGTTGTGCTGCCCGTAAAATCAGCAAGCTTTACGACTTCCTGATGGCATTCCGGGTGGGCAAGAACTTTGGCTTTTGGATATTTTTTCTTAGCTTCAATAATATCATCAGGTTTTATTCTTAAATGTGTCGGACAAAATCCCGGATACGTTACAACTTCAGTTCCTTCAAGCTGTGATTCTACCCATTTACCGAGGTATGTATCAGGAAGAAAATTTACACGTGGTGCATTAAGGCTTTTGACTATTTTTAAAGCATTAGAACTTGTACAGCATATATCGCATTCTGTTTTAACCTCTGCGGTAGAATTTATATAACATACAGTAGGTATTCCCGGGTTTTTGGCCTTAAACTCACGCAATTGCTGAAGATTAATCATATCAGCCATAAGGCAGCCTGATTCAAGCCGTGGGAGAAGTACTTTTTTGTCAGGATTAAGTATTTTTGCCGTCTGCGCCATAAAATATACTCCTGCAAATACTATAATATCTGCATTTGTCTTCGCAGCCATCTGGCTAAGATACAGCGAATCTCCAACGTAGTCAGCAACTTCGTCGATTTCGGCGTTTTGATAGCAATGTGCAAGTATGACGGCATTTTTTTCTTTTTTCAGCTTTTTAATTTCGGTGATTATTGAATTCATGTAAAGACTTCTCCTCTATACAGTGTAAATTTTTGTTAAATTTGATTAATCTAGTAAATATATTGTATAATAAAAATAAGAATTAGTTACATTATAGAGAAAATATTAAGAATATGAGTGAAGATTTTTTAAGTAAGATTTTGTCACAATTCGGCGGTAGCAGTCAGGAGTATGTATTTCTTTCCGTAACCCCGGGTGTAGGCTTAGAGATGTGTCAACTTGATGTCACAACATCTCCTAAATCAGTCAAGGCTTATGCAGTCAGAGAGCTGGCTTATAATGAAACATCAAAAGATATTGCGGATTATGAAGTTTTCAAAAACGCAGTAGCTGATATGTACGATGAGTTGAAAATTAATCCTAAATGCAATGTTGTCGTGAATATTCCTCTTGTATCCATGGGTACAATGAATCTTCCGTTAATCCTTTCAGATGATGCCTTGCTTGTTAGTATTACGTCTGAGGTTGAGCAAACATATATTTTCAGGCGTATGGAACCTACTATTGCTTGGCAGGATGTCAATGTAAATCAAAGTACAGACAGCAGAAAGATTTTATATTCTGCTGTTCAGGCTCCTGTTATTGAAAATATCAAAACGGCTCTGGCAACTCTAGGGTCTACTCTTATAGGGGTTGATGTTTCTGTAGCTTCTTATTTAAGAGCATTAGATTTTACGGGCTTAACAACTGCACAAATGCAGGATAATATTACGTGGAATTTAATGATAGTTAATTCTACCGGTTATTCTCTGGTTTCTCTTGTTGGAAAGACCGTTGTAGATTACTATGAAGAACCTCTTGCTATTAAAACTTTTGAGGGCGACGACATATATAATGCAATTAATGCTTCTGCTCAAATTACATTAATGAGTTACCCTGCTAATTACTTATATATTATTTCCGAGACTGATATGGTCAGTGCGGAATTATTAGCGTCCAAAATTCAGGGTGCCGGTACTATTGACTTCTTTGAAAATAATACATTTAAAAAGCATGAAGTTATGCCGGTAAGCTTGGATGTTTTACCTGATAATGTTTTAAAAATTTCTATGCAGGCTATCGGTGTTGCTGCTACTAATTATTCTAATTTCCCGCTTAAATTTGATTTTATTAAAGAGGCAAAAGCTTCTAAAGGCGGCGGGCTTCTTGCAGGCAGTTCTTCCGAACCTCCTGTGCCGATTACTATCGGGGATAAAACATTTGAAATTACTCCTAGTGCTGCAACTACGATTGCAACAGTGTTGCTTGTAGCAATTGGTGTGCCTTTTGCGCTTCTTGCTTTTGTACTTCTTCCTAAAGTTGAAGCCGATAAACAACAGGCTCTTGATGCAGTCACTATAAAAGCTCAGGAGCTTGACGATCAGGTTTCAAAAATAGATCAGGAGCAAAGTAATACAGGAAGTTTTGATTTGAAGGGCGAAGTTGATGTTGTTTTGAAAAATAACAGATCAAAGCTTATGAGCTATTCCGCTGTCGGTGAATCTATCCCCAATACGGTATGGATTACTTATTTTATGACACAGGGCGACGGATTGGTTGATATTAAAGGTGCTGCAACAAATGTTGAAGATATTTATGTGTTCTTTAAAAATATGAAAGATTCTTTAATTAACACAAAATTAAGACTTCAAAAACTTGAAATGCAGTCAGGGTCTGTTGATGATTTGCTGTCTTCATCAGGTTCGCAGAATTATGAATTTGAAATAACTAATATGACTACAGATCAGTTATCGGCACTTTTTGGAAAGTTAAAAGGAGAAGACGGCAAGTCTGAGGATCCTAATGCTCCGGCGTCTGCCGATAATAAAGATGGTAAAGGTCAGGGAAACGGTTTGTTGGGTAATACTCCGATACCTGATTTAGGCAAAAAGTAATAAAAGGATAATTCTTTAATATGGATAAAGAAAAGTTAAAATTATTTAAAAATGCTTTAGCAATTATAGGGCTTTTAATATTTGTTGTGATATATCTGCTTGTAATGCGGATTGCACCTTCAATACAAACAATAAGCCAGACAGCTTCGGAATATAAAACCCAGTCTGACTTACTTGCAGAAAAAGAGCGTCTTCTTGATACTAAAAAGCAGGCTGTATTAAAGGCAACTGATACTAATCTTAACGGAACCAAAGATATGTACAAACCTCTCGAAAGCGGTTTGGATGCAGAAGGTGTTGTTGCTGCCCAGTTTGATGATATTTTGAAAATGCTTAAAGCAAATGCGATTAAAACAAGGTCAATTAAATATGATTATAACCCTGCTGATGACCCTTTTGTTAAAGGTGCCGGTGATAAATTAAGTGCTTGCACACTTGATATGCAGATGGTTGCTACTTATAAAAATTTCGAAGGGTTTATAAAAGATTTGTATAAACATGAGCACTTCCTTGATATTTCTAAGGTTGAAATAATACCTTATGAAAAAAATAAAACCCTGTTGTTAATTAATTTTAAGCTAAAACTGTATGCTAAAAAAGTATAAATTAAAAGCCCTCAAAAAGAGGGCTTTTAATTTTAGCTGTTGAATGATTGAAAGTTTATACCGAAGAAAAGGTGTTTGTTTTTTATGCAGGTAGCGCAAAGAGGCGTTTCAAGCAGTGTTTTATCTGCAAAATCGGTAAAATCTCCGCCGCATCGTCCTCTGTGGTCATTTGAAAGAAAAGGACATGTGTAAATGCCTTTTGCAGTAAGTATTCTGCCGTATTCACAGTCAAGGCTTTCCCAGTCAGCAGAATCAACTTCTGTCCGGTTGGAGTTATCATAGCATTCGTTTATTACAAAGTTATGTTCCTGAGTTTCAAAACCTATTTTAGTGCAAATTTTTGTGAATTCCTCAATGAGAACTTTTTTGTCTTCTTTATAGTAATTAGTTATGCATAAAATCGGATTGAATTCGTATTTGACCAGACTTTTAATTGCGTGTATAACCTGTCTGTATGTACCTCTTCCGCGAATATCGTCGCTTTTTATTTCATTGTAGTGATCTATGCTGAGTTTAAAAATAATTTCATAATTACTTTCATCTTCGACGCGTTTTAAAAATCTTGCTTTTTTTTCATTTATAAAGCTTCCGTTAGTGCAAATGCAGACATTGCATCTTTTGAGGCATAATCTTAATATACTGTTGAAATCCGGATGTGTCATCGGTTCTGCACCGGTAAGGTAAATGCATTGCAGATTTTCTTTCATTGTATCATTAAGAGCTTTTTTTATAATATCAACAGAAATAAAATCTTTAACTTTTTTAGATAACGGAAAATCAATGTAGCAGTGTTTACATCTTTGATTGCAGTTTTTTTCCGTAAGTTCTATGAAAAGATTATTAAATTCTTTCAGATGGCTGATTGGCGCAGTAAAGATTGATGCTTTCATTTTTAAATCCCCCTTAGTGTTAAAATTATTGTAAGAATAACAATTTTTAATTGAAATTACCTAAGCGGGTATTATTGCGGGGCATAAATATTTATTTATTATAAAAATCTTTTGGCTGTTTATCCTGAAGCCATTTACTCATAATATAATGTTCATAACTCAGGGCAAAATTATAGAGTGCTTTTACGAGTGTTCTGCCGCTGTCTGATTTTCCAACTATAAAAAAATCGCCGGCTTTATTTTCTGCCAGCATAATTTCTCTGTGAACAATTTTATCGGCATGGTTTTTTGGATTTTTGTTTATAACAAGTTTAATCCACTCACATAATAGTTTTGTCGTGGTAGTTTTGTTTAAAATTAAATCTTCGTTCCGTGCCTGTAAATATTTAGAGAATTCTTTTAGTATCATTTTTTAATCTCCAAACGGAGTTGTTGCTGCAAGACAGACTATGTCGGTAATTCCGTTTTTCTTAAATTCTTGTATCATTTCTTCGAAAGTTGCACCGGTTGTACAAATATCATCAATAATCAAAATTCGGCCATTCATAAGTTTTTCCGGATTAACTTTAAACGCACCTGCAAGATTTTCAGCACGCTGGGATTTTGATAATTTATACTGCGGACGCGTATCTTTTACACGTTCGATTAAGTCCGGATTATAATTATAACCTCCGAGTTTGCAAAAATCAATTCCTACAACTTCCATGTGGTTGTATTTGCGTTTCTTCTTCCTTTTGTAATAAATAGGTACAGGCACTACCTGAAAATTTGCATCATCCGTAATATTCTGCCAGTAGCCGAACATAAATTCAGCTAGAAAATATGCTAAATCTTTTTTGTTGTGATATTTTAAACCTCTTATAAGTTTTTGCAGTATTTTGGCATAAACTCCTGCACAGTAAACTTTTTTCCCTTCTATAATCCTGTTTACTTTTGCCGGCAGGTAGTCCATTTCATCGTAACATTTAGAACACATCATTATGCATTCTTTAGAACTTTTACAAAAATAGCATTTTTTCTTATAAATCCAGTCAAGAAGACCTATTAAAAAATCTTTCATACAAAAATTATACTATGAAGGAATTTTGATGCAAAACTCTGTTCTAACATTTTCTTCGCTATCCACGGTAATTTCGCCGCCGTGTGAGCGAATAATTTGCTGTGATAAATAAAGTCCGAGACCTGTACCGATTTTACGGAATTTTTTTGCCGCCGAGTAGTATTTATTAAAGATAAGCTTAATTTCTTTTTTCGGGATTCCCTGTCCGTAATCTACAACCGAAATTGTTATGTAGCCGGGAATTTCACCTGTTAATATATCTATATTTTTTTTAGTATTGCTGTGTGATATAGCATTGTTTATGAGATTTTTTATGACTCTTTGGAGCTGTATCGGGTCTGCTGTTACTTTTATATCTCTGGCAGGGTTAAAGTTAACTTTTATTCCGGACATTGCTGCAAACGGTGTAATATCATCAACTATTCCGTTAATAAAACCATTCAGTTTTATATTCTCTTTTAAAAGTTTTATACCTTTTTCTTTAATTTTATAAGTTTCCAGTACTATCTGCACAAGTTCTATGAGTTCTTTATTTGAAGACTTCATATTTTTAAGTGCAAGCTCCTGTTTTTCGTTAATTTCTCCGAATTTGCCGGAAAGCAGAAAATCAAGAATGTTTGCTTCTGCGACAATTGGAACTTTCAGGTCATGCGTGAGTGTTGCAACAAAATCTTCTTTTAGTGTTTCGATTTCACGTTCATTGGTAACATCTTTAATAATTAATACATAGCGTTTTTTGTTATCATCAAGTGAAAGCCTGATTGAATTAATAATAAAGTTATTTGTCGGTGTATGCTTAATAAAAACATCTTTATGATGAAGCCGTTCAAGGTTGAAATTTTCAGGAAACTGTAAAAAATCCAGAATATTTTTTCCGATAATATCATGTCCTTTAACTCCGAACCAACTGCTTATTTGCGGAGTAGCTCTTAAAATATGCAGATGTTCGTTTACAATTAAAATACCGTCTGATAAAGAATTTATTACGGATTCAAGAAGTTTATTCTGCCGCATAAGTTCTGCCTGATATTCAATTATCATTTTTTCTCTGTCATTGAGAGTTTCAACCATACGGTTAATGCTGTCTGTAACGTTTTGATAAGTTGGATGTTCAAGTTTTTCTATTTTTGTGGACAGATTGCCGTATCGTATTGAGTTAACTGTATTGGTTACCATACCTAGATAATCGTTAATTTTTGACCAGCGTTTATTAGTCTGTCTTGTTATAAGAAACAAACTTACAAATACAGCTATAATTCCTAAATTTAAAAGATACCAGAGCATATTTATCCCTTACATTTAATTTTATGGTACAATTATAGCAAATAAAGGATTTTATGTTAATACTTTAAAGGAAGTAACAATGAGAAAGATTAAACTGCCTGAAACTATTAAAATGGTAATTACCGATTTCGACGGAGTTGTTACTGATAATTGCGTTTATATAGGCGAAGACTTTTCAATGAGCCGCAAACTCAACTTTAAAGATGTAATGGGTTTTTCACTTTTGAAAAAAAGCGGAATAAAAATGGCAATTATTTCAGGAGAAAAAAATTCCGCTATTGATTTGCTTGCAC
>DVIU01000166.1 GCA_018711035.1 Candidatus Scatousia excrementigallinarum
CAAAGAAATTCGATTGGCAGGTCGCGGACAGATACTATATCGGACTTATCAAAGACCTGCATCATATGGGCGAAGTCGATTATATTGTGTCGGACGGTTACGACATTGCACAGACCGCTATCTGCTTTCTCTGTCAGTTCAAAGGGAAAAAGGTATCGGATAGCTACGGCAAAGACCGCAAAGGTATCGAGATAACCATCAAACTCGCTTGCTATCGCGAATTGGACGGCATTCTCAGGCGTTACCGCAGAAACGCCCAAAAGACGGATGAAATAGACTTTACGGACTACAAAGCGCTTCCCATGGATCCCGTCAATTATTACGAATACGAACAGACGAATTACTCAAAATATGATGAACTCGTCGAAGCGCTGAAACTCTCGGAATTAGAACTTGCTATCCTGAATTGTTACATGAATGGCATGGTAAAATCAGAGGTAATGGCTGAACTCGGAATTGGTCGCGGAACGATTTATCACCGCAAGGCGAGCATCCGCAGAAGATATTATGAACATTATGGTGCCTTAATATGAAGAATCACAACTTAATAAAAAATTAAAAGCACATCTAGAGAGGTACTTGCCTTATGCTCTTTATTTATTCTCTGGCGCAAAAGCTAAAGTATTAATAATATTTAAAATATTATCAATGATATCTCTTGGTTTAATTTTAGGAGAGTTTAATCTCATTAAAGCGCGTTTTAAGTTTGGCATCTTGCCATTATACTTTTCAAAATTTTCTAAAACTTCATCGGCTAATTCCTTAGCCATAAACCCTGTTGCACCAATAGGAAAAATATACTTGTGTTTTTGAAATGCAATCTCAAACTCTTTTCGAACGCCTGGAGCATTTACGATATTACCGTTATCATCATATCTATTACCAAACATGAAAAAGACTATGCCACATTTATCTATCATTTTTTCTCTGTATTTGCGATATTTTTCTTCAAGTGATTTGTCTTTCTCAAATTTCGAGTAATAAGTTTTAGGAAAAGGGTACATTGTTAAATATTCAGCCATATCTAGATCAAATGTTGCAGTAGCTTCAGCAATACCCTCATATAAATATGGTCCCACTCCTAATCCATTTCCGTTAATAATCTTTAATCCGTGCCCCACGTTTGAACGTGAGCAGTCAAACTCTACTAGTTGGTAACCCAAATCATATATGAATTGCCGAGCTTCCTTTTCTGGTAAATTTGAAGGGTAGACGTTTGCACTACCGGATATCATTATTTTATTAGCCATATACCTTTTTTCGATTTCGCTCATAATGTCCATTATATAAGGATAATCGCCAATAAGTAATGTTTTTATACCATATCGCTCAAGATTTTTTATCCAATGAGCCTGTTTGACCGCCTTGCTGCCTTTCTCCTTTTTGGTTATCATATAGTGGGTCTGTTTGACATCATTAATGGTACTTAATGTGGCTAAAATATTGTTAATATCAGGATCACTGAATGAATATCCCAGAAAGAGGATTGTCGATGAAGCCAATTCATTGTATAGCGCATTAGAAAAATTAAATGCCTTTAACCGATAGCTTTCATAGTCTTGCTGAGTAATAACTATACTTTGAGGATGATTACAATCTCCATGGCACTTATAAACTATATGATCACGGGCATCATCCAATGAACAAAACGATGCATTATCAAAAATTACATCTTTATGTTTTTTGGCCTCATCTAATGCATTCTCAATTAAAGTATCGTAATTAGTTGTCCAATAATTTTTTATAGGTAATCGAGCTATCAACTTATGAAATTCGGGTATTTCAGGGCTTTTAAATTTATCACATATATCTTTTTTAAAACTACTTATATCATGCCCGGAATTTACATAAGCTTGTGCAATAAATGGATAGTCATTGTCTTTTTGACTATAACCGATCATCTCTGCATATGGCATAATAAGATCTTTCCAATTCAATCCTGATACAGATCTGGACATCCCCGATCCAATAAAAATTGAAGCATTATTCTGTCTTAATGCCGTAACATATTCTCTTAACAATGTGGATTGCTCAATCATTAGGAATTCTGCCTCCTTAATGGAGCTGAATGATCGTAGGTAACATCAAATCTTCTGTTGTATGCATTATCAATCAATTGTTTTAATATCTGAGGATTATTTTGTATGCGATCCCACTCAACTACAGTGATGGGAACGCCTTTTACAAAATTATCAATGAGCCTGCTAGGCATAAATGGATAGTGATCATCAAATTCCTGCCGTGTTTTAAGACTAAACCAATGTGTATTATCGGATAGTAACGGCTTCTCATCATTTGAACTTGATCTTATCGATTGATTGATAGTAGGTAAATTTATAACAAGAATCCCCATTTGAGGATTTGGGTCGCTATCATACATCGCCGCATGGATTTCCCAATCTACATGTTTGCGTTTTTTTGTATTCTGACCACAGAGTAAAATTAAAACAGTAGCATCTTTTATATATTCATCTCTTATAATGCGCCGAATTTGTTCTGACGTAAGGCCTGTATCATCGATTTCATTTTCATGAACAGAATAGTCGTCAAAAATACTTTGATACTGTTTTGTTTGTGGATTGTATTCTTTCATATTGATCAGGTAATCTTTATAAGCCTGATCATCA
>DVIU01000167.1 GCA_018711035.1 Candidatus Scatousia excrementigallinarum
TTAACCGCTGTACCCTCGCCTGATTGGAGTTCAAACTGGCAGAACAATCAGAAAAGTATAACAATAAACGGAAAAGATGAAGAAACGAGCGTAACGTTTACAGAAGCGCCGAAAGCGTGTATAAAGTTAAACGTAAACTGTGCAAATAATGCAAACATATGCGGAAGCTACAGCGTAAGCGGCGGTGTTTTCACGAATAGCGGCAATGAGTACTTGGCGTGCAACCTTAAACCTGGAAGCTATACAGTGAACGTAACCCCGAAAAGCAATTATACGTCAAACTGGACAACGCAGACAGTAACCTTGAACGGATTAGACCAGATATTGAATGTAACATTATCCGAGAGAACGTATTGCGCGAAACTGAACGTAGATTGTCCAGCGGGAAGCGCGAACTTATGCGGAAGCTATGTAATAAACGGAAACAAAGCCATGAATGCGAGTGCTGATTATGCAGAACTGTGCTGGCTTTCAAGCGGAAGCTATGACCTTCATATAACCCCGTTACAGGCCGGCGGAAAAGACAAATACAAGGTAAGTCCTGAAAATATTTCCTTTACAATAACAAACAGTGATTGGGAGGGAAATGCATCCTTTGAGAAACTTGTGAAGAATTGCAAAGAGGACGGCTATTTTGAGGCAAACGGCAAGAAGTGGAGCTGTCCGTTTTATCCGACGCCAATAAATAAGCAAGAATGTGAAGCACAAAAAAGCGAGCTTGGAATAAAATGGTGCAAATATGACAAAGATTACTGGGCAGGTGCAGTCAAACAGTGTGGCGGAGTGCAAAATTTGCCGACAATGGCCGATTTAGCCAAGATAGTCTCACTCATTTATGTGGGCAATCCAAATGTAGGAGCTTATAATAATATTTCAAATTTAACATACAAAGCAGGAACTGCAACTTCATTAGGTCTATCTGAACCAGCATTCTTTTTGTGGTCGGAGGAATGTTCGCAGGAGTCCGCACTCAACCGACGCTTTGGGACTACTTCCACAATGTACTACGACGGTAGTTACTACGGCGACCGCAAATATAGTGGTAATTACATACAGGCGATTTGTCGGGTTGACTGATTGCTCTATAGTTTACCTAAAAAAGACGGCAAAATGCCGTCTTTTTCAATATACAAGAATAAATGATTTTAACTGACGTCCTGCGCCATCTCCTTTTGTGGAAATAATACTGTATTTATCTTTGTAGTTCATAGATGTGGAGCTTCCGCCGTCAAGTGCCATTGCACGTTCAAATCCGAGTTTTTTACATAATTCCTGAACTTCATACATGTCCATAGGATGTTCATCAGTAATTATAAGTATATGAAGTTCCCCGTTTTTTAATCCTAAAATTGTTCTTGCTACTTTATGCAATACCGAGCAGGACTCTCTGATTACTTTATCACCGTCTTTTACAAGAAAAAGTTCTTCTTCAAGCCGAAGCTGCGGCAGAATAAGCGGCCCTCCCTGAACCGCATATTTTACGTCACAGGCAAAGTCTACCGGAGAATTATGAGGAACCATTTCATATTTCCAGTTATTGTTATCACATTCTACAACTCTGAATTCTGTTCTGTTAAGAATTTTGCTCAAATTTTTCCTCAAAAAAGCATTTGCAAGAAGATTCTCGTTAAGCATCGGGTCTTCGTAAGTCTGGCTGTCCATTATTACATAAGAAATGGATTTTTGATTTTCAGGGTCAAAATATCCCGCATTAACAGTAAGTTTTGCTCCTAATTCTCTATGAATTTCGGAGTTTGTTTTAAGTCCCGGTGATGCATAAACTTTTATTTTCTTTTTAATTTTTTCACCGCTTAGAATAATATGATAAATTCCGTTATCATAACTTATATCAATATTATCCTTTGCAAATGCGTAATTTGGCAAGATAAAGAGGCTTAAAATTATTAAAAAAATTTTTTTCATTAAAGATCCTTTGATTTGTAAAACGCTATAATCGCACATAAAAATGCAAACGGAGGGAATATAGCAGTAATAAACGGAGGTAATACTCCTTTTTCTGCCAGTAAGTCAAAGAATGGCAGAGTTATATAGTACAAAAATATACATCCTATTGCTATAGTAAACCCGACTAATCTTTGCTCTCTCGGTTTACTGAAGCCAAGAAGTGTTCCCATAATAGCAAGAAGAACGCAGACAAACGGATGGAAAAATCTTTGAAGATATTTGTTCAGCATATATCTGTATTCTTCGTCAAGGCCTTCTTTTTTTAAAAGTTTTATGTAATTTTTTAAATTATAATTTGTTATTTCACGTTCTTTTTTAGTTGAATAAGTCATAAGGATAAATGCATTTTTTGCATATTCTCCATTAAGGATATCCATTGTTTTCAATTGTTTAATATCAGTAAAAATTCCGTCATTGTTAATTTGATACTGGGTAATATCATTCAATCTCCATTTGTCGCCAAGATATTTTCCTGTTTTTGCCGAATAAATATTTGAAAGCTGGTGTACATCTGCATAATATTTATTTGAAAAGTCAAGCAGGATAACATTATTCATTGTATCTTTCCGGAATCTTGATATAATCACAGCAAGTTTCGGGCTGCTGTCTTCATTTTTCTGCGTATAAATATACTGCGTGGAAGGATACCTGTCTTTTATCATATTAATCCTGTTAGCTGAAACAGGAATAAGTTTATCATAAGTTACAAAGCAGCATGCTGTGACTATAAAGCTTAATACAAGCACAGGCGCAAGTATTCTTTGAAAAGACATTCCTACAGCTCTGAAAATGGTAAGTTCGGAATCTTTACTGAGTTTATCAAATGTAAAGAGTGTTCCCAGCAGCAAACCGACGGGAAAAGCTTTCCCCAGAATCTTAGGCAGTTCATAAAATAAAACAAGACAGGCAGTTTTTACAGTATATTCACCTGCAAGTGTTTTCTTAATCGTATTTAAAAGCATTTCCGGTGCAATCCATACAACGGTAAAAAGAAGGATTGCAACGAATGTTGTAATCAATACCTGATTAAAAATATAGCGGTCATAAATGGTAATTTTAGGAAATTTCATTATAATGCAAAATCCTTTCCTAAATAAAATTCTTTCGCGACAGGGTCAACAGCAACTTCTTCGCTTCTGCCTTGAATTTTAATTTTACCGTCAAAGATAACGTAAGCTCTGTCTGTTATGGAAAGTGTAGCTTTAGGGTTATGGTCAGTTATAAGGACACCAAGCCCTTTTTCTTCAGAGATTTTTCTAATATTATCTTTAATATCACCGATAGCGATAGGGTCAATACCAGCAAAAGGTTCATCGAGAAGCATAAAATCAGGACTTGCAGCCAGTGCTCTTGCGATTTCAACCCTTCGTCTTTCTCCGCCGGAAAGCGCAACTGCCGGATATGAACGAAGTCGAAGAATGCCGAATTCATCAAGGAGTTCTTCAAGTTTACGGCGTTTTTCGTTTACGGTTAATTTATTGTTCATTTCAAGAACCAGTTTTATATTATCTTCAACGCTTAATTTTCTAAAAATCGAAGCTTCCTGGGGAAGATATCCGACACCAAGCTGTGCTCTTTCGTTCATTGGCATAGCTGAAATATCTTTTTCATCCAGAAAAATATGACCTTTATTTGGTTTTACAAGCCCGACAACCATGTAAAAGGTTGTTGTTTTACCGGCACCGTTAGGGCCCAACAAGCATACCACTTCCCCTTTATTAACGTGGAATGAAACATCATTAACAACGCTTCTGTCGCCGTATATTTTTATAAGATTCTTAGCCTCAATTCTTCTCATACATTCCCCTTTTTTTAATAATGACATATTACTTGAAAAAATATTCCTTTGCAAGTTAGTGTTAGTATTGAAATTTTATAAAAAATCGTATATACTGAAA
>DVIU01000168.1 GCA_018711035.1 Candidatus Scatousia excrementigallinarum
GTCCTATTATTTCGCATTATGGAGAGAAAGTTATCGATATTATTGAAAAATCGTGCGCAAATATTAAGGATGGATTTGGATATAAGGTTACTAAAAAGGTTTTAAATGCGGTTAACTATGGCGTTCCTGAAAATAGAGAACGAGTGTTTATTATAGGAATTCGAAACGACATTGATGCGGATTTCGATTGGGATATAGAGGAAAGTCGACATATTACAATAGAAGAAGCCATATCAGATTTTCCTCCCTTAAGAGAAGGCGAATGTACATATAACTATACAGATACTCCGCGAAATGACTTTCAAGCCTTAATGAGAGGAAATAACCCCGTCATTACGCAACACTTTTGCGGCGTTTACGGAGATAAAATTCGTACTGTCATTGAGCATATTGCACAAGGACAAGGGAAAGACGACTTCAACCTATTGGTTGATGCGGGCGTGATCGATGAACGTTATCGTCTTACATCAGGTTATCATAATACGTATGGGAGATTGATAGCTAACCAGCCATCAACTACTATTACAAATAATATGTGTACACCGTCTGGATTGCGTTGTATCCATTATGAACAAAATAGAGCGCTAAGTCCAAGAGAGGGTGCGCGTATTCAATCTTTTCCAGATTGGTTTAAGTTTTATGGTACAAGGACGGAAGTTACTAAACAAATCGGGAATGCAGTTCCGCCAATTTTGGCGTTGCAAATAGCTAATAAAGTATATGAGTTGTTTGAGGTAAGAGGAAATGAGTAACAATCAATTTGAAAACAAACAGAGCGAGTCGATTCCGTTCAATTTTACCTATTATGCGTTAAAACTTTTAGGACATAATTTGTACACTAATCCTTGGACTGCGGTATCAGAGTTGGTTGCAAACGGAATAGATGCAAAGGCGAAGAAGATTTTTTTATTAATAGACTTAACAGATAAACTCCATGCAAACATTGAAATATTAGATGATGGCATAGGCATGGATTATAATGATCTTTGTAATAAATATACATTAATTGGTAGAAATAAACGATTAGATAATCCCAGTGATAAATCAATTTTAGGAAGGAAAGGTATTGGTAAACTCGCGGCGTTATATCTAACGGGTTCTTATTTTATATATACAAAAACGACAGACGATATCGGCGCATGGAAGATAGATGTGTCGGATTACAAAGATAGCGATATTCCATGTTTGATGCGTACAAACAATATTTCGGGTAAACTCATAAGCTTGTGGGAACAATTCAAAAGCGGTACTTTGTTAAGATTGTGTAATGTTGATTTAAGAAAAATAGGTGAAGCGAGGCTAAGAGCCCTTCCTGTCATTTTGGCTGATTACTATTTATCGGAGATCGTTCATTGTGATATACGAATTTGTATAATTCAAAATCAAGAAGATGAACTTAAATTTATTCCTATAAGAAAACAAATTTCATTTAAAACCATGTTTGGGATGTTCGATAATACGGGTAATTACCTTTCTAAACTACCCCAATCGGTTTATATTACAAAACAATTTGAAATGCCGGCTGCCATTGATGAGAAAGTTTCAACTTATCAAATTACTAAACTTGATGATGAATCAGGAATCATTTCTATGCAAAATTTAATCGGAGAAACGATTTCGGCTCCATACATTATGAAGGGCTGGATAGGTATTCATTCATCACTGGATAGGGAAGTGTTAAAACGAAACGATGAAAATTATCAGAATATAATCTATCATAGTAATGCATTGAGATTGTATGTTCGCGGTAAATTAGCGGTAGATAATCTGATGTCGTATGTTGGGAGCACTCAGGCTTTTTCGAATTACATCGAAGGAGAGATATCCTTTGATGTGCTGGATGATGATAATTTTGAAGACATATCCACATCAAGTAGAGAAGGATTTAAAAAAGATGATCAGCGAGTTAAACTGTTATTAGATTTAGTCGGGAAGATTATAACAAAGTTAATCGGTGCTCGTATAGATGCAAGGGAAATATTAAATCAAAGAAAAACTAACTATGAAAACAAGTTACACGAAGAGGAAAAAGAAAAGACTGCACAAGCGCTTTCAGAAGCAGCAAATCAATTAAAAGAGGCTATTGAGGATAAAGAGCGCGCGGAAAAAGAAGTTCAAACGGAAAGAAAGAGAAATGATTATATCATTGGGGTAAGTAGCGTCAAAGAAAATAATGTACTACCTTCCATGCATAGTATTTATAATTTATCCATCAGTGAAAAAAGAAAAATAGCTCAGTTCCAAAAATTTTGGGGACAAATCCCTGGTGGTGCTAGAAATATTATCGAGTCATTAGGGGAAATTAACAATCAGATATTGTATATTTCAAAAGCTATTTCAAAATCTAATTATTTGGTGGAAAGCGCTGAACGAAAAGTGGATGTTGGCGATTTTATAGCGGAGTATTTATATCGAATCGCTAAAAAGATATATGGATCCAGAATAAAAATAGTTGTAGACGACAGATTTTCTAATAGGTTGATTTTAAAGACAAAAACATTGATTTTGACATCTATTATAGAAAATTTGATAGGTAATGCAATTAAAGCGCAGGCAACAAATTTAACAATTTCGATGTTTGACGATGAAAAACAGTATATGATTGTATTCACAGATAACGGCAAGGGTTTGTCTCCTCAAATATCTAATATTGAACGAATTTTTGAGTTTGGAGTTACTACTACTTCTGGAGCAGGCTTAGGTTTATATTACTCAAAACTTTATATTGAACAGATGGACGGAATGGTTTCTGCACAAGAAAATAAAAACGGTGGGCTATCACTCATTTTGTCTTGGAAAAAATAATCGAGGATACGCTAATGAGCTTGACATACAATGTGACTATTATAGATGATCAAAAAGAGTTCTATATTGATTACAAGGAAACAATTAAAAACATCTTGGAACGCAACGGATTCGCTGTTATTGTACATTACATAGCCTCAATGGACGATTTTGATCAATTTAATTTGAGAGATCAAGATTTGTTCATGATAGATTTAAAGTTTGGCCAGGATGATAAAGGTCAAGAATTTGTGAAGCTAATCCGTGAAAAATATTTTACGGACATATTGTTTTACTCATCTGATTTTGATGCAATACAGCGTTATCGCGGCGACGCTGCAATGCAGGGCGTTTACTTTGCAGAAAAGGATGAATACTCGGGAGAAGTTGATGCTCTTTTATCTCGGCTTTTAGATAAAATGGTAATGAAATCCAATTCTCCGCGGTCTATGCGGGGTATCGTAATGGAATGCGTTTCAGAGCTAGATGAAATGGTGCGAAAAAAATGTATCGAACTATTTTCAAAGGTACCAGAAGATAAACAAGAAATGGTTTGCAAAAGGATTTTAAAACATTATAAAGATTCAAATGATGGAAGAAATAGAGCGCTTAAAAATTTTTTCAATATAGAATTTACCAAGGGTTCTCTTTCTAATGAGGAGTTTGTCGCTTGTTATCAGCAATTTACATTGAGCGATTTGGTAGAAAATATTAAAATAACAGATTCTAATCAAAATTTGCATACATTAGCATTGATCTATTCCATTGTTTATGGTAAAAATGATATTTATAAAAAAATACAGTCTTATGCTGACTTGTTGTCAAAAAGAAATAAGTTAGCGCATATTACGCAAGAAATAGATGGAGATGATTATATATTTCGGAATAAAAAAGACGATACAAAAACATACAAGCTTACTTTGGCGGAAAGCGTGGCGTTAAGAAAAATGATATTAGATTTGGGAAATGTTTTTGAAGGAATAAGCTAACAAATGAAAGCAATCATCTACGCTCGGTATTCGAGTGACAACCAAAGAGAGGAGAGCATCGAAGGTCAGATCCGCGAGTGCATGGAATTTGCCGAACGGAACGGCATTACCGTGTTCGGTACATACATCGAC
>DVIU01000169.1 GCA_018711035.1 Candidatus Scatousia excrementigallinarum
TTTACAAGTATCTGTTAATAGTTCAGTGCAATGCGCTAAATTCCGTTCTGCCTGTAATGTTCCAAAAGATTGAAGACTACACCGAACTCCTTTTCCCCGACAATATCCTCCGCCAGGGCAGCGTTGTGGAACAGCTCGTATCGCAGATTCCCGAAGAAGATTTTAATATCAGGTCTGGCAACGGTCAGGTAGAAATCATCGGTTGGCTGTATCAGTATTATATCTCCGAAAAGCACGAACAGGTTGTAGACCCTCTCCACGGCAAAGTTGTAAAAAAGGAAGAGGTTGCCGCCGCAACGCAGCTTTTTACTACCGATTGGGTGGTAAGGTATATAGTAGATAACTCCGTTGGCCGCTATTGGATAGAACGCCACCCCGAAAGTAAGTTAAAAGAAAGTTTGAAATACTTTGTTTCCCCTAAAACTCAACCTTTGCAAACGGTAAATGAAGATGTGACGCCGCAGGATTTAACTGTGTTCGACCCCTGTCTCGGTTCAGGCCATTTCCTCGTATACGCCTTTGAAGTGCTTATGAAAATATATTCGGAGTGCGGCTATACCGATAGGGATGCGGCTCGCCTTATCGTCGAGGATAATCTTTACGGCATAGACATAGACGACCGTGCAACACAGCTCGCCTATTTTGTCGTGATGATGAAGGCGCGTTCCTACGATCGCAGATTTTTTGAACGCGGCGTTCAACCCAAAGTTTATTCCATACCCGAAAGTAACTTCCTTGAAACAAGCACGATAGATTATATTGCAAATGGCAACAGCAAACTTTATAGCGACATTCAAAAACTATACAAAGCGTTTTACGACGGCAAGGAATATGGCTCTATAATCAAAGTGCCGCAGGTCGATTTCGCCGCCATATATGCCCGTTTTAACGAGATTGAAAATGATGTCGCTCTTTTAAAGGATGACGCAATAAATAATTATTTGCCTCTTATAAATGTTGCGCACATACTTTCGCAAAAATATGCGGTAGTGGCAACTAACCCGCCCTATTTAAACAAATACGACGCAAAATTAAAAAGTTATGTTCAAAATCACTACAAAGATTATTGTGGCGATTTGTTCAGTGTGTTTATCTATCGTAATTTTGATTTTTGTAAGTCCAACGGCTATTCGGGTTTTATGACGCCTTTCGTTTGGATGTTCATAAAAACTTATGAAAAATTAAGAAATTATATTATTCAAAACAAATCCATCGCAACGCTTATTCAAATGGAGTATTCTGCTTACGAGGAAGCCACCGTTCCAATCTGCACTTTTGTGCTTAAAAACGGCGCAGAAACGCAAAAAGGCTTATATTTCCGCCTTTCTGATTTTAAAGGCGGCATGGAAGTTCAGCGACAAAAGATGGAAGAGGCTATCGCCAACCACGACTGCGGATATTTTTACGAGGCGACTGCTTCAAACTTTTCAAAAATCCCCGGCAGACCAATTGCTTATTGGGTAAAACAAATATATGATATATTTGAAAATAGCGCTATAATGAGTTCATTGGCTAAACCTAAGCAAGGGATGTCCACGGGTGACGTGAATAAATTTCTTCGTTTGTGGGAAGAGGTGGATATGACTAAAACAAATCTATTTAATGGTGAATTGCATGATGGATGGATAAGATATAATAAGGGTGGAGAATTTAGAAGATGGTATGGGAATCGTGAATATGTCGTCTATTGGGGAGGAGATGGCACGGCTTTAATAAAAGCAAATGCAACCCTAAGAAATAAGGATAGCTATTTTGTGAATTTTATTGCATGGAGTAAATTATCTAGTTCAGGCACAGGATTTCGTAATTTTGAAAACGAATTTCTATTTGATGGAGCGGGTGGTTCATTATTTGTTTATAAAGAGGAAAATAAAAAATATATTTTAGGCCTTTTAAATACGGTTGTTATTACTGAGATTTTAAAAGTTATTTCCCCAACTATAAATTATAACGAAAACCATATTGGCTCACTTCCAGTTATTATTTTTGAAACAAAAAAGGATGCTGTCGAAAAAATAGTGGATATGAATATTTCCACTTCAAAATCGGATTGGGATAGTTACGAAACCTCGTGGGATTTCAAAAAACATCCACTTATTTAAGGGAATCATTATGACAGAAAAGCAAATTGAAATACTTATTGATTTCCAAAAGGCTATAATTGGAATAAAAGGTAATAAGGCACTTATACAAGAAGATTATTATAACGCTTTGGTAAATTTAAATTCTAAAATACAATCTGCTTTGAGAGATGAATATAAACCTGTTGGGTTAATGTTTGCTCAAGCTAGAGAGATTGATTTGACTAAAACATTATATAGTTCGACAAAAACTCAATACATTTATAATGATAGTGAACTGGATAGGTGTGCTGATGTTATGTTAGCTACAATCGACGGCATTATAGCAAAAATCCCTAATTATGAGCATATCTGTCAGGTTCGGGCGGATATCAAAAGAGCTAAAAGTGCACCAGCGAAGAAGCGAAAAGAGATTGTTGTTGAACTTGTGTCAAAATATTCTGGAATAATAAAATTTGATAAGACCGTTTTGGATTTTGCAAAACCTGATGAGCCTTTTTCGTTGAAGGAAGATCAATCCTATCCTATATTACAAGGTGTAATAGGAAGATTAGAGCTTTATTTGGGTTCATTGAGTATGGATAAACCCAAGTCAGTTAAATCAACGGCAAAGACAACGAATATCAATGTCACTCAGACGCAAAACAATAGTCAAGTTCAAAATGTTGCTACGGACATAAATGTATCAATACAAAATTGCTTAAAAGATTTAGACGATTGTGAAACATTAAGCGAGCAAGAACTTGAAGATATAAAAGCGCAGTTGGGTGAAATTAAACAACTACTTGCCGACAAACGTGGCAAGAAAAAGACCATAAAAGAAAAGATTTCATCTATTCTTAAATGGGTGGCAGATAAAGGCACCGATGTCATGATTGCCGTTTTGCCAACTTTAATTACAACTTTGAATTTAATTAAGTAATAAAAATTATTAAATAGGGGATTAACTATGGAAAAAATGGGTGACGTCTTTAGGCTATTTGATCATGGAGATGGTGAATGGCAGCAATTTATTGATTCAATAAAAATAACTAATATACACGGGTGGACTGGGCAGGAAATGGTATTTAGATTTCCTGTTGTCGCTGTTGTTGGTGAGAATGGAATGGGTAAAAGCACGTTTTTAAAGGCTGCAGCATGCGCATATCGTAATAAAAATGGTAAAGATTTTTATCCGTCTAAAATGTTTATTAGTACCCATTGGGATAAAGACGCTTTAACTGGCGCAACAATTGAATATAAAGTAAGAGTTGGGAACGAGCGTAGGAATTTGAAATGGAAAAAAACTTCAGATTGGGGCTTTACTCCAAAGAAAAAGAAACCTGAAAGGAATGTTTATTTTCTAGATATTTCAAGGACATTACCACTAGACGCAACAGCAGGCTATGCAAAAATTGCTATGCTGGCTAATGCTGAAACTGGTAGCGGGCAGGTTTTGAATGAGGAATCCATAAAAGGCTTATCTTTTGTATTAGGACAGGCATATACTAAAGCTCGTTTCACAAGTACGGATGTTGATAGCAAGCATGAAGTGGGGTTATTGACTAAAAAATGTGGCGAAATATCCCAATTTCATCAGGGCGCAGGCGAAGATTCGATTTTAGACGTATTTGGTCTATTGCAAGATATGCCAAGTTATTCATTATTGATCATCGACGAAGTGGAGAATTCTTTACATCCACGCGCACAACGTAGATTTGTTAGACATTTAATATCATTGGCTAAAAAGAAGAAATTACAAATAATATTATCAACTCATAGTCCGTTTGTTCTTGATGAATT
>DVIU01000170.1 GCA_018711035.1 Candidatus Scatousia excrementigallinarum
CGATATTGATGCTGCCGCCACGCTGTTCAATGCCAGCGGAGACAATACAAACTTTGAATATGAAATCGTTGGCAATTTTGATGATGAGAAATTGAGTGCCTTTAACGGAATGTTCCATGAGGTTACGAAAAAGGGTGTAACAAAATACGAGGTCGCTACGGGCTACCGAATGCGCTACTTAAAGGAATGCGGCGTCGATCTCCGCTTCGTCAATCCCGTTAAGGATGTCGCTCGTCAAAACCTCGTTCGTTGCGGCGGAATGGAAATGCCTAAAATTCTCGGCGGGATACTGAAATATTATTACTTTGAATGTGGCGCGGCATCCGTCGGGGTAGAAGATGCAATCAAATATCTTGCCGATACCGATTATGTCGGATACGGGTTTGACGATTTGTACGATACATACCGCGTTAAGATTGCGAACCTACTCTATGCCATGTTTACGGGACTTCGGTTCAGTAAACCGTGGTCGGGGCGTTCGGATGTAAGCGGCGGATATATCGTTGTAAAGCGCGACGGTGATGTGGTCGCATTCCACTCTTGTATTGCGGATGAGTTCAAAGATTTCTTGATCGACAAGTTAAAATTTGAAGGGCCTTCCTGCACCCGACACAAGTACATGGAGATCTATAAGAAGGACGACGGAAAGTATTATTTAAAATTAGCGTTGCAATTCCGCTTTAAATTGAAAAAATGAGCGGATTGCGTGTAGCGAGCCTCTTTTGCGGTATCGGCGGCATCGATCTGATGTTTGAAAAAGCGGGACATACCGTTGTATGGGCGAACGATAAAGATAAATACGCCTGCATGACCTATCGGCATAATTTTCCGCACGTTCCGTTGGTCGAAGGTGATATTCGGAAGATAGATAAGGCGTCCATCCCCGATTTTGATATCCTTGCTGCGGGTTTTCCGTGTCAGCCGTTTTCCGTGTGTGGAAAGCAGAAAGGCTTTTCAGATCCGCGCGGCAATGTGTTCTTTGAGATCGGAAAAACGATAGACGCGAAACGGCCTTCTATTGTTTTTTTGGAGAATGTGGCAAACCTTACCGAGCACGACCACGGACGAACATTCAATGTAATCCACAATGAACTTGCAGGACGCGATTACTTTCTGCGTTATCTCGTGGCGGATGCTTGCGAATATGCCGATATTCCCCAGCATCGAACCCGCACCTATTTGATGGCTTTTCGCGATGAGGAGAAATGCCGGCGATTTGCCTTCCCCGATAAAAAGCCTTTGACGATACGGATCACTGATGTCATCGATACTACGCAGAAGGTGGATGAATCCTTTTATCTTCATCCCGGTGATTACGGGTACGATAAAATGGTCGCAACCATTCGGGACGATAAGCAACTCTATCGCTTTTCCGATTACGGCATACAGACGAGCAAGGACGGCATCGCCTTTACGCTCAAAGCCAATATGGGAACGTACCCGAACCGCGTTCCAGTCATCAAAGACAACTTTGGCATTCGCCGCATTACGCCGATGGAATGTTTAGCTCTGCAAGGCTTTCCGCCAAGCTTTACATTCCCTTCCACCGTTCCCCTGCGCGAGCAATACAAACAAGCGGGCAATACGGTTTGTGTTTATAAATCTTTACAAATAAAAGGTGCAAATAATGATTTATTTTGATCCAAGCGAGATAATGAGAGGAATCAGACAATTATTAATATCCGATAAAAAGAGAATTGGATTTTTATTTGGGGCGGGCACTTCTTTAGCAAAGAAAGAGCTTGATTCTCCAACAGTTCCAGCAATAGGTAAATTAACAGAATTGGTATCTAATGAGCTAAAAGAGCATTATGCAGATGCTCTATCAAGTATCAAACAGGATATTGAAGATGGTAACTTATCGTTTAATGTTGAAACGCTGCTATCTAATGTTGAAGAAAAAATAAATGTTGTCGGAAAGGGTTCATTAAACGGACTAGACAAGCCTAATTTTATAGCACTGCGTGATCAAATCAAGCAATGCATCTTAAAGGAAGTTGCGATTCATAAATCCATTACGAGCATTGAGCAATTAAATAAAATGATTCAAGTGGATTTCGCCTCATGGGTTCTAAACGCAAACAGAAAATATGGAATTGAAATCTTTACAACAAATTATGATTATTTATTCGAAATAGGATTGGAACATTGTGAGGTTCCCTATTACGACGGTTTTAGCGGAAGCTATCAGCCTTTTTTTAACCCTCAATCTGTCGAATCTCTTACATATCTACAGAGTCAGACAAAATTATGGAAAATCCATGGCTCTTTAGGATTGCGACAAATTACTTCTGGAAAAGTCGTTAGAGTCCCTTCAGAACATGATTGTATGTTGATATATCCTTCTATATTAAAATACGCTGATTCAAAAAAACAGCCCTATGCCTCATTTATGGATAGATTGAACTTGTTCCTTAAACAAGATGATGCCGTCCTATTCGTATGCGGTTATTCGTTTGGAGACGAGCACATAAACGAGCGTATTATTTCGGCGCTAAAAAGTAATTCAGATGCACACGTTTATGTCTTTTTCTACGATATTGTATGGGAAAATAGTTGTAAAATTAATTCGTTTACAGAAAAGCATCCATTGGCAAAACTGGCGAAAGAATGCAATAAAATAACTGTACTTGCATCAAAATACGCTGTGCAAGGGACAAAGTTTGGGGAATGGAAATTAAAACGCGAACCAAGCCGAGAAGACTCTATTGACATTAATTTGTATTTTGATGAGGATGCTCCTTATGATGACTCACTTCCTCTTAAACAGGAAAGACAAGGCGATGAGCTATGGACGGGTAAAGGTGAGCTCACTGTAATTAATTTTACTAAATTTGTAGAATTCTTGCAAAACATGATACCTTATGAGCGTGGTGAAAAAGATGAACGAACAGTACTTTGAAATAGGAAAAGTAGTAAGCGTGTCTGGGAATTCGATTACTGTGCAGTTATCCGATTCGGTCAAGTCAGATATGCCAATTATTAATGGGGTGGTATACAGAATTGGACAAATTGGGTCCTTTTTAAAAATACCTCTTGGGTATTGCAATGTCATTGGAATAGTAACACAAATCGGTGCAGCCGCAACTCCCGAAAATGTATTGGAGAAACAACTTTCATTTGGGTATGATTCCGTTTCCAATAGTCAATGGCTAACTATTAATTTAATTGGTGAGCAAACAGGAAAACAATTTAATAGAGGCGTTTCCCAGTCACCTACAACTGGCGATTCAGTCTGTTTGGTAACAATTGAAGATTTATCTAATATTTACAATGATTATGATGCATCCTCTTCTATTAATGTCGGCAATATTAGCTCGTCTGAAAGTTTGAATGCCTATATGAATTTAGACAAAGTAGTTTCAAGGCATATTGCCGTGCTAGGCTCTACAGGGAGCGGAAAATCAAATGCGGTAGGGGTAATTTTAAATGCAATAATTGAAAAGCAGTTTAAGAATGCGCGTATATTAGTTTTAGATCCACACGGTGAATATAATACTGTGTTTAAAAGAAGCAGTTCAGTTTATAAAATTGGCGGTGACTATACTACTTCAAAACAGCTTTATGTGCCTTATTGGGCGTTACCATTTAATGAATTAATATCGTTGTTTGACGCCCCGATCACTGATGCAAACCGAGAATATATTAGAGAGAAAATTGTTCATGCTAAAGTTAAAGGAGCAGAAGTAAACGGCATTAAAATCGATTCCGTCCTTATATCGGCAGACTCACCTATTCCTTTTAGTATAAAAAAGCTATGGTTTGATCTTGATGATTTTGAAAGACAAACTTTTAATAAAAGAGGTGATCCAGATTCAAAAACAGAACTTGTAGAGAAAGGTGATCCCGATAGACTAAAATCGAATATATACCAGCCAGCTTCCACAACGAATTCGCCACCATTTACTAATAATCAGGCTAAAGGGTTATTGAGCTTTTTAGAAAGTATTAGATTAAAGCTTACTGATACGAGATATAATTTTTTGTTTTCACCAGGCGAGTATACACCAGATAAAGAAGGAAAGATACAAAAAGACATTAGTGAATTATTATCGGATTGGTTTGATTCACAAAAAGCCATTTCAATTTTTGATCTTTCAAACGTACCTGCTGAGTTAATGTTGTCAATTACCGGAACTCTGCTAAATATTGTATATGATGCTTTATTTTGGGGACAAAACTTATCAAATGGTGGGAAGCGTAGGCCATTATTAATTGTCTTGGAAGAAGCGCACAATTATTTACATAATGGAAAGGCTTCCATAGCATCTCGAACTGTTCAACGCATAGCGAGAGAAGGAAGAAAATACGGAATAGGACTCATGCTGGTAACACAACGACCATCTGAGCTGGACGAAACCGTATTAAGCCAATGTGGAACAATTGTTGCTTTAAGGATGAATAACAATAAAGATCGAGCATATGTTTCTGGGGCAATACAAGATGAACTCCGTTCTTTAATCGATTTGCTACCGAGCATGAGAACCGGTGAAGCCATTATTTCTGGAGAGGGAGTAAAAATTCCTTCAAGGGTACAATTTTTTAGATTAAATGGTGCATACAAGGGCTCAGATCCTGCGGTTTCAGAACTTTGGAGAAACGCGCCTGAGAATGAAAACTCATACGCAGAACTTGTAAAATTGTGGAGAAACAAAAAATTTACTTTGGAGGAAAATGAAAGTGAATAAGTTTGGAATTGAAATGCAAGAAGTGTCATCATCTAACGTGGCGTTCGTTGGATATGATAATGGCACTCAGACTCTTTACGTCGGATTTCTTAACGGTAGTACATACATTTACAAAAATGTTCCATATGGGGAATACATGGGGTTGCTAAATGCTCCATCTGTTGGAAGCTACTTGCATAGATATATAAAAAATATTTATGCTTATGAAAGGATAGAATAAATGAAAGCAATCATCTACGCTCGGTATTCGAGTGACAACCAAAGAGAGGAGAGCATCGAAGGTCAGATCCGCGAGTGCATGGAATTTGCCGAACGGAACGGCATTACCGTGTTCGGTACATACATCGAC
>DVIU01000171.1 GCA_018711035.1 Candidatus Scatousia excrementigallinarum
TTCATAGAATTTTTTATGAATATTAATAAGTGTTTCTTTTGATTTATTACCATCTTCAAGTATAATTCCTGCCCATTCCCGAATTTGAGGCGGATAAACGTTTGACTTTTTCTGTGCAAGTTTATCTAAATTTTTTATAGTGCTGGCCAAATCAAGGCTGTAACCGCCTGTAAAAGCCAGATACTGTGCGGTTGTCGGAAGCGGAAGCCCCCCCCCTTGAGCCGAAACCTTTTCAACTTCCGGATTTTCGGGCGTATGTTTTATTAATTGGGGTTGTATATTTATAAGTGAAATTCTATTTATTTGCATATTTAAATCCTTCTATAAATATTAAATACAGACATATAAAAATTTGCGCTTAAATAAAATATATGTTAAACTGGGATAAAAAGGAGGAAACTATGAAAACACTTGATTTAGTCGTATTTTCGGGGGGGGGGGCAAACTAGATTCCTCTCAGGAAAAGGGTTTACACTGGCAGAAGTTCTGATAACACTTGGTATTATTGGTATTGTGGCAGCGATGACTTTGCCGTCAGTGATAAATAATAATAAGAGTAAAGTTTTTCAAACAAGTTTACAGGCTGCATATACAATTTTGCAGGAAGGATTGGCAAAAATGAGTGCTGATTACGGTTATACAATTACTTCCTCAAATTTTGAGCGTCGTACAAACGGCGAGTTTTATAATGTCTATAAAACTTATTATAAAAAAATTTATGATTGTTCGGTACTCAACCCGAATGAGTCAGTCTGTATGACCCGTAATAACAAAAATGAAGCCGGATTAAGTACTGACCCTTCATATAAAACTTTCAGCGGGAATGAAATCAAGACTAGTATATTTGATGACGGCCAATTTGTATTACCAAACGGTATGCTTATTATGTTTGAGGATACAGGCTACAGTATTATTTATATTTCTGTTGATATAAACGGAAAACGTCAAAAACCTAACCGCTGGGGATATGATGTTTTTACTTTTCAATTAATGAATGACGGGAAATTGCTGCCCATGGGCGCAGAAGGCACCGATTACGAAAATACGGATAATTTCTGTTCGAAACAGTCAAAACACTACTACAATGGTATTGCTTGCACTTATAAGGCTATTACAGACAAGGATTTCTGGAAAAATTTATAAAAATAAAAGCTCCCTATTGGGAGCTTTTTCTTAAATTAAGGCTTATTTTAAAGCAAAAGTCATATCAGCTTCTACGCAAAGCTTTCCGTCTACTAAACCTCTGCCGTGAGCTTTACATACAGGCCCTTTTACTTTTGTCAATTCTATTTCCATATCAAATCTGTCACCCGGTCTAACGATATTTTTAAAACGTACACCGTCAACTCCTGCATACAATGTTAATTTGCCTTTAAATTCAGGCATTGTCATTAATACAGGTGCCGAACATTGTGCCATAGCTTCCAACTGTAAAACCCCGGGCATGATAGGGTTTCCTGGAAAATGACCCTGAAAAAACTGCTCGTTCATTGTAAGATTTTTGTATCCTTTAGCATATTTGCCGGGAACACATTCGGTAATTCTGTCGACAAGCAAAAATGGAAAACGGTGCGGAATCATTTCCATTATTTCCATTGTATCAAATTTTAAAATTTCTTTTTCTTCACTCATCACACTCTCTCCTTATATTTTAATTAACTTATCTCTTAATATTTTCGCAGTCTTTATATGAACTGCATGACCGGCTTCTTTTGCAAGAATCTGACATTTTAGATTTAAAGGATTTATCCCTGTCAAATATAAATCGCCGATTAAATCAAGCATTTTATGTTTGACAGGTTCGTTTTCACTTCTCAATTGAGTCGTATATCCCTCATCCTGAAGTCCGACTGTATTTTCAATTGTAACACCTTGAGCAAAACCGAACATCTGAAATTTTTTCAGATCTTTATAAAATCCGAAAGTTCTTGCTTCAATTATTTCATCCTGATTTTTAGGGTTGTAATTCACGAACTTTCTTATTAAATCCGGATGATTATAATTTACTGCATAAGAAATGAACAACTCATCAGAAGGTAAAATTACAAGGCTTGTTTTCCCGTTCAGATAATAAACCGGTTCTGAAACTGTATATTGCTGCGGTTTATACATAAAAGGCTTTTCAATACCTGCGGATTTAAAAAGTTCGACCCATTTTTTTGAACTTCCGTCCAGTGCCGGAACTTCCGTTTCATCCATACAGATATCAATCGAATCTATACCGCAGAAGGCAAGTGCAGCCGTCAGGTGTTCTGTCAGCATTGCCTGTGATTTTTTATTGCCTAATACAACGCAATGCTCTGTAGATACAACATTATCAACATTTGCTTCAAATGCTTCCTGACCTTTTACAAAATATCTGATTTTGCCTGTATTTGAAGGAAAAAACTTTACTGTGCACGGTTTATTTTTCATTAAACCGTTACCGGTAATTTCAGTTTCTTTTTTTAGCGTTACCATTGATTAGTCTTCCTTATGAGCTTCTTCAAATGCGTTCAGCATTGGTTCATATTTTCTGAATTTTGCAAAGATTTCCTGTGCGTCTTTCATTGTTTTAAGCTGTTTAATGAATTCTTTTCTTGGAACTGCCGGAATACCTACAACAATAGATTTTTCAGGGAATGATTTAGTAACCCCTGCTTTTGCTGTAATAATAGTATCGGAGCCGATGTTAATATGGTCTGCAAGACCTGCCTGTCCTGCAATAACAACTCTGTCTCCGATTACGCAGCTTCCTGCAATACCCACCTGTGAAACAATCAGGCAGCCTTTACCGATTTTACAGTTGTGGCCTATCATAACAAGGTCATCAATTTTTGTATTATCACCGATTATGGTATTTTCAATTGTTCCGCGGTCAATTGTAGTATTTGCTCCGATTTCGACGTTACTGCCGATTACAACCGAACCTATTGAAGGAATTTTAAAGATAACCTGTTTAATATTTTCTTCTTTAATCGTGCCTTCTTTTCTAGCCTGTTCGATATTGTCAGGATTTTCCGTAACAAAGCTGAAGCCGTCTGCACCAAGAGAAACCCCATGGTGAAGAATAACATCATCACCGATTTGAACTCTGTCACCTATATTAACTCCTGCGTGGAAGAAGCAGTTTTTACCGATTTTTACGCCCCCGCCGATGTAAGAGTTTGCGAGAATTTTCGTATTGTCGCCGATTACAGCGTTGCGCGAGATAACTACATTAGGGCCGATTTGAACATTTTCGCCCAGTTTTGCAGTTTCATGAACTGTTGCTGTCGGGTGAACTCCCTGATTAACTTCAGGTGCAACATAGAAAAGGTTTAATAATTTCATCATTGCAAGACGCGGTCTTTCAACTTCAATGGTTGTTAATCCGTCAATTTGTACTCCAAGAGGGACAAGTGCGGCTTTTGCTTGAGATTTTGCAAGGTTAGCAATTTCATCTTCTCCTAATGCTAATGCAAGTGTATTTTCATCAGCTAAAAGAGGAGGTGCAATCTGTGATATTTTTACATCTCCGGCTTTAGTCAACATTCCGCCGACAATTTGTGAAATTTCTTCTACTGTAAAACTTTTCATGTGCTGCTCCTTATTTAATTATTTTTCATTTTGTTAATAGTGTTTGTTGTTGATTTACCCTCAACAAAGGTTATAAACTCAACTCGTGTGCCGTTTTTTTTCATAATGTCCGCTTCCGGAAGTGTTTCCATTGAATAATCTGCGCCTTTTGTGTAAACATCAGGCTTGATTTCATCTAAAAGATTCCGCGGACTGTCTTCATCAAATAATACCACATAATCTACGTATCTCAAAGCACTTAATATTTCTGCGCGGTCATTTTCGTTATTGATAGGACGTGAGGGGCCTTTTATAGAACGTACAGATTTGTCTGAATTTAACAATACAATACTGTAATCGGCAAATGATTTTGTTTTTTGCAAGTAACGGACGTGGCCTACATGAAGAATATCAAAACAACCGTTTGTACAAACAACGGTTGTTCCGTCTGCATGGATTTTGTCTACTAAATTTTTTATCTCGTCTCTTTCGATTAACATATCCTTAACCCTGAAATAATACAAGTATTTTAACAGAAACATATTATAAAATCAATAAAAAAGCCCTTTTTAACAAGGTTTGTTATATGTTTAAATAATTTTATCTAATTTATTACCTATTATGTCTCCTAACTTATATGTATCAAATTTTTTCTCAGTTTGAGGAACAAATTTTTTATATGCTTTCACGCTTTCTCGCATACGTTCAGCGGTAATTTCTTTTTGAATGTCATCAAATCTTGTTGGTATATTTAGTTTTTTATAATTTATATTTTTAAAAGCAATTCCTAAACTCATAAAACCTTCTTTTTTTATTTAAAGTTCTATGAATTTAGAAATTGCTAAAAAGTAGGGGTAAATGTAAATTTTATTAAGCTATTTGAAATGTCTGTTCCAGCATTTCGATTGTTGTTCTCGGAATCTCGAAATCTTCAGGATTTACTTTGACTCCGTTAAGTTCTGCGGTTTCTTTTTTAATATCTTTTTCAATCACAGAAACTTTTGAATTTTTTTCTTTCATAATGTTTTTCCTTTTCTTTAGTCTGGTAGGGGGTAAATTTCCCGTGCCGGTAACCGTTCTTATTTGTTATTTATTAAATGACTTAAAATGGGTATTTAATGTTGTTTGGATTTCTTGTTTTGCATTATATAATGGTGTGCCGGGGTGTAATAAATTTATTAATTGTGATTCTCTTTTATCCGGCAGAGGTAATTCATGCGGAAGTAGGTTTTTTGCTGTCTTATTCACTTGGGAGACAACTTTTCCGGCAGTTCTTAAGCTGCCTATAGGGGGTATTCTTGTCATGCTTTTCTCCTCAATCTGATATACTCAGTATATGTATTATACATTAAAACATGCCATCTGGCTACAACCTGAACGGGTATTTTTTTACTTTTTTTAATATAATTCCATTTCTATTACTTTTTTACAGAGTCTTACAGTATTAAGAGCTGCACCTATTCTAAGATTATCAGCTACACACCATAAAGAAATACCGTTTTTGAAGGCGAGATTTTTTCTTATTCTGCCGACAAATACAGGGTCTACACCGGAAGCATCACGTGTTGTCGGGTATTCAAAATTTTCCGGATTGTCTATAACTTCAATTCCGAAGGATTTTTTCATTATATCACGCACTTCATCAGGTGAAATTTCTTCTTCAAACTCAATATCAACAGCTTCGGAATGACCGTTGTAAACCGGAACGCGTGCTGCTGTACATGAGATTGGCAAATCTTCTGCAAGGTGAAGAATTTTTTTAGTTTCTTTAACGACTTTCATTTCTTCTTTTGTATAACCGTTCTCGCAAAATACGTCGATTTGCGGGATTACATTAAAAGAAATAGGCTTTTTGAAGCATTTGTTTTCAAAATTTTCGCCCGCAAGAGTAGCTTTTGTATTTTCTGTGAGTTCATTAATTGCTGCAAGTCCTGCACCTGAAACGGCCTGATAGGTTGATACGATTAAGCGTTTAATTTTTGCTTTTTCATGGAGTGGTTTGAGAACGAGCATTAATTGTGAAGTTGAGCAGTTCGGGTTTGCTATAATACCTTTGTGTTTTTTCAAATCTTCATCATTTACATACGCAATTACAAGGGGAACATCTGGATCCATTCTGAATGCGCTTGAATTATCAATCAAAACTCCGCCGCGTTTAACGATTTCAGGTGCAAATTTTTGTGAAGTTGAGCCGCCGGCAGAGGCAAGTACAATATTTATGCCTTCAAAGCTTTCAGGTTTTGCTTCTTCTACGGTATATTCTTTGCCTTGAAATTCAATTTTGCTGCCTGCACTTTTTGCGCTTGAAAGAAATTTTATTTCATTAAAATCAATCTTTAATTCATCAACGATTTTTGTAATTTCCCTTCCAACAACACCTGTTGCGCCTAAAATTGCTATGTTTGGCTTTCTCATAATCTCTCCTCAAAATAATAATTTTTCATGTGTGTTTCTTAATTCTATCAAAGACAAAAATTTTGTTAAGTCTTATGTGAATTTTTATTACTAATATAAGTTATTTGTATGAGGAAAATATTTTACGTATTACCATAGATTTTTTTTGTCAATTTCCCAGCCGTTACGGATGCTTTGCTCCAGGCAGCATATTCCTTTACCTTGAGGAGAGCAATCTTGTTTTATTTGAGTGTCATTTTTAATTTTGCACGCAGGCACAAATCCTTTGTTTGAAAATACAAATATAAAAACATCTTTTCCTATAATATTGGGTTTGCCGTTACCGTTTATGTCAACGTGTACTATTAAACTATCGCCCTGAGTATTTACTCCAAATACCTGTTCAACATAATCGTGATCTTTTTCCATATATCCGTCCATGTTTATAAAATATCCGTCTATAGTATTAAAAGCAACAAATCCTGAGCCAACGCCATTACCACTGCTTGCGATTGTTCCATTCATGTATTTTGTACCGGAGTTCCAACAGCCTTTTGTGTTAAAGCATTCTTTTGATATTTTTAAGTGAGGCTTTAAATAGTTTATATACCATCCTTTTACATCATTATCATAAAAGGTTAAAGATGAATAAGTTCCATCCGGACATGATAATAGCATTGCTTGAGATAGTACGGTGTACATCTTCTTTATTTGAGTAATAGCAGCTTTGTGTCGATATTTATGAGTTAATGCAGGCATTGTCATTGCTGCTATAATTCCGATTACTCCAAGTGTGATTAGTACTTCTGCTAATGTAAACCCGTATAATGTTATATATGCTTTATTTTTGTTTAATATATTAATCATAATTTTATTATATCTTATGGAGAAAATTTTGTCAACTTTCTATCATATAACTATGACTAATGAGCGTTTAAAGACTTTAGGGTTGAACATTAAGTTCGCCAGAATGAAAAAAGGAATATCTCAAGAGGAGCTTGCAGAGCTTGTTGATACGTCAAGAATTACAATAAGTTTTATTGAAACTGCACGACAAAACCCTACTATATTAAAAATAATTGATATAGCAAGAGCTTTGGATATAGATATAAATGAATTAATAAAAAATGTTTAATTACATAATATTTTCAAGGCCGTAGACGAAATCATTTTTTGCAAAGACGTGTTTTACTGCAAGCAATACGCCCTGCATATAGCATGCTCTGTCCATGGAATCGTGTCTTATTGTCATGATTTGGCCTGATGAACCAAAAATTACTTCCTGAGATGCGATATAGCCCGGCATTCTCACAGAGTGAATATGAATATCGGAGTAAGAAATTCCGCCGCGGGCACCTTTTATGGTTTCTGTTTCAGGACAGTTGTTTTTTGTAAAGGTTTCTTTTTCTTCGGACATCATTAATGCTGTTTTAATTGCAGTACCCGATGGGGCGTCTTTTTTCTGGTTGTGGTGAAGTTCTATGATTTCTGCGTTATCAAAATATTTTGCCGCCTGTTTTGCGAACATCATCATCAAGACCGCACCTGTTGAAAAATTCGGCGCAATCAAACAGCCTGTATTATTTTTTTCTGATAGAGATTTCAATTCAGCAATCTGTTCGTCTGATAATCCTGTTGTACCGATTACGATTTTTATACCGTTGTTTAAGCAGTATTTTGCATTTTCAAAAATTGATTTCGGCTGTGTAAAATCAATTAATACATCAAAATCAACCGCATTGTGAGCTTCTTCAATTGATTTAAAAGTATCATCTCCTGCAATATCAATTTTTGCGGCTAATTCTGTCTCATTGCAAGCTTCAACAGCTTTGATAACTTCTGTTCCCATTTTCCCTAATGCACCGCATACTGCTACTTTTATCATATTTTTCTCCTTATTTGTTTTTAATTTTAACATAAAAAAGAGTTTGTGATAATATAATATTGTTATTTATAAATAAGGAGAGAAAGAATGGCAGACGCAAAAATTTTAGCTACAATTGACAGAAGTGATACAGAACAATTACAAATTTCTGTAAGTGAATACAAAGGAAGAAGCTATTTGAATATGAGAATATTCTATACAACCGACGACGGTGCTTCCTGGCTTCCTACAAAAAAAGGTGTAACCTTTGCGCCTGATCAGTTAGATTTGTTATCTGATGCTATTGAAGAAGCTAAGAAAGAGTTCATGGCTGAATAGATGAAATACGCTCTTGCGCTTGTAAATATTAAAGGGCTGGGGGTTAAGACTTTCAGCTATTTAATTCCTGATGAGATGAAGGATAAAATTCAAATCGGGCAGGCGATATTAGTGCCTTTTGGAAGGCAGGGGCTTATAAATGCATTTTGTGTGGGGTTTTCAGACTATTTGCCGGAAGAAATTAAGGCGAAGAAGATTAGTAAGATTCTGGATGAAACCCCGCTTTTCTCTATTGATTATCTAAAACTACTGGAGTGGGTCGGAAATTATTACTGCTGCGATTTAGTAACCGTTTTGAATGCGGCAATACCTCTGAAACTTATTGAAAAGGTCTCTAAAACAGAACAGTCGGTTGAGTTTACGAGTTTTGAGGGTGCAACCAAACGGCAGGTGGAAGTTCTTGAAAAACTGAAAGATAGCGGAAAAATGCCGCTTGTAATGTTTGAAAAATACGCAAAAACAACACGTGCAACAATTAAAAAGCTCGAAGCCGCCGGATGTTTGAAACTTTCAACGGAAGAAATTTACAGAAACCCGCTGGATATTTTGAAAATTGAAAATACAGAACCGCTTTCGACTCTTGAAGGGGAACAATTGAGTGCGTACGAGGGGATTTCTAAAAAGATTAAGGAAAATTCTTCTGCGCAAATGCTTCTCTATGGAGTAACTGCGAGCGGTAAGACGGAAGTTTATTTTAAACTTATTGACGATACGATAAAATCTGGCAAAAATGTTCTTTTTCTTGCTCCGGAAATTGCGCTTGCATCCCAGTTAACCAAAAGGCTTGCAAAAAAATTCGGCACAAAAGATGTTGCAATCTGGCACAGCAGTATCTCTGACGGTGAAAGATATGATGTCTGGCAAAGACTTTATAAAGATGATATTAAAATTCTGGCTGGTGCGCGTTCTGCCGTCTTTGCCCCGTTAAAAAATATCGGGCTTATTATAATTGACGAGGAACACGAAGGCGCATACAAACAAACAAGTCCTGCACCGCGTTATGACGCTAAAGTTGTGGCACAAAAACTTTCGGAATTTCATCAGTGCCCGCTTCTTCTCGGTTCGGCAACTCCGGACATTTCTGTTTATTATCGTGCGGTAAATTCAGGTAACCTTTTTGAAATGAAACACCGCTACCGTAACGCACCGATTGCGCCGGTTACTGTAATAAATATGCAGGAACATTCAAAGGCTGCATATAGAAATGTTATTTCAAAACCTTTGCAAACCGCTATTAATGAAACCTTGGAAAAGAAACAGCAGGTTATTTTACTAATAAACCGCCGCGGATTTTCGACATATACACAGTGTCAGGCATGCGGACATGTTATTGAATGCCCGAACTGTGCGATTCCGATGATATGGCATGCGAAAGACCAGCGTTTAAAATGTCATTACTGCAATCAGGTGGAGCGTTTTCCTGATGTTTGTCCGGAATGTGGGTCTGACGCTTTACGAAACAGCGGCACAGGTACGCAAAAGATTGAGCAATACATAAAAGAACTTTTCCCTGAACATAATGTTGAACGTGTAGACAGTGACGTTATGGCAAGAAAGGGCGAACATATCAGGCTTCTGGAAAGATTCCAAAAAGGGGATATTGATATTCTTGTCGGAACCCAGATGATTGCAAAAGGCCTCGATAATCCTAACGTTACGCTTGTAGGGGTAATCTCGGCAGACGCAAGTTTTAACCTGCCTGATTTCAGGGCTTCGGAAAGAGGTTTCCAACTGCTTACACAGGTTGCAGGACGTGCAGGCAGGGGCGAATTTACCGGACGGGTATTTTTTCAGACATACAACCCCGATTACTATGCGCTTGCCAGTGCAAAATCACAAAATTACGGGGAATTTTATACAACAGAAATTGCCGCGCGTGAAGAGTTTGATTATCCTCCGTTCAGCCAGATGATCAGGCTTATCATAAGTTCTATAAATAATTTCCGTGCAGAAAAGTCCGCTCAGGAAATCACACTCAGAATGTGCATGATGATTGAAAAATACGGAATTTCCGAACGTCTTGAAGTTCTTGGCCCGACCCCATGCGTAATCGAGCGGATTAACGGCTACTACAGATTCCAGATTATTATAAAAAACAAACTCGAAGAAAAAGGTCACAATTTTATCTCAAGTTTCCTGAATAAAATTACCATGCCTAAGGATATTAAGCTTGCCATCGACGTTGACCCGCTCGACATTTTATAGATATATTAAAATTTGTAAAATATCTTTTTGTTTTTATACCTGTGTTTTTTGGTTGTAGTAGTATTGATAAAAAATAATAAGGGGTTAATATAAAAATAAAAAAGGGTATTGTATTATGAGAGTCAGTCCTGTAAATTTGAGTTACTCAAATTCATTGAATGAAAGCCGTAAAAATAAAGTAACAAAAAATGTTCCGCAATATAACAGTTATTTTACAAATACACCGCAGCAAAATGTAAGTTTTTGCGGTTTGTGGAAATCAATAATTAAACTTGCTAAAGAAGTTAGTGGTTATGATGATGCCTTAACAAAATTAACAGAAAGCAGTACAATTCAAAAAAACATAGATATATTTGTAGATAAAATTGATGGGACTCTTAATAGGGAAAATATCTTAAATAAATCAGGAAAAATAAAAGGGTTTATAGAATATCATGACAGTAATGCGGGTCCTAAAATACAGCGAAAGGTAGAGTTAAATCCGGATGACACTGTTAAAACAATAACTACTTATGAATATGTTCCTAATTCTCCTCATAATTATATATCCAGAACATTTAATTTTGACGGTCAGGGAAGAATGCAGTGGGAAACACGCTATAAATATAATGAAGGTAAGCAATTATCAGAAACTTCAAATTATGATCCGGAGGGAAATTTTATACAAAAAACAGCGTATTGGCCTTTATTCGGAATAAAGGAAGATTATAATGAATCGGGTGTTCTTTTAAAAAGGATGAGAACATCTTTGCGTGACGGGGTTGGCAATATTACTGAAATAGTTGATTATAATCCATCATCTCCTTATTATGGAAGAACTCAGGTTATTGATGATGATTTTAATTTGATAGAAACTATAAGATACGAAAAAGTTCCGAATTCATATTCGGACATACGGGAATTTAGATATTATCCGAGCGGTAAATTAAAAAGTGTGGCAAATTGTGACGGGAATTGCGAATTTTCTTACAATTCTTGGAATAAACGAGAGTTTTATGAGAGCGGTAAATTAAAATCAGATGAATATTCCGGTACATATAAAGAATATTATGAAAACGGTAATATTAAGGTTCATTCAAGAGATAGTGGAAATCAATATGAAAAATATTATGAGAATGGTAATCTTATGGAAAAAAAATACGCTGCAACATACTATTCCGGTACTCATACCTATATTGCAGATATCGATATAACTAAATACGCACCGGATGGTAAGACTGTTATTGTACGCAGTACCTCTTGTCCTAATGATCCTTGGATTCCGGATATTAATGAACGCGAACATACTGTGGAATACTCACCTGATGGAAAAACTATAAAAAAAATATATCACAAATTGTTTGAGAAGTATGGTAATACGCATGAGGAATATACAGTAAAATACAAAGATAATGGAGATCTATCTGCAATTTATATAGGAAAATTTTTCTATCCTGCTTCTCCCCCGGATTTCAGAGATGGAGATGATATAAACAAGTGTAGTTATCAAGTTCAAAAAATTTATAATGAATATAAAGATATGAATAAAAAATAGGGACTTTATAATTAAAGTCCCTTTATATAATTTTTTGTTTTTTCTCTTATCTGGCGGTCAAGTTCAAAGATTTCGTCAATGGTAGGATTCTTAATTACTTCGTGTTCGTCAAAAATCTTTTTGGTAATTTCGTAAATCTCATAAAGCTTTATTTTTCCGTCTAAAAATGCAAATACAGCTTCTTCATTTGCGGCATTCAAGCAGGCTGTTGCAGTGCCTCCGATTTTGCCGGCTTTATATGCAAGCTTAACTGTAGGAAATTTTTCGTAATCAGGTTTTTCAAAATCAAGTCTTGCAATTTCCGCGAAACTGAAACTTTTCGATTTAATCCCCTCATAACGTTCAGGGTATGTAATTGCGTATTGAATAGGGATGTGCATACTAGGCAATCCTAATTGTGCAATTACACTTCCGTCTTTATATTCGATTGCCGAATGTACTATACTTTGCGGGTGAACAACAACATCTATATCATCATAATCAAACCCGAAAAGATGGTGTGCTTCAATTATTTCCAAACCTTTATTCATCAATGTTGCGCTGTCGACGGTAATTTTTCTTCCCATATTCCAGCGCGGGTGGGCAAGGGCTTCTTTTACTGTTGCGTTTTTCATTTCTTCAACAGTTTTATGTAAAAAAGGCCCGCCGCTTGCTGTAATAATTAATTTATCAACCTGATTTATGTCTTTAATGCACTGATGAATGGCACAGTGCTCGCTGTCAACAGGAATAATTTTAACACCGTATTTTCGTGCGGCTTCCATTACGATATCGCCTGCCATTACAAGAGTTTCTTTGTTGGCCAGTGCAATATCAATGCCGTTTTCTATAGCTTTTAAAGTAGGTTTAAGGCCGATTTTTCCGGAACAGGCAACGAGAATAATATCATTTTCTTTATCGTTGCAAATTTTCTCTAAACCTTCCTCACCGAGAACGGTGTATCTTGGTTTAAATTTTTCGGCCTGTTTTTGTAAAAGTTCTCTATTATGGCCGCCAGCCAGTGCTATTATTTCAAATTTATCCTGAAGTTTTTCAATTACTTCCAGTGCCTGAGTTCCAATAGAACCTGTGGAACCGATAATGCTTATTTTTCTCTTCTTTTCCATAAAAATATTATATTACAAAAAGGATAAAAGTATGTTATAATAAAACAAAAAGGAGGAAATTATGAAAAACATTGACTTAACAGTATTTGCGGGGGGGGGGGCAGACTAGATTCCTCTCAGGAAAAGGATTTACGCTGGCTGAGGTTTTGATAACCCTAGGTGTAATCGGAATTGTGGCGGCAATGACTTTGCCTGTAATAACACAAAAAACTCAGGATAAACAAACGGTCTCACAATTAAAAAAAGCTTATTCAGCTTTATCCCAGGCATATTTGATGGCTGTTAATGAAAACGGAACTCCTGAAAATTGGGGTGCCGGTGGAATAAATGAAGATGAAAGCCATAAAATTATGGCACGTAATTTTACAAAGTATATGAAAGTCATTGTAGATTGTATTGATATGTCAAACTCTGATGTTGCAAAATATTGTTCCGAGAAGTTTGCGAATACTAAATACTATTCTACTGTCAGAATTGCTGACGGAGCAACTGTTTCATTCAGGATGTGGTATGGCGATTGCAAATCTGTTTATGGCACAACAAAACCTTTAAAAAATGTATGCGGGAGATTTACCGTTGATGTAAACGGTAACAAAAAACCTAATGAGTACGGACAAGATATGTTTAGTTTTTATGTTACTAAACAGGGTATTTTCCCTATGGGCAGCGAAAACGATACTGTTGTAATGTTTAAAAAATACTGTGACAGGCATAAGATAAGCGAAGATACAAACTATGATCACGGTATGGGTTGTACGGCATGGGTTCTTATGAATGAAAACCTTGATTATAAATATTGTGATGACTTGAATTGGGGCGGTAAGACCAAATGTAAGTAATAAACAAAAAAGCCCCGTTAACCGGGGCTTTTTTATCTTATGCTTTAGCGGCTTCCTTTAAGGATTCGCTTTCATTTACGTAGTTTGTAACCTGTTTCAGAGCCGGTTTAAATGCATTAACCGTAGCATTACCACCTAAACATCCGCCCTGACAGGCCATTACCTCAATCAGATTTCCCAAATCACACATACCGTTTTTGGCATATTTTTTCAAATCTCTTATAGATTGTTTGGTTAATCCGTCAACAATTACAGGATGAGCCGGAATTTCTTCCGGAAGCAATGTTTGGACTGCTTTTGCAACTCCGCCGGTCACACAATAATTTCTTGCTTCAGCAGAGGCTTCGGTTTTGAATTCACTTTCTCCGCATTCTGCAACCTGAATATTAAGAGCAACAAACCATGCGCCTACTTCTTCATAGTTCAAAACGTAATCTACGTTAGGATTTTGAAGGGCTTCACGTCTTTTTGCAACACAAGGGCTGAAAAATACTGTAACAGCGTCAGGGATTTCTTTCTTAACAATTTCTGCGGTATAATACAAAGGAGTTTTTGTATCTGAGCGGAAAGGTTTCATTTCAGGGATATGTTTTTCAACAAGTTCGTTATAACCTGCACAGCAAGATGTTGTCATAAATTCAGCGCCGTGTTCAAGACGTTCGGTAAATTCGGCGGCTTCTGTTTTTGTTGTTACATCTGCACCCTGTGCAACTTCATACACATCAGCAAATCCTAATTTCATTATTGCTTCTTTTAATTGTTTTGGTGTACAAGGTAATTGTCCCATCATTGCCGGAGCAATCATAGCTATTACTTTTTTGCCTTCTTTAATGCTTTTTAATACATCAATAATCTGGCTTTTTTCGTGAACAGCACCGAAAGGACAGGCTGAAACGCATTTTCCGCAGGAAATACATTTTGAAAAATCAATCTGGGCGTGGCCGTCCTCGCCTTTTGCAATAGCACCTACAGGGCAGGCATTTTCGCAAGGGACGATTATTTTCTGGATTGCCTGATAAGGACAAACCTGAGCGCACATTCCGCAATTTTTACATTTAGCGGGATCAATAACAGATTTCCCGTTTTGAATGCTTATTGCACCGAACTTACATGTGTTTACACAAGGTCTTGCAACACAGCCCTGACAGAGGTCTGTTACATAGATTCTGGAAGGAACGCAGCCTTTGCAGGCAGTTGTAAGAACTGTAAGAGGATTTTCTTCAGGTTCTTTTCTCTCAAGTGCTTGTTCAGCAAGGTCTGAAAGTAATGTGCTGTCGTCGGTTTCTTCAATTGAAAAGCCGAGCCCTGCAACTGCTCTGTCGCGTAGAATTGCGCGTTCTTTGTAGATACAGCATCTGTAAGGAACTTCGTGTCCTTTCGGACGCATATCGTAAGGTATTAATCTGGTGTTTTCTTCAAAATTATCGCTTAAAAAAGATTTGATTAGTCGTACGAGAATTTCTCTTTTTAAGTGTGATGTCTGTTTTGGGGTGTTTATTGCCATATTCCTAACTTCCTTTTTTATTCTTCCACTATAATATAATTATCGCATAAACATATAATTTTTCAAAAAATGGACTCTTAGTTATATTTGTAAATTTTATTTAAGCATTTTGTTATATTTTGCAGAAAAATTTATTTAGTGGTTTTTTATTAGCGGAGGTAAGTAATGATTAATAATAATTTCAGCCGTAATGTAAATTTTACTGCCAGGCTTGATTTAAATAATGTAAAAAATAACAGAAAAGTCTGGAAAAATGTTGCGCAGATTTTTGAAGACAAGACGCAAAAAATTCCGTATGAATTCCAGCTTTCAGATAGTAACAACTGTGTTGATATATATGCACTTTCTGATAATACACTTGGAGATATAGAGCACTGCTGTACACTTTCAAAAGAGTCTACAAAAAAACTGATGTCATATCCTGCTGAAAAAATTTCTCAAAAACTCGTTAAGCTGTTAAATGTTTTTAAACATCAGGACAAAACGAGATACACTGCACTTGATTTTTTAAAGAAACTTGAAAAAGACGATAAGTACGGAACACTTCTGACTGCATATTACAAGAACGGTGACTCGATTTATGACAGGATTTTGTATCCTGTATTTGATAAAATCAAAGAAGATCGTGTTACAGCTATGCAGAATGATATAATATTTAAAGATGCAAATTTTATTGATTAAAAAAATCCCTCACTTTATCAGGTGAGGGATTTTTTTTTATTTTACTGCAAGCTTTTCATCAATTGCTTTTAAAACTTTTTCTACTGTTGCCTCTTTAATAACATCTTCATCCACTTTTACATACGGAGCCTTTGAAAATTCCCAGTCTATTGAACATAACCCGAGGCAAGGAACACCTGATACTTCAACTTTGTCACCGTATTTTGCAGGTACTGTTTCTATTAATTCCTGTAAATTTGCAGAACCCATTACAAAACAAGTTGTTCCTAAACAAACTTTAACACTAATTTTTTCACTCATTTTTTATACCCTTTCCGCTGACTCCTGTCAGGCCTTAACTATTGATTTTTAATAAACTTTACGGTTTCTGTCCGTTTTTCCTAACCTGAGGCTGACCTCACATGTACTGTATTGTGACTTTTTTGAAATATTTGTCCTGTAATACGCCCGCTATTTTTTTGATAATATTTTTACGTATTTCTATTTCAATTGGCAAAGCCGGATCGTAGTGAGCCTGATTTAACTTTGCTCCAACCATAAAGTTAATGCAGTCACTATCTAATAGAAATTTTACCAGTTTTCCTGCCGCATTGTCAATATCCATAGTCCCGTTCTCTAAGTATTCTAAAGTTTTAGTGAGTGTTAATATCCCTTCCGTAACCAGATCCACGCCTTCCATGTATGAACAGGCCGGAAGTTTGCCGATACTGATTGTAGTATCCATCGTAATCGGGCGGTTTAATTCTCTTGATATAAGGTTTGCTGTAGTTCCTCCGGCAATTGCTTTTTTACCTTTGAAATTGGCAAACATTTCCGCATACTCCTTATCTTTTTGCTGATGATAAGGCGGCCCTGTAAATACCAGAGCTTCACGCGGTTCCCGGAAGTATAAGACACAGGCTGATATATCATCTTTCGGCTGTCTGTCTGTTTCTATATTTCTTGCCTGATTTACTATGTATTGAGAAAGTTCTGAACTTGAAATATCAGGATGTTCATTGAGTTTATCTTTTACAAGAACAATTAAACCGTCGCGTCTTAAACCAAGTTTTAAACGTCCACCTCCGAGTCCTGCCTGAGTTACTCCGTCAGAACAAAAAATCAGGCGGTCGCCGAGTTTAAGCTGTATTCTGTATATTTTTAATTTACGGTTTTTGAAGGTTTTAGACTGGATTGTTTCATAAGAAGGTTCCATTATTTCGTTATCTCTTATCCACAGAAACTGGGGATTGCCTTCTTCAACAATTTTTGCATATCCGTCATCGTTTACGTCAATTCCCGAGAACGTAGAGTAACTGATTCTGCGGACTTTACAAACCGGAAGCGAATTCATTATAATTTCTGCTGCCTGACGTATGGGAATCTGCTGGTTTTCAATAAACCGCAGAAGCATTGTTGCTGTCATACATGAAAGAATATTTGCCTTTATGCCGCTGCCGAGTCCGTCGGACAATACTGCTATCAAGCGGGCCTCATCAGGATATCTTTTTGATACAAAGTAATCTCCGAAGGCATTTTGATTGTATTTTTTCATCTGGCTGCAATCAATATCAATAAACATCTATTTTGCCTCATTTTCGTCTTTATCATCAAAATCATTGGCTATTGAACTCAGAAGTGTTTCGGTTTCAACCATATGTTCACCGAGCAGGCAGGCGATTTCCTGAACAATTGAAATATTTTTGGATATGACTTCGTGAGCTTTTTGAGAGATTTTTTCTCTGTTTGTTTCGGATTGTGTCACATCCATAATTACCGCGCCTACGATTTCATTTTCTTCTATAGTAAAGATGCTTATATCATATAATCTGTTTTTTACGGCGTAACGCTCTTTATGTAATTCTTTTCCTGATTGTAAAATTGTTTTAAATAAGTCAGCAAAATCGACAATTCTGTCAATAGCAGCTCCTGCAAGCCCTTCGGGGCGGGATTTGAAAACCTCATACATATCGCCGGTAAACATTCTCATAAAGCTGTCATTTGCTTCAAGAATATTCATACTGCTGTCGACCATAACAACGGCAGCAGGCATGCAGCGAACAAGAGCGGCAGCCTTTCTCATAGCAATTTTTCTCATATAAGAAACGCACATTGATGCTTCCGCATCACCGTCAAGGAGTGCTTTCGCAAGGTCGCGGCATGTTGCATAGCCGCAGCCGCCGCAGTTTAGTTCATCATCAACAGTATGTTTGCCGATTTTTTTTAATGTTTTCAAAATATCTTCAATACTGTGAGGTGTTGATACAACTTTCTTTTCCTGAATTGAGTACGGTACCACTACAGACGGTGCTTTTGGTATCACTTCTCTGTTTTTTACATTGTTTAAAACGTTTGAAATTATGGATAACCCTGCTTTGCCTGTAGAAATACAAGGCCCTCCGACACAGCCGCCTTCGCAGGATAATGCTTCTACAAATACAACCTGTTCGAGTTTCTCGGGATTAAGGTTTTTCAAGGCATTTTCAAAAGAATGGAGCCCTGCAATATCAATAAGCTGAACTTCTTTTTTTATGCCGATTCTTCTTATTGTCTCGTTCATTCCACCGTCAATCGGGTATAATGAACCTTCATAGGCGGTATTCGGAACAAATTTATTAGTCGGGTCTACAGGAACTGCTGATTTCTCCGGAATTTGGTCATTCATCCAGACTTTTAATTCCTCAAAAGTAAGTGCAACATCATACATGCCGCTGTCTCTGGCTTCATTTTTTTTGCCTATGCAAGGCCCGATGAAAACAATTGAAATATCTTCGCCGTATTTGTCCTTAAGCATTCTGGCATGAGTCATTGCAGGCGACCCGATGGGGGTAATATTTTTTATAAATTCAGGATGATAATGCCTTATAAAATCCACAATTACGGGGCAGGCACTTGAAATAAAAAGACCTTTTTCTGCTTCATTAAGCATCTGCGTGGTTTTTATAGAAACTTCCTGCGCGCCGAGGGCGGTTTCCGAGACTCCTTTGAAACCTAAAGTTTTTAAAAGAGCAATCATTTTTTCAGGCGGATGTTCAAACACACCGCTCCATGATGGTGCAAGAGATACATAAACGTCTTTTTGTGCAAGAATAAGGTTTTTGGCTTTATCAATATCAACTCTTACGCGTTTGGCATTTGACGGGCAGGCCTTAACACAATTGCCGCAGGCAATACATTTGTCAGGAATAACGGAAGCGTGGCCGTTTTCTATTTTGATTGCTTTTACGGGACATTCTCTTATGCAGCGGTAACAATCATGACATTCATTTGATAACGTATACACCGCATTTTGATTATTCATTGAAAACTCCTTTAATTAATAAACACTAATGATTGAAAAATTTTTTATTTATATGAGGTTAATATTTCTTTTAATTTGTCCTCATCGACTTCATTGTATTCGGTGCCGTTAATAATAACATTCGGGCCGGTTGCACATTTGCCTTCACATCTTGCTCCTGAAAGTTCAATTTCTGCTTCAAGGCCGTTTTCTTTTATATAATTTTCTATAAACTCAAGATTTTGTGCGTTTCCGCGCGCAAAACATGAACTTCCCATACATACGGTTATATTTAACTTGCTCATACTATCCTCATTATCTGTATATTTTTATTTTATCTTACGTCGATAAATTTATCAAGTTTATTAATCTTGAAAATTTTATATGAATAGTTTATAATAAATAGAAAAACAGGAGGATAAATATGCTAAACACTGATTTAGAGCGGATTTCGGGGGGGGGGGCGTAGCGAATACCTCTCTGTAAAAGGATTTACGTTAGCAGAAGTTTTAATAACACTGGGTATTATAGGCATAGTGGCCGCAATGACTTTGCCTTCGATAATTCAAAAAAGGAATGATAAAGAGGCCGTTGTTAAATTAAAAAAGATGTATTCTGTTATGGAAAATGCTTATCGTCTGGCAATTCTTGAACACGGATCCCCTGATACCTGGTCAGATATTCCCGCAGAAACTCCAACGGCTTTTGCTGATAAGCTTGAACCGTATATTAAAGTAGTGCATCGATATAAAAAGAGTTACAGGTATAATTTTGTCAGCGTAAAATCACCTGTTAGTATAAGTGAATCTCCAAAGGCAATATTTAAACTGGCAGATGGTTCTGAGTTTGTTTTTAAAAATTCATATTCAACTGGAGCTGATAATGCTGCGTGTAAAGCTAATGCCGGAACGAATTTAGCTGAATGTATTTGGTTATATTTTGATATTAACGGGATTGATAATCAGCCAAACCGCCTTGGAGAAGATATGTTTACTTTTGTTCTGACTAAAGACGGTGTAAGACCTGTAGGTATGTCCGGCTATTGGGGATTTAATACCTGCCGTCCTGATAAATCAGGAGATCAGGGCGTGGGATACGGTTGTACTGCTTATGCGCTTGTACATGAAAGCCGCGATTACCTGAAATGTAAAACAGGAAACGAATCTGCTTGCAAACTAAGATATTAGTTAAATATTTTTACGGCCCGCGGCAGGATGCCGAGACAGTACGAAATTGTTATTCCGTAATTTGTTACAGGAATTCCTGCCTCACCGGCTTTTAAAATTCTTGATAGTATTTCACGGCGGTTTGTCATACACGCTCCGCAGTGAACTATAAGCTTGTAATCTTTTATTTCCGGGAAGTCGTGGCCGGCGTAATTTTCTATTATCAAATTTTTACCTGTTTTTTTTCTTAAAAGGTTTGGAATTTTTACGCGGCCGATGTCATCTTCTATTGCGTGGTGGGTGCAGCTTTCAAGTATAAGCACTTTGTCTCCGTCCTGTAAATTTTCAATTGCTCCGGCACCATCTGTAAATGCTTTTAAATCTCCTTTTAGTCTTGCAAACAAAATTGAAAATGATGTCAGCGGAATGTTTTCCGGAACAATTTCCGATACATTTTTGAAAGCCTGTGAATCCGTTATTACCAGTGCCGGAGGCTCTTTTAAGTTATCCAGTGCCTTTTTTAATTCGCTTTCCTTTACAACATAACTCAGGCAGTTACTGTCGAGAAGGTCTCTCAGGGTTTGAACCTGAGGTAAGATAATTCTGCCTTTAGGGGCTTCTTTGTCGATTGGGATTACTAAAATTACCGTACTGTTTGGCGGTATAAGGTCTCCTGCGATTTTAGGCGAATTGACAAAATCTTCCGGCAGGATATTTACAAGTTTTTCTTTGAATTTGTAAACAATATCTTTGTCTTTTAAAGCAGATGTTATAATAATATTGTTCGTAAAATTTTGAATTTCTTTAAGTTTGTACTCTGTAATTTCGTGTAAATCTGTTTTATTTATGACAATTAAATATGGAATATTTAACCTGCTAAATTCGTTAATCAATTCTTTTTCATAATCATCAATCCCGTTGTAATCGCATATTATTACGGCGATGTCTGTACGGTTTATTATTTTTTTTGTTTTTTCAACGCGTTCACGTCCGAGTTCGGTGTCATCGTTTATGCCTGCCGTATCAAGAAAATTAACTGGCCCGACAGGCAGTAATTCCATTGACTTCTCTACAACATCCGTTGTTGTTCCGGCTATGTCTGAAACTATTGAGACATCCTGGTTGGTAATTCTGTTTAAGAATGCCGATTTCCCTGCATTTGTTTTCCCGAAAAT
>DVIU01000172.1 GCA_018711035.1 Candidatus Scatousia excrementigallinarum
CGAGGTGTATAAAACTATCCTTTCAATAGACGAAATGCAGGATGCGGAAGTTCCGACACAAATTAAAGCTGATGAGAGAACCCCGGAAGAAGCTATTGAATTTGGAGAACTCAAAACTCAGATTATAGAATCAATGAAAAAACTACCGAAACGGGAAAGAGAACTCATTGAATACAAATTCTTTAAAGAGAAAAAGTTAAGGGAAATTGCAGAAGAGTTTGATATTTCACAATCAAGGATCTCACGAATAATTCAATCAGGATTGGACAAAATCAAAAAAGATTTAAAAAGACAGGGGATAATTTAGGGAATGAAAACAATTTTTGAAAAAAACAACAATTCGGGGATATGTTTAACAGATGAAATAGAAGATTTAAGTTTTCTGAACTCTGCATTTTTAAGAAAAGAAGCCTGTAACATTCCTCAAGTTGGAGAACTTGAAGTATTACGGCATTACAAAGAACTTTCAGACAGAAATTTCTGTATTGAAAAAGGTTTTTATCCTCTAGGCTCCTGTACAATGAAATATAACCCTAAAGTAAACGAACTTCTCGCCTCACTGGAAGGACATACTAATCTTCACCCGCTTATGAGTGACGAAGATTCTCAAGGCGCGCTCCAGTTAATGTACAATCTTCAGGAAGCATTGAAAAAAATCACGGGAATGGACGCAATAACACTTCAACCGGCAGCCGGTGCCCATGGCGAGCTTACCGGAATGATGATTGTTAAAAAGTACTTTGAAGTCAAAGGCGATAAACGTACAAAAGTTATCATACCTGACTCTGCCCACGGTACAAATCCCGCAAGTGCGCATATGTGCGGATTTGAAATTGTTTCTGTCAAATCAAATGCTAAAGGGCAGGTAGATATTGACGCATTAAAAGAAGTTCTGGATAAAGACGTCGCGGCTATAATGATGACAAACCCTAATACACTCGGTATTTTTGAAGAAAATGTCCTCGAAATCTCAAAATTAATGCATGATAACGGCTCGCTGCTCTATTATGACGGCGCAAACTATAACGCAATTATGGGTTACACAAATCCTAAGCTTATGGGTTTTGACGTGGTTCATTTGAATCTTCACAAAACCTTTGCAACCCCGCATGGCGGAGGCGGCCCCGGAGCCGGCCCTGTCGGAGTTGTGGAAGAACTAAGAGAATTTTTGCCTGCTCCGGTTATTGATTTTGACGGTGAAATGTACTACAGAAATTATAATATTAAACATTCAATCGGGTCGGTTAAATCCTTTTACGGAAACTTTGGCGTTCTGGTAAAAGCATACGCCTATATCCTTATGATGGGAACTAACCTGAAAAACGCAACTGAAGATGCTGTGTTAAACGCAAATTACCTGAAAGAAAAACTAAAGAAATACTATGACTTACCTTATGATGAACCTTGTATGCACGAGTTCGTACTTTCAGGAGAAAGACAGAAACACGATTATGGAATCTCAACTCTAAATATTGCAAAAAGATTAATGGATGAAAATACTCATCCGCCTACTGTGTACTTTCCGCTAATCGTTCACGAAGCTATAATGATTGAGCCCACAGAATCAGAAACGAAAGCAAGACTTGATGAATTTGCAGATGTTATGATAAAAATTGCAAAAGAATGTGAGAGAGATACAGAAAAAGTCCTTTCTGCACCGCACAACACACCTGTAAAACGTGTTGACGAAACGCTTGCAGCAAGACACCCTGACTTAAAATACACGGAACAGTAAAAATGACTAAAGAAAATAAAAAAATTAAAGTAGCATTCCCTCATATGGGAACAATATACATAGCCTGGGCTGCGGCTCTCAGAAAAGTCGGAGTAGAGCCGTTTATTCCGCCTTATACCAGTAAAAAAACACTCTCGCTCGGGACAAAAAATGCTCCTGAAGCGATTTGTCTGCCATATAAACTAATCCTCGGAAACTTTATAGAAGCAATAGAAGGCGGCGCAGATTATGTAGCAATGATTTCATCTCCCGGTATTTGCAGACTCGGCGAATACGGATCTTGCATAAAAAATGCTCTTTCCGATATGGGTTATAAAGCAAATTACATTGAATTACAGCTTTATGACGGGATTGACGGCATGTACAGATTTTTAAAAGAAATTTCCGGCAAAAATAATCCTCTGCTTTTTATAAGGGCAATTATTCTTGCAATGCGCAAAGTGTTCCTGCTGGACGATTTGGAAACAAAACTTTCTTATTACAGAGCAAGAGAAATTAATTACGGCGAAGCTGAAAAACATTTTATAAAAGCATTAAAAATTGTTGATGAGGCCATGAATACACGCCAGATGAACAAGGCAAAAAAGCTTGCATTTGCGGAAATGGATAAAACCCGGATTGACCCTAAACGTGAAGTTTTGCATGTAGATATTACCGGTGAGATTTATCTGGTGTGCGACAAATTCTCAAATCAGGATATAGTAAAAGAACTTGGCAAAATGGGCGTTCAAACAAGAAAAAGCCTTACTGTAAGCAGCTTTTTGAAGGATGCAATTATTCCTAAAATGTTTAGAAAAGGAGAAACCCATCTTCAAAGAGCCAACCGTCTTGCTAAACCGTATCTTATGAGAGATATCGGGGGCGACGCACTGGAATGTGTATCGGATGTAAAATACGCTGATGAAAGAGGCATCGACGGTATAATTCACATAAGTCCTTTTACCTGTATGCCTGAGATTATGTCGCAAAATATATTCCCTAAGATGAGAGAAGACTGCGATGTTCCTATTCTGCCGCTAATTATGGATGAACAAACCGGAAAGGCCGGATATATCACAAGGTTGGAAGCTTTTGTGGATTTGATGCGCCGCAGAAAAAGAAAACTGGCTGTTGAAAACAAAAAACAAGCTCAATTAACTAAGTAATTCGCTGAATAAAAAAAAATTTGTAAAAGAGGTATAATAAATTATGCTCAAATTGTTTAAAAATGCGTTTAAATTAACAAACGAGGGAATAATCTTAGCAACACCGCTAATCCTATTTATATGGCTTATAACTATATATCTTACCTTTGCAAAAGGAGTTGTAGATACTCTGCCTGAAGCAGTTTCCGCAGTAATAACTCTATTGTGCATGGTAGGAGCTTTTTGCGCCGGCTGGTTCTATATGGTTAAAGAATCAATAGCTTTATCTAAAAAAGAATTTATTCTGGATGAAGACAGAGCAAAAGAAATATTAAACCTTATAAAAAAAATTCCGGCAGGAATTGGAAAGTATTTTTTATCATTCATAGGAATGAGTCTAATAACGCTGGGTATATTTGCAATATTTGCAATATGTATTTACAAGCTCGGAATGCATTTTATCGGCAGTATAGATTTTACGGCAGAGCAAATTAAAAACGCAATGTCTTCACCGCAGGATATGAAAGTATTTCTTGATTCACTTTCTATTGAGCAGCTTTACAAATTAGGCAACTGGAATCTATTATTTATGGCCGCAAGCACATTAATGTCTTATATGCTCATGTTATGGATTCCCGAAATTATCTATCAAACACAAAATCCGCTTCTTGCATTGTTCAAATCAATTAAAAAATTATTCGTAAAATTCGGGAAATCAATTGCGTTATTTGTGTATTTGACATTACTAAATCTGGTAATTTCATTTGCAAATACCTTTTCGCTTCTTAACCCTGTAATATACATGTTAATGATGATTGTTTACTTCTATTTTCTGGTTTATGTGATTGTGTTAATATTCTATTATTATGACAGTGAATTTAACAACAAACCGGAAGAAGAAAGTAATAGCGATAGTCGGAGCAACAGCTAGCGGCAAGACTGCATATTCAATAGAGCTGGCAAAAGAAATCGGCGGGGAGATAATTTCTGCGGATTCAAGACTGGTGTATAAAGGCTTTAATATAGCCTGTGCAAAACCAACGATTGAAGAACAACAGGGAATCCCCCATCATATGATTGATATTGTAGAGCCTGAATGTGATTATTCAGCAGGGTTGTATGAAATTGATGCAAAAAAGTGTATTGAAGATATTATATTACGCGGGAAAACTCCTGTTATTGCAGGCGGAACAGGTTTATATTACAGGGTTTTACTTGAGCATTATAATCTGCCGAAAGTTGAACCTGATTTTGCTTACCGTGAAGACTTAAAAAAAGAAGATACCGCCGAATTATATGAGCGGCTCACAAAGCTTGACCCGATATGTGCGGCAAGGATTGACGCTAATGATAAGAAAAAAATCATCCGTGCCCTTGAAGTTATACACATAACCGGAAAACCGATGAGCGAAGTTCAAGGAGAAAAAGAACCTGAATATGAAGTAGAATGGATTGGCAGAAATTACCCGCGCGCCGAACTCTATGACAGAATAAACAAAAGAGTTGATTTGATGTTTGAAAACGGAATTATCGAAGAAACAAGAAATCTCCTGAGTATCCACGGCAGAATTCCAAATTTAATTTATACAATAGGTTATCAGGAAGTAACAGCCTATCTTGACGGTATTATTACTCTTGAGGAAGCAAAGCAAAAACTTAAACAAAATACACGCAACTATGCAAAACGGCAGCTTACATGGTTCAGAAAAAACAAAAATATAAAATGGAATCATTATCCTGAAAAATTAAAAAAATAACCACAGGTACAGGAGCCTGCATCTTAAAATTAAAGAATGCAGGCCAGTACCATTAATATAAGCATACCTATTTGTACTCCTGTAGTCATATTTCTGGCGAAACCATTTGAGTCGTATTTACCGGAAGATTTTTGAGCATTATAAGCACTTGAAATTCTGTTCAATCGTGTTTGCTGGTCATCACCATCAAAAACAGTACCAAACATATATTGTTCAACTCTGGCAAGACGATTTTCCATTGAATCATTATTGAAATTTTGTTTCATAAGTTTCTTTTCAACTGTTGATAAAGACGCTTTTTTAGGCTCTCTATCAAACAAAGAACTGCTGTTTCCGTAATCATCGTTAAACATAGCATTTTGTCTTGCATTAAATTCACTATAATCATAAGGATCATGCTGCATATATTTATTCATATGAAAATCTCCTCCCAACGGGACAACATCATCCTGATCATAAAATGCATTTGACGACTGTGCAATTTGATTATCCATAAACGACTGCGGCTTCAATTCTGCCTTTAAACGTTCTGTTCTGGTATTTAAATCATCCGCAAATGTTTTATTAAAAGCTTTTTTCTCAAGATTAGACAGACGCACGCTTATATCCTCTTTTGGAAAAGTTTTATTAAAAACAACTTTCTCAAGTTCATCAACAGCAGGATAACTTACATTCGAAGCTGCCTTAGGAGGTTCATCAACCCAGGAATCCGACGCATCCGCAAATGTATCCTCAACAGGTTCAATTTCCTGTCCGATTAAATCGGCAGAAAGATCTTTGCGCAACTTTGCAAGTCTTTGCGACTGAGAAGCTTTTGAAGGAGCACCGTAAACAGATGTTTCTATTCTGTCTAACCTTGCTAAATCACTCTCATCGTCATACTGGAATCCGAATAGTGAATCTTCAAGCTTACCGAGAGTAGCTTGTGTTGAAGTCTGGGCATAAACAAAAGTTCCGCCCAAATTACAAAATAAAGCTAACGCTATTATTACAATTATTTTCTTCATATCTGAACTCCTTATGCATAGGATAAAACCCGATATGAGGAAAAACCATTGAACGTACTTGTAATTTACGGCAAAGCAAATTTAAGACTAAAATAGCAGGACTAAAGTAGTATATAAAAAATTACATAATACTTTAGTCCCATAAGACTTTCCAATTATTATTCTGCAAAAATAATAAAGCCTCCCGTATCGGGAGGCCAAAACTTTATACAAAATGTTTTTGTTTTTTTAATTCTGCAAGCTCATCCTGATATGGGGAAATACTGCGAATTTTCTCGATTATACCCGGCAGAACTTCATTTACATAATCTATTTCCTGTTCCGTTGTGTATTTGCTTAATGATAATCTGATACTACCGTGAATTGCCGTAAAAGGAACATTCATTGCTCTTAATACATGGCTTGGTTCAAGAGACCCTGAAGTACATGCACTTCCCGAACTAGCACAAATACCAAGGTCGCTCAGGTGAAGCAGAATTAATTCACCCTCTATATATTCAAAACCGATATTTGTAGTATTCGGAACTCTAGGAGCCGCTCCTGTATTAAGGCGTGCGTTATAGATATTTTTGAGAATACCGGTCTCAAGTTTATCGCGTAAACGCTTAACTTCAGTGGCTTCATATCTTAAAAAGTCAGTAGCAACTTCTGCTGCTTTGCCGAGCCCCACAATGTAGGGTACATTTTCCGTACCGGCGCGCTTGCCGCGTTCCTGATGACCTCCGATGATTAAAGGAGTAATAATGGTTTTTGAATTACAGTAAAGAGCACCCACACCTTTTGGAGCATGGAATTTGTGCCCCGAAATTCCCAGCAAATCAACACCCAGTTCTTGAACATCAATAGGAATTTTACCTGCAACCTGTACTGCATCCACAAAGAACTTTGTCTGCGGATTTTTACGTTTGATTATTTCAGAAATCTTTTGTATCGGATAGATAACACCTGTTTCATTGTTCGCGTACATAATAGAAACCAGTGCGGTATCGAAATGGATTGATTCTTCTAACTGAGCCAGATCAAGTTCTCCGTTGGAATTTACGCCTATATAATCAACTGAATAGCCCTGCTTTTCAAGTGTTTGATATAAATTTAAAACGCACGGATGTTCAACCTTCGTTGTAATAATATGTTTTTTATTTTTATTCATATTAAGTACACCGCGGATTGC
>DVIU01000009.1 GCA_018711035.1 Candidatus Scatousia excrementigallinarum
CCCTCTATCATAGATTCAAGAATAATACCTTCGGGTCCGTCTGAAATATTTTCCTTGACAGAAATAAGCCTGACCCCGTTTTTGCGAAGAGTATATCGATAGAAAGCAGAATCATAGCGGTTACGGGCAAACCTGTCCAACTTCCAGACAAGGACAACGTCGAACAGTTTTTTAGAGCTGTCGGAAACCATGCGCTGAAAGTCGGGGCGGTCATCCGTCTTTGCTGAGAAAGCGCGGTCTATGTACTCGCCGACAATATCTATTCCGTTGTATTCAGCATAAGCTCTGCAATCTCGGATCTGACCTTCGATGCTCTCTTCACGCTGGTTGTCGCTCGAATAGCGAGCGTAAATTACTGCTTTCATATATTTTTTACAATGTAGTTATTCTATAAACCCCACTTCTTTGCAATAGTTGAACAGTGATTTTTTGAAGCTCTTTAATTGCTCTTTTAATTCTTGATGGGATGTAATTAAGTCTTTTGCACTCATTTCGTTGCAAGCAAGTAATTCGTTGGCCGAAAGTTTAAAAGATTGAATCATCTGTTCGTCGATAATATCTTTAGGGTTGTCATATTCTTTATATTCTCCATTGCAGAAGCTTATCAATATACGTTCAAACCACTTGCGGATCAAAGGATCCATGCATCGATGAATGTTTCTCATTGAAGATATTATATTGTTTACTTTTGCGTCAAAAATTTCTTCTGTTAAAATCTCAAATTTCCCTGAAGCATGGGCCATTTCGTTTCTCATCTCAACAAGGTTACCGATAATAGATATTTGAGATTTATCCAATCCGATTATTCTAAACAATTTTGCAATTTCCTTTTCTGGGATAAGGCTATACGAAAAGATTGAATCCGCATCTTCAATTTTTAAATCTTTTTCTCTACCACTATATGAACGAGCAAAAACAATGGCATCTTTATACCTTTTGGGCTCAATTTGAGCAATTTTCCAAGCAGTACAATAAATATAGGTCATATACAAAAGATGTACACCAAAATAGGCAAATTGATATTGCCCATTTTTATAATTTACAGCCACCAAATTAGATATATTGTCGATATAACCAATCACATCTTCTTCATCGTCAGGGTCTATCGGCAAAAAATTTAAAATATCTTGCAAATATGGAACTTCTGTATAATCGATAGCATCCGACATGGTTTATTCGCTCCACATAGCTTCCATTATTTTTTTCATTTTTTCAGTATATAACTTTATAAGTTTATTCGTTTCGTAAACGATTTTTTTGCTTTCTTCGATTTCATCAATTAATTTTTGTTGATATTCAAGAGACGGAAGTGGAATTTCTGTATTAACAACAACATCTTTTGATATTGAAGGTGGATTAGCCAATGATGCCCATTGAGTTAAATCAAAAGAATTTAATAAATATAATAGAAATTTAGGTAATATTCGTTCACCACAAACAATTCCCATAACATTATTATCAAAAAGAGAATCTTGTGTTAATATTCTTTTTTTATTTGTAGCAATTGCTGCGCCTATTTTGGGAAAAATAACCGTATCTTTAGGTGCGATATTCCATTTTTGCGCTTTTGCTAAATCTCTAGATACATAGTTATTACTATCATACATTTCAACTTCATTCCCTAAAGTATTCATATCGCTGACCTTATAAAATGGAATCTTCCCATTTCTTCCTTGCAACTTAATAGGAAAAGCATAGCCGGTTAAGATTGTAGTTATATCCCCTAGCTTTACTTTTTTGATCAATTCCCGATTTATATCCCAGTTTATAAAAGGAATAAAATTAGAAGTAATTCTTTTTGCTCCCACAATAATTTGTTGATAAGCATTTAATTCTTCAATAATTTTCTTTTGCGTTTCTATTGAAGGCAAAGGAATTTTTATCGAATTTATAGTACTACTAATATTATTAATATTAGCTCCTTGTGTTAACATTTTTATTTCATCTCTATACTTTTCAGATACCAATAAATAGAAATATAAATACTTCGGTAAGCATTTGTTAAGATTGGTGCGTATAATCCCCATAAACCCACCAGCATAGCAATTCGTATCCTGATCAATATAAGCAACTTTTCCAATATGTTCTTTGCTTCCACTCGACATACAAATAAAAATATCGTCTTTTTTTAATCGCTTTTCATCAGGCAAAGAAACCGTTTCATCAACATATATTTCTTTTACCACATTAAATTCCCCAGCTAAAGTGATGTTATCAGCGGGAAGAATTATATTATTGGTTCTATATGTTGTCTGTTGTGATTTTTGATAATTTACTCCTCTTGTTAATGTTGCAATTTCTGAAAAATTAACTGTTTCGTATTTTGATTGGGTTGTTGCTGTTCTATAACGACTTCCTACAAGAATACATGAATTTTGACGCACTTTATCAAGCGGAATTATTTCAAATCCCACTTTAAGCATATCTTCAGCTTGATCCTTGTCTAATTTACGATATTCTTCATACTTACTTATATCACTAGGAGTATCAAGCTTGCGACGGTGATTATCAAGAGTATACCCGTCACTTTTAACGTCAAAATACCAAAAATCTTTTCTCTTTTCAGATTTCTTGATTTTTTGGTTTACTTTTGTTGCGTAAATAATATTGGTCTTAACTCCCGTATAGGGCAAAAATACACCTTGAGGTAAAGAAATTATGCTTTGTAACTGACAATTTTCTAAAAGGTATTCTCTTGTTTTTGCTAAATCTTTACGGAATAAAAATCCTTCAGGGACAACTAATGCCATTCTACCATTCACAGAAGCACTATTGATGGCTTTCATGCAATGCTGCACACAAATGCTATCTCCGTTAGTGCTAGGTAAATCATAAAGACTACAGTATTTAGTTTTCTGAGAATACGGCATATTTGCCAATACAACATCAAATCCATTATGATGGACCACCCCCCTTTCATCGGTGTAGGTACTAGTTCCATCAATAGGATTAGCAAGACTATCTTTCATTTCAATATTGCTGTGACCATCACCAGCAAGAATCATATTCATTTTTGTAATGCGAGCCGTATTAGTAATCTCGTTTCCGTAAACTGTAGACTCCCTCAATATTTTCATATTAGGATCAGTTCGTGCCATATTGTTATAAATATATCGGAAGCTCTCAATAAGGAAACCACCGGTACCGCAGAATGGATCATAAATTTTCTCCCCAATCTGTGGATTTACCAACCGTACCATCGTCTTTACGATATGACGAGGCGTAAAATACTCGCCTAAATCATTTTTAGTAGAGGTAGACGCCTTCAAAAAATATTCAAAGGCATCCCCCTTAACATCGCTATCAACATCAGTAAGCATAAGAGGATCAAGCTTATCCATAATTTCCTTCAGTATGCTTGCATCTCTTATCTGCAAAGGAGTGAAAATATCTGTATTATAAAGCGCATTTAGTTTGTCATATACGGTCTTGTTTATATACTCAATACGAGTGGAAATAGGAATTTGCTTAATACTATCCCAACTACAAGCGTTATCAAATTTAGTTTGAATGCCACTTTCACGCTTTATCTGTTCGCTTTCGCTAATAAGTTTTAAGAACAGAATATTTGCAAACTCACCAAAACGTTCAATGCCTGCACGCAAACCTTCTCCGCGAAGCATATTATTGGCCTCATCAAAAATTCGAATAAGTTCTTTGCGATCATACTGAACTTTAGGACTAACAGTATTTACTTCATATGAAGTCAAATAACGCAAAGCAAGTGCTTCACGAATGAATTCGTCTATTTCCTCACCGTTTAGAATTGGAGGTCTATTTGCCACAGTATGAAATGCTTTACAGAAAACACCGTCTGTAGCAAAAACAAGAGGTGCTTCAATAGCTCTTGCATAACTAATACCTTGTTCTAACGCGGCATCAATACGAGAGCCTTTCTTTTTAGCTTCAATTACGATTAGCGGCTTATCACTTTCCTTTGAGTAGAGGACATAATCGGGACGTTTTCCTCCGAGCTTCTTTTTCTCAGCTTCAGATCGAGGCTGTTCAAAATAAACATTTTGATCTTTTCCGCTCAATTTCCAGCCAAGGTTCTCAAGACTACGGTCAATAAGTATTCTAGTTTCTGCTTCTAAGGGCAATGTGTTCATAAATCTTCTCCAAATTAACTATTTAAATTATAGCATATAAAATATGACAGGAATAGTCATATTTTAAAAATTAGTCTTCAAACTTAACATGATTTTTTTCGCAAAAATCATGAAATGCCTTCTGCCCTTCATAATTAGGTTCACAGAGACCGCGCTCCCATCTGTTTATCGTCGCAAACGATACGTTCAGTTCTTTAGCGAACTTTTCCTGACTTAAAAATAATTGTAGTCGGGCGAATTTCACCTTTTCTCTAAAAGTCATAATAAACTCCTACTGCTTTATAACATTATTATAGCATATTCATTCACATCTATCAACCGAATTTAGAAAAATTGATGCAAAAGAATAAGTCCCCTGAATTTATATCAGGGGACTTATTCTTC
>DVIU01000173.1 GCA_018711035.1 Candidatus Scatousia excrementigallinarum
TGTTTCGCCGTAAAAATACATTAAACCGGATACAAGCTCATAAAATTATTATAGATACATTTAATTTTATAGCCTTAAAGGTTAAAAGTCAACAGCAAGATATTAAAAACCTGTTCAAAGAAACCTGCCAATAAAAGTCAAGAGTAAATTTCATGAAAAATAATTTTTTGTTGGCAGAGAAATTTAGGCATGACGAAAAAAGCGGAGAGCGAGAGTTTTTTTTGAAACTCTCCGCCTGAAAGTCTCGTCGCAATGCTCCTCGCCAAGTCAGGCGGAGAGTAAGACAATAAGATTATGTGTTTTGTTCAAGAGTTGTGAGATATTCTTTAACACGAGCATAGTAAATGCGAAGAAATTTAGCAGAACCGGCACACATGTAGGAGTAATAATGCTTTCCTTCAGACCGCTTGCGGTCGATGAATTGAAAAACAGGGTCATTAACGGGTTGAGTTTTTACCAAGCAATCCATAACTTGAAATAAAGCGGCTCTTAAATGCGGCGAACCTTTTTTGGAAATAGTTCTGTTATGAGATTCAAATTTACCGGATTCATACGGCGGCGCCTCAAGACCGGCAAAGCAAACAAGCGATTCTTTCTTTTCAAAGCGTAAAACATCTCCAACCTCAGCCATAATTTGCGGACCAAGTATTCTGCCCACACCGCGAAATTCCATAACAATAGGATATTCCGGAAGTAAGCCTGCAAGCTCGGTCATCTTGTTTTCAATTACTGAAAGCGATGAACAAATACTTGTTAGTTGGATTATGGTTTGTTGCACAAGTTGTTTTGTATTCTCGTCTTTTGGAAGCAAGCCGATGTGACCGCAAGCGGCAGCATAAATATCTTCTGCATTGCTTTCAAGGAAATAGTATCCTGCATTATGACACCATTTTCTGTAACGCTCGGTAAAAGCTTTTTGAGATAAAGAGCAAACACATTCTGCGTGCCAAAACTTCATTGCGAAATCTAACCATTTTTCGTGACCGTCAGACTTCCTCGGGGGAGACGAAAACAGCTCGTTAACACCGGGAAATGTAGAATCGGTCAATGCAATGAAGTTGTTTTTCAGCATAGTTTTCAGCTTGTTGAATTTACGGTATTGACGGGAGTAAGCTTTCAGTTGACGCCGTACTTCATCAATAGGGGCATATGGTTTTAATTTGTTCCAATTGTCCAAGGCATAATTTGCAATTTTAATTGCATCAGCTTTGTCGGTTTTAACCTTTCTTATCGTGTTGTTACCATAATTGTGAATGAGTTGTGCATGCACAACACAAACACAAAGGCCGGCATCGTAAAGTGCCCTGGCAAGGGGTTCGAAGTAAACACCGGTATACTCCATAACTACACGGGTTTCACCGCTAATCTTTAGAATGAATTTTGCCAACTCATTCAGTTCTGCGGCGGTGTGACCTACTTCAAAGGGCGTAGCGATCACTTCACCGAGCGGTCGCATGATTGCAATCATGCTCTTTCCTTTGGAAACATCAATTCCAACAGCGTTCATATGTAACCTCCAAATAGTATTTGTAATTGGTATACATCTTTTACTCATTGCCGATTCTGTTTGTTGAGTGACCCGAACGTTTCACAAAGGATTATGAGTAGTTCAATCTGCCTAAACCGAACGCTGCAATAAGAGGATGGCTGACTGTTTCTTTATCGGATGTTGTAAGTCCAAAGGAGGATATGTCAGACCAATTACTCCTCTTATTGTAGCTTAGGAATGAGAACGAATAAAGCACACCTGGCTGGTGTGCTTTACCCGGCAAATATATTGTAACAAGGAGATATTGTTTTTATAGATGAAGATGGAGACATAGAACAAGCCTTTGATGAAGATGAGATAAGCTAAATCCTAATTTGCAGGACTGAAGGCTATAAACTAATAAAAATTTCCTTGTCAAAAAATCTTTGCGTTTATAATAGCGGACTGTAAAAGATGGATTGCTTTTCTTTTTGTTACATTCCACTGATAATATCCTTAGGAGGTAAAACGATGAGTATTGGAAAAACAATATTAAATGTTCGAAAGGAAAAAGGAATGTCACAGGAGGAATTCGGCGAATTATTTCATGTTACCAGACAGACGGTATCAAATTGGGAGAATGAAAAAAACTATCCAGATTTGAATACGTTAGTAACTATGAGTGATATGTTTGAAATTTCTCTGGATAAATTATTGAAGGAGGACAAACAAATGGTAAAAACAATAGATAAGGAAAGATTATACGGGAAGTATTATAAACATAAGCAATCTATTATTGATTTTTTTACAGGTGCTGGTACAGGACTAGTGATTTCGTGTTGTATTTCTCCAGATTCAATTAGAAGAACGGTTATACTTTGCATTGGGATTGCGATGTTTTTAATTGGTGGAGTTAAGAAACTTAGATGGGACAAAGAGGTTGTTAAGTATCTGGAAAAGCAAGAAAAGGAGCAATAAAGATACAAACAAATCCTAAGTTGTCGAATTAGAAGTCAATGAGGTGAGAATAAATGGATAAAGAAAAAAAAAGGAAGTTACATTTGGTGTTATATGGAATTGCCATTCCTGTTAGTTTATTTGCTCTATATACATTTATCTTTGTTTTTGATAATGGTATCGGGTGGAAAATTGCGTTAATTATTATTGTCTTGGGTTGGCTTATATCCGCTGTCTCCGGGCTTATAGAAAATTTGAAAAAATAGACAAATCCTAATTGATGATTATATCATTGCCTGGAATGGAGTGCTTTGAATGTTTAGATTATCACCAATAAAATTATGGAGAAATATCTCAATAATCATGTTTCTGTTGGCAATGGTTTTTTGTTTGATCGGAACATTTACCATTCATGGTGTTCTGATTATACATTGGAATGATGCAGGAGTTCCGAATAATTCTTCC
>DVIU01000174.1 GCA_018711035.1 Candidatus Scatousia excrementigallinarum
GTTGCAACTGGTAGAGTTGAACGTGGTATCGTTAAAGTTGGTGATGAAGTTGAATTAGTTGGTTTAGGCGAAACTAAGAAAACTACTGTTACCGGTGTTGAAATGTTCAGAAAATCTCTTGACCAAGGTCAAGCAGGTGATAACATCGGTGCATTGCTCCGTGGTATCGATAAAACTGATATTCAACGCGGTCAAGTTCTTGCTAAACCGGGAACTATCCATCCTCACACTAAATTCACAGCTAACGTTTACGTATTGACTAAAGAAGAAGGCGGACGTCATACTCCATTCTTCCCTGGTTACAGACCTCAGTTCTACATCAGAACAACTGACGTAACCGGTTCTATCAAATTCGACGGTCAAATGGTAATGCCTGGTGATAACGTAGTTATGGAAGTTGAACTTATCGCTCCTGTAGCTATCGAAGAAGGTATGAGATTCGCAATCCGTGAAGGCGGCCACACAGTTGGTGCCGGTGTTGTAGATAAAATTATCGAATAATTTTGCAAGGTCAGGCTCGCAGCGGCGGGCTGATGATAAAGCAACACTCGATTAAGAGAAATGCTAAAAGAGCCGATAAAATTTTTACCGGCTCTTTTTTTATAAGTAACAAAAATGGCTGCAATTGCAGCCATTACAAATTTTTGTAAGCTCCTGTCAGGCAGGGCATAAGAATTTATTAGTTTACTGCCGAAGCTTTAAGTTTATCAAACTTAGTTTCAGAGTGAACCCTTTTCAAATATTTTGTTAATGATTTAGCTACCATTTTTGAACGTTTTTGAGCTTCCTGATCCAGAATTTCAAAGTATTCGTCAATGGATGACATAATGTAACCGTTTTCTTGTAATTCCAAATTTTCCATATTTCCCCCAGTATTTCCTAATCCTATTATAACAGCAATTTATTAATTTAGCCAAGTAATGTTTCTAAAAGTTCGGCATTTTTTACAGCTTTTTTAGAATTTCGGATTTGATTTCTGTACATATAAGTTCTTAAAGCTTCGCGGATTAATTCTGAACGTGTTCTGTTTTCAGAATTTGCCACATTGTCTATTTCGTCCAAAAATCTTTCAGGCATTGAAATTAATACTCTAGCCATTGTTAACTCCTTTTCATTTCCCTATGCTAAGCTTTTCCCATATATATAAAGTTATTTTGTACAGAAAAATTGCTTAATTTGTATATATTTTTTATAAAAACCTTAACAAAACTTTATTTACTAAAATCTTCTAACATAATAATTAGGGTCATTTTTCAACTCAAGGCGTGCTTTTTCGAGTTCGCTGTCGTCAAAATTTCTGGACAATATTTTTGCGGCTTTTTCACGAATAGTATATTCATCTATTTTTTTAGCGGTAAGGATTATCTTTTTTAAGTCAGCAAAGTTTACAGATTCGTAAAACTCATATATAGTTTCAAGACACCAGTATAATTTAAAAACTTCTTTATTAACCTTATATTTTCCGTCTTGAAAGTCAAAATCTTTAATAATATCTAATAGTAAAAAAGTTTTTTTGGTTAGTTTTTCGGTAAAATATCTGCAAAATACGGGATTTGATTTAAGATTAGATAATGCGGAAATAATATTGCGGCAAATATTAGCATTAATGTCAATAACAGCTTCAAGAAAGATGTCATAACTTTCTATATTTTCAAAAAAATGTAAAAGTTCGGAATCCTCCATGAATTCCTTAATCTTCAAAGATACAGCTTCACGTATTTTTCCGTCCTGTCCTGTCAGATTATTCACTAAAACTCTGGCGTCTGTTTCAGAATTTATTGTGTCCAGCCGGAGTGCTGCTAACTGTTTTTCAACAATATTACCATTTTTAAGCATCTCAATTAACTCTTGCTGCGATAAGTTTTTTTCCATGAGTTCCAATGCGGCTTTAAAATTTTTATCTAAAGTTTCATAATAAGTATTATTCAAATCTAAACCTCAATGTCTTCTGTATAATTAATATAGCATAAAGTATAATGAAATTTGCACATTGCTCCGATTTAATGTATTATATCGGTATAATAAAATTTGTGAGGAGTTACCCTATGCAAGAAATAGTAAATTTTTTAAAAGAAATGTTTATGATTAAAAATGATGAGAAGAAGATAGGATTGTCTCAATTTAAAACTAAAGAACCTGTTGACAAACCCGTCGTAAAGCCTGTTAAGGCGGCAGGAGAAGTAAAACTATCTGATTTGATGAGAAGAAGTTATTAGTTCAATACTTGTATTTTTGCAGGTTATACCTTATAATTAAATATATATTAATAAAGGAGGAAGTTATGCAAAAATCAACAATAGCCTTAAAAACGGGGGGGGGGGCAAACCGGATTCCTCTCAGCTAAAGGGTTTACACTTGCAGAAGTTTTGATAACACTTGGAATTATCGGAGTTGTGGCGTCAATGACTTTGCCGGCGATAATTCAAAAGCAGCAGAAATTGGAAACCTCAGCACGTTTAAAAAAGTTTTATTCATCTATGAGTCAGGCAATTCTAATGTCAGAAAGCGAAAATGGTTCTGCGATATACTGGACTTTACCGAACCGGAATTATACTGATGCTGATGGAAATTATAATTATGCTGAAATGAATAAAAATTCGGTATGGATGTTGAATAAATATATACTTCCGTATTTAAAGTATTTAAAAATAGATAACGGTAAGATACCGGATGATTCATCTTCAGGTGAATTTCCTACAGTGTATTTTGCAGATGGATCTACTATGAAGCTGAAACTCGGAACCTGTTTTGATATGCACTTTGATTCTAACGGTCAAAAGAAGCCAAATAAAATGGGAAAAGATTTATTTGTATTTTATCTTTGTAATACATCAGGAGAGGGAGTTTTTGGAAATAAATATAAAACTTTCGGCCCGGGGGCTCTGGGTGGGATTAGTGCTTATCCCGATAGAGATACAGCATTAGCCAAATGTAAAAGTCAACCTTCTGTTTGTTCGGTTTTATTACAAAAATTTGATAACTTTGAATTTAAGGATGATTATCCATATTAGTATTCAATACCTTTACGGGCGGCAATACCGGTATCCCAGTAGTGTTTTACGGGTTCAATTTTAGACACCAGATGGGCAATATCTATTATTTCCTGTCTGGCGTTCCTGCCTGTTAGTACAATTTCCATTTCTTCCGGTTTATTTTTTAACACATCAAGCATTTCCTGTAAGTCAATAAATCCCATATCAATGGCAATATTTGCTTCATCAAGGATTATGAGATTGTATTCATCATTATTAATCGCTTTTTTAGCAAGTTCCCACCCCTCTTTTATGAGTTCAACATCTTTATCTGTTTTGTTGTTCTGATAAATTATCCTATCAGGGCCGGCCTGAACTATCGTAAGATTTCTCGCAATTTCGGGGGAGAGGTTTCTGAATGAATTTAATTCCCCGTAATCGTCTCCGCCTTTCATAAACATTATAATAAGAACTTTCCAGCAGCGTCCAAGAGCTCTCATTGCAAGTCCGAGCGAGGCTGTTGTTTTGCCTTTGCCGTTGCCGGTATAGACCTGAATGTAGCCGTGTTTTGCCCAATTAGGGTTTATTAAATTGTTAGAACAATTGTCTGTCATAATTATTTATTATATATTAAAACTATGGATGAAAAATCACACCTAAGGACTAAATTTAAAGAATTAAGGCGGAATATTGATACCGCAGGAGTAAGTTTAGAAATCTGTAAAAAGATAAGGGATTTTGACTTATACAGACATGCTAAAAATGTAATGATTTTTTATCCGACTAAGTTTGAGATTAATTTGCTTTCTCTGTTAGATAATAATAAAAATTTTTTCTTTCCGCGTGTGAACGGGCTGGAATTACAAGTCTGCCCTTACTCACGTAATACGGAGTTCAAAAAATCTTCTTATAATATAAATGAACCTTGTTCAAATCCGGTAAGTCCTGAAATCTTGGATTTGATATTTGTGCCTGCGCTTGCAGTGGATAAATATGGTTATCGTTTGGGATACGGCGGCGGGTTTTACGATAGGTTTCTGCCTTTTTGCAAAGATGCTGTGACTGTAATCCCTGTTTATGACGCTTTTATTTTGCAAAAACTTCCGCGTGAATCTTTTGATGTTAAGGCTGATTTTATAATATCAAATGTAAAAAGGCTCACTGTTTAGTGAGCCTTAATTTGGTTAGTTAAGGATAGGATTAAGGGGGATAAATCTTATTATGCTACAAACTCTGGTTTCCATTGTTTAACTGCGTCACGTTCACCTTGTTGTACACCTTCGAGTTCTGCTTGTAACATTTTTAATTCTGTTTCAATCTTTGTTTTCTCTTTTTGTAATTCTTTTTCCTGCTCGTTTAAAAGTTTTGTTTCCTGTTTTGCAAACCTTTCTCTTTGCTGAGCATATAAATTCTGAAAAATCCATTGCTGATACATTGCCTGCTGGTTTGGATCTGTCATCTGAGACATTTGAGCCTGAACATTAGGAAGCATCATAATCTGCTGCATATTCGCGTTCGCACCCATTAATGCCCCGTTATGAGCATAAGTCATATACATTAATGTTCTGTTAAACATTGATGCCGGTGTGCTGCCCATATCACTAATCGAAACCGAGCCGTCTGCAATGTTGCTTGCATATTGCTGCAAGTCATGAATTTTCATTGTTATTTCATTCAGCCTTGCATTTTTCTCATATTGTTGATGAATAATATCAAGCCGACGCTTGTGGAACATTAACAGACACATAGTCCTACTCCTACCATAAAGTTTCTAACTAACCTTTTATAACCTTTACATGTATATAAAAACATGCAACTCTTACGAATTGCATGTTTTGTTAAAAATGTTAACTTTTGTTACAAAGAATTTCTCTGGACGACTTTATCAATAAGTCCATATTCAAGTGCTTCCTGAGCAGAAAGGAAGTGGTCGCGTTCACAGTCTTCCTTAACTTTGTCAAAAGGCTGGCCTGAATTCTGTGCAATAATATCAATGAGCATATTTTTCATTCTCAAAATTTCTTTTGCTTCAATTTCGATATCTGTAGCCTGACCTTGAGCTCCGCCGAGTGGCTGGTGAATCATTATTCTTGAATTAGGGAGTGCCATTCTTTTTCCTTTTGCGCCGGAGCACAGAAGAAATGCACCCATAGAAGCTGCGTCGCCAAGACATATAGTTGCAACATCGGATTTAATCAGGTTCATAGTGTCATATATTGCCATACCTGCTGTAATGACACCGCCGGGACTGTTAATATATAACATAATATCTTTTTCATTATTTTCGCTATCCAAAAGAAGAAGCTGGGCAACGATAGAGTTTGCCACTTCGTCATTAATTTCAGAACCTAAGAATATAATTCTTTCTCTTAATAATCTTGAAAAAATATCGAACGATCTTTCTCCGCGTGAAGATGCTTCAATAACTGTAGGGACATAGCCCATAATTCTCATATAAGTTTGCTGATCCATTTTTCTCTCCTAATTATAAAATTATTATAACACAAAAAATATAAGTATCAAAAACAAGAAGGTGTATGCGACATTAGATTAAATATTAACAAATGTAACAGATTTAATTAATGTTGAAATCAGCCTTTGTTATAGGTTTTTATATATATAAGAGAACTAAATTAAGAGAGGCGAGAGTTATGGCTATTTCAAACATTCAGGAAACTTTGTTAATGTATACGAAACAGAAGTCTATGCTTAATGAAAAAATCGGGAATGTAATGTTCCAGATAATGAACGCTACGCGTGAAAACGCCGAAATTCAACAGAAGTATAATGACAAACAGCAATATTACTATTATGAATACTATGATTCTGAGGATCAAACTGTTTATCAGGAAGTGATGGAACAGTTAGAAAAGGATCGTGAATATGAGCTTGCCAACTTAAATTCATGGGAATCTCAATTAGAAGTTGATAAAAATAATTATGAAACAAGGCTTAATGAAGTCACAACATTTGAGAGCACCTGGACAAAGTTGCTGCAAAACAACATCAAGAGCGATTTTACTTACGGAGGTGCAAGTCAATAGTTCACAATTTAATATTCGAGATTGTAATAAAAAAAGCGGCGTTTCTGCCGTTTTTTTGTTGTATTATTTAATTATGATAAATCAGGAAGAAAAACTTGGTGTATTTATTGTGCCTACTGGAATAGGGGCTTCTGTGGGCGGCTATGCCGGAGATGCAAGCGTGTGGGCGCGGAAGTTCAGCCGGAATGCAAAGCTGGTTGTGAATCCTAATGTTGTTAATGCAGGCGGGTTTTCAGGTATTAATGATAATATGTTGTATGTTGAAGGTTATTCCCTTGATGAGTTTTTTAAAGGGAACATAAATTTATTACCTTCGCAAAATAATAAAATAGGAATAGTTTTTGATTGTGCTATTCCACAGGATGTTTTGAATGTACACATTAATACTATGAATGCAGTAAAGACTGTCTACGGAGTTGATATCATTGGATATGAGTTTACTGAACAGCCTGTAGGAGTAGGTTTTTCCCTTGGTAAAGACGGCGTTTCGGCAGGAAGTGTCGAAAATGAAATGACTTTGCTTAATGCTTCAAAAAAACTTTTACAAAAAGGTGCCGAAGCAATTGCGATTGTATGTTTATTTGATGACCCTGAGGAAATGAATGAGGATTATGCTTCAGGAATTGGAACTGATCCTGTCGGAGGAGTTGAGGCTATTTTATCGCATTATATTTCTGCTGAGCTGAAAGTTCCATGTGCGCATTCTCCGGCTTTTGCAGATTATTCAATTTCTCCGGAAATAGTAAATCCAAAATCTTCTTCAGAATATATTACACCTACATTTTTGCCATGTATTCTTCTTGGGCTGGCGAATGCGCCTAAACTTTGTACAAACGGCGGAATCTCAGTTGAAAATATTGATTTTCTTGTAATGCCGTATGATTCACTGGGTTCAATCCCTGTATTTGAGGCTTTAAAACGGAATGTCAAAGTTTATGCGGTAAAAGAAAATACTACAGCATTAAATATTACTAAAGACAAAA
>DVIU01000010.1 GCA_018711035.1 Candidatus Scatousia excrementigallinarum
GAATAACATAGGTCGTCATAGTAGAAAGATGACGTCTGATTGAGCGAATTCCATCAGGCTGCCCGTTATGATATATGATTTCAAGTTTTTTACTCGTTGTCATCTTCTGTCTCCTCGTTTATGACATCCATAATGTCACCGACATTACATTCAAGCACCTTACAGATTTTAATCAGGACTTCCATTGACACGGTTTCATTCTTGCCGAGTTTTGCAAGCGTAGTCGTGGAAATATCTGCCTTTAAGCGCATTTCCGTCTTGGTCATCCCCTTGTCTATAAGCAATTTCCAGAGTTTATTGTAGCTCAACGTCATGAGTCACACCTCAAATAATATAATACATGATAATTATAACATACAAATTAAGCTATTTCAATACCTTATCAGCATTTATAAATATAATATTTGAAAAAGCTCTTAAAAATCTGAACACTAACCATCTTAACGCAACAACAGAATTCATACCATAGAAAAGAGACTGTAACCGAAGCGGAAACAGTCTCTTTGTGTTATTAAGTTATATAAACCACCATTGTGATGGGAGTAAAACGTGTCCTGAAGAATTTTACTCCGAGGCGTTTGTAATATTCCCTTGCGATTGAGACATCAATCGTTACTGTAAACAGTGGTTTTTCAGGCGAAAAGCCATTAGCCCCTAGGGTGTTTGATGTTAGCCTGCACTGATATACCCGTTCCGAGTGCCGTCGCCAAATCGAGCAAAATACCACTTTTTTTAGGAAATATACCACATTTGAATTATTAACTTTTTTTATCGTCTATTCATCGATTTGTTCATAATAATACGAGTAGTCAATGCCCTTCATAAAGATCTCCCTATCGTCAATCTGCAGCGTCTGGGCGTCTTTGATAAGTTCAAAAATATGCGACGAATCGACAGGGCTTTCTTTCATTGCGTCAAGGTATTCGCGCTTGTTTATCCTGCTCCAATCGGTGCAGGTGTGCAGGTTGCTTCTCAATATCAAATCGAGCCAGATGCGCGTTGCTCTGCCATTGCCCTCCATAAATGGATGGGCTACGTTCATTTCCACATACTTTTTGACGATATTTTCAATAGTATCTTCGGGCATTTTTTCTATCAGCTCAAGGTTTTCCCTTAAATACATTGCGGGGGCGAACGCAAACCCGCCCTTTGCAATATTCATACTGCGTATTTTGCCCGCAAAATCATAGAGCCCACCAAAGATATAAGAATGAATTTGCTGCAAGCCCTTTACCGTCCCCACTTCAATATCGTTTATAAGACCGCTCTCAAATAGCTCGTAGGCCTTTTGCTTGCTCTTCTCATCGATTGAAGTCCCTATTCCTTTAAGCCACTTGTCGAATACGAGTGACTTTTTGCTGGGTATTACGGCAATTACAGTATTTACCCCTTCTTCATCTACAACGTCGGTTAAATATCTCTTACCGTCCTTTGCTGTTAACTTCAGTTGTCGACAAATTGTCGACAACTGAGGATTCCTACGCTTTATGACATTCCAATAGGAACGGGGATTTTTGCTTTTTGTTAAAGCCTCAGCGATGTCGACAGCACAAAACCACCATTTGGAAGTCTCCTCCTCCCAAACAGCTCGCACGGGTATATCTTCAAAAAAGCGTATAGATGTTTTGATCATTATCTAAATCCTGCGATTGTAAATTAAGTTCGAGATATAATTATTCAACACACAATGATTAATCAATATAATTTCAACATTTGATCAGTTCCCTTTATTTCATTTTCTTCTTCAATTAAAGGAAAAATCTTTTGCCTTATTTCCAAAAATGTCATTCCGTCCTTAAATCCCTTATCTCCATCCAGAAAAAGACAGTTCATTAACCTATCAAATGTTGCTTCACAACTCCTTCGCGGAAATCTTCCCAATGTTGAATCGAAAAAATTATTATAATATGAATAATGATGTGTATGTATAAAATCCTTCCATGATAATATAACTTCATCCTCGTCGCGTATATCTATTATTTCTATCTCTTCAAGATTACGCTCCTCTGGTGTTCCCCATGCTTCCTTCAACATTGATACTGCTTCTATATCACTTTTGGGAGCACTGTAACCAAAAATTGTTACCATATAAGCTCTTTTTAAATTCTTCTGTAATTCTTTCCATGATTTATCGATTACAATTTCCGACTTATAATCTTTCTTTTTTATAGGATACAGCAATTTTACAGGTCGAAACAACTTACCACATACACACTTACTATTTACAATTCCTATAGCATTATCCTGTTCACAATAACCTATAGCAACATTCCCATGTAAAAATACTAAATACGGCAAATTATCTGTATACTTACTGACTCTTAAATATGCTTGAATCAAGAGAGGATCCCAATTAAATGTAGCAATTAAATCTTTACTAGTTAAACTTAATACAAGGTAATCGTATATAGTTGGACCATCAGGAATCTTATATCCTGACATATAACTAAATATACATTGTTCTAGTTCGAGTTTAACATTCTCGCAATCTTTCTCGCAATTACTTCTCTCGTCCAATTCCATATATATTTCCTCAAGATTATCCGACTTAGTCATAAGCTTTACCCGTGACAACAGTTCAGATAATCCAAGCTTTTCAATAAAACCATTCATGGCAGAAATTTTCCTACCAGCCTTATCCCCATTTGGTATAGCCGCACAACTTGCCCCTGCACCTAAAATGACAACATGGGGTCTCTCTTTCATAATTTTTTCATAATTAAAAACCATAATCTTCCCTCTCAAAATTTCCATTATATATTGTTGATTATTATAAGCAACATTAATTTAATTAACTATTTCTATAACTTTCAAACCAAATTCTTCCGGTAAATTACTTATTATTTTGTTTAAATATTTTAAACACAAACATATTTCATTATAATTTGCAATTTCACCACAGTGATATACGCCAACTCTTTCTATTGAATTTGCCATAATAATTCCATTTCCGTAAATTAAGAATTATTGTGATAACATTAACTTAATTATTTCACAATATATTCCCACTTGGATAGCAAATGAAATACATTTTCGTCTTATAATTATTACTATCTTTAACTGGTATTTTTACCGCGCCTTTAAGCATTCCTTCAACATTTGATAATACTATAAGTTCATTGTTTATACTTAAAACATATATTAAATGAACAACTTGCTCGCTTAATTGCTTTTTTAGATCTGATAATCTTTCGTCAATATCCTTACTATCATTTTCTGATGGAAGACCTATTATTCCTTCTATTAATTCCTTATCATATTGTTCCTTATAAATATAGTCATGCAATATTTTTTGCAAATTTAAAATAGATTCCTCTAACAGTATTTTTTCTCCCTCTTGATAATATAGCGTTTCGAAGGCTACCTTGACTAATTCCAAATAAAACTTTTCAATATTAAATTCAAAATGAAACTGAATTTCTGGATAGGTTTGAGTCCGTTTCATTTGAGTACATAATATTTCTTTTTGTTCTTCCGTTAAAGTTTTCTTTACATTACGCAAGTATATTTTTTTAATTATATCCAGCGCTTCCTCTTTAGACGATGTACTAATGTGATAAACATTTTCATCTCTTGTAACTTTTGGTACAAGTTTAGGTTTAAAGTCTGGCGACAGTCTAATTCTATCTCCATCGCTTGTTTCTCCCTCTTTGAAAGGATTTGGTTCCTTCTTTGAATGCCCTTTAATTCCATACTGTGATCTCACAATCTTTCCACTTAACGAATCAGTAATTTCAGCATCAATTTTTTCGCCCATTAAGGAATTACAGGTTTTACATACTGACCTAATAATAAAATGTTTATTCCCTAGTGCATACGGAATAATATGTTCTTCACATTCTTTATCAATCTCTTGACCACAAATTATACATTTACTCATTTTACTCTCCTTGTTATCTAATAATTAAACCTACTCAATTATTCTCTAATTGGAGTTTATCAATATACACTCTAAACGACTCTTACTGGAATATAAATATAAATATCATTAAAAATATAATCATATCCCGTCATTGGATTAAGACATTTACATAACTTCATGTATTCTCTATTATAGGATATAAACATTATACCATACACGCTTGATTTAATCAAGTACCAAATAATGCGAACAAAAAGGTCAAGCTGTTTCCGACTTGACCTTTTTATTAGGCATAGATATGCACAACAATATTTTTATATTGATATTTCCGCAATATCTCGCCGCGCATTTCCCTGTATGAGTGAGCACTCTCGTATTCTATCGTAAAAGAAGTAACTTCTTTAAATCCACTATCAGCCACATGAGGAACCAAATTAAGATACCAATCAAATTCCAATGCACTATGGGCAACTATCTTTCGTACAAATGCGTCGATTATCCCTCTTTTTACAATCGGCTGCGTAAAATCGAGCTCGATCCGCAACATTCCACCCAATTCCTCTTTTGAAAACTGATTTTCACTATTTCCCTGAGTAGTTAAGTCTTCTTGCTGAAGCTTATCTATTCTTTTCTGGGTAGTTTCTATATTTGCCGTTACTTTTACCTTATAATCAAGATATTCTTCTTTGGTGATCTCGCCCTCCATTCGCATTGTAGTCAAATTATCGAGCTTCATTTTTTCTTTTTGAATTATGATATGCACCCCAAAAGTTGGACAGACTTTAGGGGGTGCATATTTTTATGTCAAAAGGAAAAAGATTTCAAACAAAATACTCGTCAGAATTCAAGATAGCTGTTATAATGGATATGCGCGAAAACCACA
>DVIU01000175.1 GCA_018711035.1 Candidatus Scatousia excrementigallinarum
GAATCGATGTTTGAAGACTGTTTCATGATAAAAGCCATCGGATATTGTCTCCGATGGCTTTTACTTTACACTGAATTGGCTGCTTTGTTCTTAAATTAGATATATTATGTCCATTTGAACGCTTAAACCCCTCTAAAACCGATTCAAGAAGGATTCCTTCCGAGCCGCTCGCAATTGATTCCTTTGCTGATACGACTTTAACACCGTTCTTTTTAAGGAGTGTTTTATAGTGCGCACTGTCATAGCGGTTACGGGCAAAGCGGTCTAACTTCCAAACAATGATGCAATCAAACGCGCGTTTATAACTGTCTTTAATCATTCGCTGAAATTCGGGGCGGTTATCCGTTTTTGCGGAGAGTGCACGGTCTATATAATTGCCGATAACGTCTATGCCCGTACGATCTGCAAATTCCATACATTCACGAAGCTGCCCTTCGATAGAGGCTTCCGTTTGATTGTCCGAGCTGTATCTTGCGTAAATAACGGCTTTCATTTCAAATTCCTTTTTTATTACTTCAATTTGTCTTCAATTGTTTTGTTGCGCAAAGTTAACATTCTGTCAAAATGTGCCATCTGTTTCTATTTCTTTTATCTTTTTAATAGCAACTTGAAGAGCCAACAAATGTTTAGGAGTAAAATGAATGGTTGTTGGTTTATTCTCCAACTTAATCGAAATATCAAAAAAATCACTTTGAACAGAATTGATATCTATATTTTGAACTTGTTCAATTAAATTGCTGATTGTTAATTGACTATATTTAAATTTAGCTGCGCAATTAGGGCAAAGGCTTAATGTATTCCAGCCCAAATCTAATTTAATTTGAAGTGAATCATCTAACTTTCCTGTATTAAAAATATTGATTGCCTCAAAATAGCGTTTACCTTTTGCGGTTAGGATGCCTTCAGCGTTACAGATTTGACAGCGAGAACCGTATTCATTTCTAACAAAATTTTTTTCGTCTGAATTTGGTTTCCCTAAAACTTTTAGAGTAACTTTATTCATACATATAGTTTCCTGTTCTCTATCATCAAATTCTTTTTCAAGTTTAATTCTGCGTTTGTCTAAATTTTTTGATTTATGAGACACACCATAGTCATCGTCATCATCTTCTTCTAACAATTGTTCTCTATCCGAGGATTCTGATAATTCAGTTAATGATTTACCAGCTTTTTGTTTTTGTGAGCGTAATTTCTCTATGTATTCACGGGCTAATTGTTGCTCTTCAGCATCACATCCTGCCAAAAACAGAGTATTTTCGTCTTCTATACCTTTACTTTTTAACTGCTCGACCATATCGTTAGGTCTTTTAGAGATTGCTTCAAGCAATAAAGAAGGTGTCTCATATTTAAATTCTTCATGCAAGTCATCATCTTTGAATTCGTATGGGCACTTGTATCCGCTTTTTGTCGGAACCCATGGTGTACGTTTTAAATAATAAACAAGGGATGACTCTAAATTATTTTGTTCATTTGCGCTGGCATTCGCTTTATAAACAATGTGTAAAATATTTTTATTGTTATACTTTAAAACTAAATTCCATAGTAGCAAGGCAACATCAAATAAATTATTAACACTTATTTCTTTTAATTTTGACCATTTGAAACCATCAATTGTATAGTCTGTTCGAATACATGTATCATAACGTTCTCGTTCTCTTTTAAGAAAAGAAAACATCGGATAGTCGTCGTACAAATAAGTTTCGATAATTTCAGGAGTCACCTTACCTCCTAATTTAACGAATACTTCCTTTATGTCTGGCAAATTTTCTTTTATATCGGTATAGTAATCTTCCGCAAAAATATATTTATCATCATAAAAGAAAGCAACTTCTTTAGACCAGCAGCACTCAGTTGCGCGAACCCTATAAATTTTCTCTTTGTCATCATTAACTCTTCGTGCTAAAAAAATATTTCGATCTTTATATTGCAAAATCGATTCAGGATTATTTTTAAATTGTTCTAAAATATCAAGCCAAACGACTGAATCACTATCCGTATCGTTGGATAATCCTGCTTCTGTATCAACTAATTCTGACATTTCTTGAACGCCAATAGACAGTAAAAAGTTCTTGATGTTTTTATCTTGTGTGTTATCTTTCAAGGATATATCTACGTAAATTGGGTTTTTCAAGTAATGTTTTGGCTGATAGTCGGTTCTTAAAAACAGATTATCTTTGATGCTATGCAATTTTTTATCTTCACATAGAATGAAGGCAACGGCACTTAATGTTTTATTTCTTGATGTTTTTTTGTCAAACCAACTCTGATAAGTTTCACGCTTGTCAGAATGTGCGAACAGGAGATAAAGCGTTCTAAAATATTGCGCATTTTGCACGGAAAATAATGCATCAAAAAAATGAGGATCTTCCTCTAACGAATCAATAAAATCTTCAATGGTAAACTCTTTGATTTTAAACTGATCGATAAAAAATTCAGTTCGCGATGTTGCGGTAAACCGAGGCAACCAATTTTTTTGATAATAGTGTCCAAGCTCTAATGACGGCAGTATGATTTTGATATCTGTACTTGCCCACATTACATCACTAAATTTTTGATAGTCTCCTTGTTCGGTAATGAATAATTTTTCAGCTTCAAATTCGGTTTTAATTTTTTCAGCAAAAATTTTATAACGTGAGTTGGGATTGTTGTTAAAATCTCTTATCGTTGGTAACGCCTCATAAACGGAATAATCCAACATCTTTACACCTCTAAAATAATAGAGGGATTCAACACACAAATTTGCTAAAGCCTCGATAAGTTTATCATTTTCATCACAATATCTTATATTATCGCGCGCAACAGTAGAGGCAAACGGTGCATTGATGTGAAAGCGCAAATCGCTTTTTTGGTCGGTAGGGAAAAATATGCAGACTTTCCCTATTAAATTGCTATCAACGCTAAACTTGCCGGCATCATCTCTTTTCATTCGATATGCGATTGAAACAGTATTATCTTTTACTTTTCCATTAACCACAATAGGGCAGTGTTCATTAAATTTGCTCCAATAGGATATTACTGCATCATTATTAACTTTTTTTACAAGAATACTTGAAATAAATTTAACTGATGAAACAGAATCATTAACCTTAATATATCCGC
>DVIU01000176.1 GCA_018711035.1 Candidatus Scatousia excrementigallinarum
AGTAGGCAAATCTTGATTTTGTCTTTTTCTTTGCTTTTTGAAGTTCAGCTTCGGTTATAGGGTTATTTATTAAGCCGGCAAGTTCTTCTTCAATAAGCTTTTGTGCAAGCTCCTGCTTTTCAGGTTTAAAATTAGCCTGAATAAAGAAATTGTTACCGTCTTTAAACTGGTAGTGTTCGCTATTAACCATATTGAAAACAGGTTCGGCCTGCTTTTCGATTAAATTCTGGTAGAGTCTTGAACTTGTGCCGTCTCCGAATATAATACTGATTAAATCTAAACATATTGTCTGTTTTAAGTCACAGGCTTTAGGCCCAAGCCAGCCGTACATCATGTAAGATGTATTAATATGGGCGGTATTTGTAACTACCTTTGTTTCATTAACAGGTTTATCTATTTCATTGACTCTTTTCGGAGCGTTTTTTCTTCCTTTAAAATCAAATTCTTTTTCAATTTTTTCAAGAATTTCTTTACTGCCAAAATCCCCGACAATAATTGTTGTCATATTTTCAGGTGAGTAAAAGGTCTGATAATAATTCATGATATCATCCCGCGTAACCTGTGATATAATTTCGGGAGTTCCGATAACATCCCGCTTGTAAGGATGTTTTGTGTACATATTGTAATTACATGCATTATAAACCTTTGTCCAATTCTGGTCTTTTCTCATTCTGATTTCTTCTATTACAACATGGCGTTCTCGCTTGTCAGCCACCTGAGTATCGTTCAAATCAAAAGGTGCACCGATTTCTTCATAAGGCAATACAGGGTCAAGCATCATATCTGCATGCAGCTCTATTGCCTGATAAAAATCTTTGCCATCTTCACCTTTAGGCAGGGTAACATAATAGAATGTGTAATCTTTCCAGGTGGCAGCATTTACAATAGCTCCTTTTGCCTCAAGAATCTTATCAAACTCACCTGCTTTATGCTTATGAGTACCTTTAAACATTAAATGTTCCAAAAAGTGTGATATTCCGTTATTATTATCATCTTCGTTTATAGAGCCGGTTTTAACCCACGTGCTTACGTTAACCATAGAACCTTCTTTATGTGCCAGCACTATTGTATGTCCGTTATCACGTTTATAAATTTCTACTTCTTCTGTTAAAAACGGATATTTTACCAAACTTTTTTTCATGTTAAATTTCCTCACCTTTTTTTAATTTATTATAGCATAAGTTATAATTTTAAGTTATAATATATGCCATGGAAATGGTTAATCGTTTGAAAAATAAGGTTATTGTATCAGTTCAGGCTATGCCGTCAGAACCTTTATATCTTGAAAAATGCATGGCTGCCATGATGAAATCCGTTGTAAAAGGCGGAGCCGGCGGGCTGCGTGTTGCAGGTGCCAGAGATGTTAAGAATGCTAAAACTCTTTTTGATGTTCCTGTAATAGGATTGACAAAACCTGATGTAATTCCTAAAAACTGGAAAGAAATTGTGTATATTACGCCTACTTTAAAGGAAGTTATTGCCTTGATAGATGCCGGAGCAGATATAATTGCTTTTGACGGCACATCCCGCCCTCGGGAAGGTTGTACTTTAAATGATATTATTAAGTATATCAAAATAAATAAACGAATTTCCATGGCAGATATATCGACAGTAGAAGAAGGGCTGAATTGTGCGAAATTAGGTGCCAATATTCTTTCAACGACTCTTTCCGGATACACTTCTCATTCAAAAGAACCAAATGAAGGCCCTGATTTTGAATTATTGGAAGCTCTTGTAAAAGAAACTAATGTTCCGGTTGTTCTGGAAGGACGAATCTGGGAACCTTGGCAGGTTGATAAAGCATTTGAACTCGGGGCGCACTGTGTTGTAATAGGTTCGGCAATTACCCGTCCTCAATTGATTACCAAACGTTTTGTAAGCAGAAAGCAGTAAATGGGAGAAGATATGCGTAAGGCTCTTGCCATAGATATAGGCGGCACTAAGATTTATAATACAATCGTGAATGAAAAGGGAGAGATTATTGCTGATGTAAAAAAACAACCTACACCTAAAACTTTTGATGAAATCGTTTGTGCGTTTAAGAGTATAATCTCACAGTTTGAAAAAGATGTTGATATGATTGCGATTTCTACCTGCGGGGCTGTTAATAATTCTAATGACGGAATTCTCGGGTCTACCGGAAATATTGCAAAAGGTTATCCGGATATGGATTTTAAATCATTAAGCAAAAAAAAGGTTTTTGTTGAGAATGACGCAAATGCCGCAGCCTGGGCTGAACACATTATAGGAGCATCAAAGGGTGCCTCTGATTCTATTATGATTACTCTCGGAACAGGCGTCGGCGGAGGAATTATAATAAATAACCGACTTTTTAAGGGCAAAAGCGGTGCGGCAGGAGAGATGCATTTTAAAATGCGTACAGATAAACACCGTAAATGTACCTGCGGCAGTTATGACTGTTTTGAGGCTTATGCTTCCGGCCCGGGGTTGAAGCGTACGGCACAAGAGATTTCTAAAAATCCTGATATAACAACTTATGATGTAATTGACGGGTGGAAAAATAATGACCCGATGATGACTGAAATTTTTAATAAGTGGCAGGACGATATTCAACAAGGACTTGTCGGACTTGCAAACCTGTTTGATCCGGAAGTTATTGTTCTTTCAGGGTCAATGGGGGAATTTGTTGATACAGACTTGCTGACAGTGAATGTAAATAAGGAGATTATTACTACCCCTACGCGTGTTGTGAAGGCTATAACCGGAAATTACTCAGGTATGATTGGTGCTGCTCTCCTTGCAATGGGGGCAGGATCAGATGAGGGCTATAATGGGTAAGGCAAAAAAAAGAAGTCTTCATTTAGGTATAAATGACAGAGTTTCAAATCTTTCCAGGGAAGATGCGGTAAAGATTGTGTCTTCCGAAATTAAAAAGAATCCGGAAGAAGTGTACGGTTTGATTACTCTGTTCGGGCTCACCGCTGAAGAACTTCTGGAGGCTGGTGCCGGTTATGAAGCTGTTATGTCTGTTAGAGGTCTTTTGAAATGATAAAACGTATTGTTTTCTGGTTGAACTGTGCAAGGGCATTTTCGCTTCCGATTACAATTTTATCATGGCTTGTGGTTTTCGTTTTTGCTCTTAAAAACGGTGGTAATGTTCTAAACGGGGTTCTTGCACTAATAGGGGTTGCACTTGCTCATCTTGCCGGAAATATGGCAGATGATTACATTGATTACGGTATACTATCACGCGACCCTAAAATGATGGAGAGTGCAGTTGCTACTAAGTGTTGTTTTATACGTGACGGCAGTATTACTCTTAAAGATTTGCGCCGTATGATAGCTGTATTTAGTATTGCTGCGCTGACTATCGGTGCTTTTTTATATTTTAGAAGCGGTGTTGGAGTATTGTGGCTTACTGCTGTAGGAGGTGTCTTAACCCTTACATATGCTAAATTTTCGCTTATAGGTATGAGCGAAGTTATTATCGGACTCCTGTTCGGCCCTCTGATGTTTGAGGGAGTATGGTATGTTATGAAAAAAAGTTTTTCTGCGGAAGTGTTTGTGCTTTCTATTGCGGTTGTTATGTTTTCGATATCATTTTTGTATATTCATACAATGCTTGATTTTGACAGCGATAAAACTTCCCACAAAAAGACTCTCTGCTGCCGGATTAATGATAAACATAAGGCGTTGCTTCTTTTCAGTGTTTTTATCGGTGCAGGATATATTGCGGTTTTGCTATTCGGGATAATGACTTCAAATTTGTTGGTGAGCCTTACCGTATTAACACTGCCTGCTGCAGTAAATGTTTACAGACTGATGAAGAGATATATTGAAAATAATAAGTTTGTTCCTGATATAAAATGGTGGCACCTTCCGCTAGATAACTGGGAAGCTGTCAGGGCTGAAGGTACCGAAACATTTTATTTTGTGTTGTTTCAGGCAAGAAACCTTATGATATGGTTCAGCCTGTTGTGTGTGGTTGCTATTCTTTTGTATTCATAGTCTGTATGGATAATCATTCTTAAATTCAAAA
>DVIU01000177.1 GCA_018711035.1 Candidatus Scatousia excrementigallinarum
TAAATTGAGGGGGAAAGTTTCATAGGGATAGTTAGGTGATTCTGCGGCAAGCATGAAATGGAGGTTGAATGGAGCAGAATCGTTACAGCTACATAAAAAAGATCGGAAGGAATACCTATTCGGTGATTGTGAGACAGTCGGAAAATGCCACAGAAAGGGTAGATAGTAAGGTAAAACGCTTGCTTTTAAATGATTTGATGAATTTGTAAGGAGGAATTTAAGTGAAAGTCAGGGCGATCGAAGATGCCGTTACCGCGCTTTATTGCAGATTGAGCGTAGATGACGGCGAAGAAGGGGATAGCAACAGCATTGTCAATCAGAAGAAGATGCTTGGCGATTATGCGCAAAGTCACGGCTATCTTAACCCGAAGTTCTATACGGATGACGGGTTTTCAGGGACAAACTTTAATCGCCCCGGCTTTCAGGAGCTCATCCGCGATGTGGATGCCGGTCGCGTCGGAACGATAATCGTCAAGGATATGTCGAGGCTCGGCAGAGATTATCTCAAAGTCGGCTATTACAGCGAGGTTTATTTCGGAGAAGCGGGAGTACATTTTATTGCCGTTAATGACAACGTAGACAATACAATAGAAAACGATAGCGATTTCACGCCGTTTCGTAACATTATGAACGAGTGGTATGCAAAGGACACGAGCAAAAAAGTACGAGCGGTTATCCGTGCAAAAGGAATGTCGGGTAAATCTACCTGTAATTGTCCGCCGTATGGATATATAAAAGATGAGAACGGAAATTGGTTAGTAGAAAAAGAGGCAGCAGAAATAGTAAAAAAAATATATCGTTTGTGCATAGAGGGCTACGGTCCGATGCAAATCAGTAAAAAGTTAAACGCGCAGAAAGCCATATCGCCGGTTGTGTGGAAAAACAAGGTTGGTTGGAAATATAAACTTGAAAAAGTAGACCACCCGGAATTATGGACTGTATCGGCTATAAGGCGTATTCTTTCAAATCCTATCTATTTAGGAAATACGGTAAATTTCCGAACGAAAAAGAAATCGTATAAAAGCCATTCCGTTATTTATTTACCCAAAGACGAATGGGTGATATTTGAGGATACACACGAGGCGATTATTGATCGGGATACGTTTGACACCGTTCAAAAGTTAAGAGAAGGAGTAAGGAGAAGAGTATCTATTGACGGTGAAATGAGCATTTTTTCAGGGCTTTTGTATTGTGCCGATTGTGGTGCTAAAATGTACTTAAACAGGCATAGAGGCTCAGAGAAAGACGCTTTTAATTGCGCTTCGTACAGAAAAGAGAAAGAGCGAACCTGTACATCCCATTACATAACGTTACACGCAATCGAGGATATTGTGCTTTACGACCTGCAACGTGTATTGGGAATGGCAAAAGGAAGAGAAACGGAATTTGTTTCTATGTTGCAGGAAAAGAACAAAAGAATGACTAAAAGCGATTTATCGGAAAAAGTCAAAGAATGCGAGGAAGCCGAAAGGCGAATTACTGTTCTTGACCGCATAATACAAAATCTCTATGAAGACAAGGTAAGCGGAACGTTGTCAGAGGAACGATTTATCAAATTGTCGAAAAACTATGAGAGTGAACAAGCCGAGTTGACGGATAAAGTAAAGTTCTTGAAAGAGGAATTGATGGCAGTTCAAAAGGAAACGGCAGATATAAATAAGTTTATGCGACTTGTAAAAAGTTACACGGAAATCACCGAATTAAAGCCTGAAATCGTGAGAACGTTTATAGATAAAATTTACGTTCATAAAGGAGAAGTAGCACAAGGAGGGCATAGGCAGACGATAGAAATTATCTATAATTGCGTGGGCGTGATACCCAATATTTAAGATGATTAAAGCAAATAAATCCGCTTGGATAGCCTTAGCGATTTTATATTAAATTTATTCAAGTATATTTATATAAGCGTTTTTCTGTGATGTCTATATTTTTGTTTTTTTTGGTAAATGAGGTAAATGAGGATATTTCATAAATATGTGTATTGACAACGAAATAGAGATATGATATAATTTTTATAGAGGATTATAAATATTAAAAGGCAGGTGAATCCGATGTATTTATTAAGAATAATTTTATAGTCGGTTCGTATGTTAGCAAATTTACAAGTATTTTATTAAAAGTAATTTCAAGGGGAAAATATTATGGAAACGAGCAAAAAGAAAAATCAATCTTTTATTCTAATGTTTTTAGCATTATTTGTAATGGTAGCAATTTGTATATCGGTTGTTCCCTATTCTACGGCGTATGCTGCAACGACAGAAAGCATATCTCTCAATGCGAAAGTTTTTGTCAGTCTTTCGGGAACAACAGAGAAGTCATATTCAATCACTTTGCCGGATACCTTGTTTTATGTTGTTGAAACAACCGGCTCAAAAGATACATATCTTACAGTTGAAGGACTTAGTAGTGGAACTTTAACGGATGACGATTCTGGTTCTGGGCTAAATGCTTGTATTGGATTTAGAGGTGAAAATAAGAATATCACCATTAAACTTCGAGGATATTCTGCATCGATAACTGGAAACACAACATTGCAAATTAGAAAACAGCAAGCTGCTATGTTTGGATTCCAATATCCTTCTGGAAAGTCAAAAACCAAAGATTCAGGCGATATAAATACTGCTCCTGATCTAGAAAAGCCAGCTTCAGTATTACAGTCTATGTATAACATAAAAAAATACAACTCGTCAACTACAAGTGGCTCAACGATGTCAAATAACGACGAACGAAGTATTCCTACTTACAATAGTGAAGTCCTCTTTTTTTCAGGACATGGTTATTATAGTGATGATGGGAGTGGTAATAAAACATACGGATTCGGTGTTTCTTTTCCGTCAGGCGGTTTTAGGATCAACCAAATTTTAGATATGTCCAACACAAAAATTGCTGTATGGGCTGCTTGCTATTCGGCAAATCAAAATAATGCCTATAATTCTTCAATGGTTCATAAGTCGGTGGAGAAAGGCGCGAAGGCTGCAATTGGTTGGGTGGACGCGACGGGAGTATCTTCATCAAAAAAATTTACCGATGCATTTTTTAAGGCTTTATCAGAGGGCAAAACGGTTGCGGAAGCGGCTAAAAAGGGAAAGTCAAAAGTTTTTTGGCCTTGGGATTCCGTTAGGAAATATACATTAGTTGGTAATGGGAATACGGTAATCAATACGGCAAAAGCGACCCGTAATGCGCAGGTTTTATTGGATGTTGAGCTTAAGGACGAATTCTTGCAAAGAATTCAAACTGGAAATTGGACACAAGTTTTTGATTCGAATGATCAAATTAGATATTACAAAACCATTAATGATTGTTTGACTAATGATTTTTATGAAGTGGATTTCGATTCTAATCAAGAAATCGTGTCTGTCACTCATTCGGGTACCTATATTTATGATGAACCTATATTGTCTGATGTTATGAGTTCAACCATTTCGAATAATAAATGCACTCAGTTGGATAATGTCGATTCGGATGAATTAATTAAATATGAATCTCATAGGGTATATGTTTCATTCGGCACAGAAATTGTTCCAGTGCTTATAGAATACAACACTCTAGGTGATTCGAGTGGCAGAGTTTATCTTGATACAGTATGTACCAATTTGAACGATGGAACTCTAATTGACTATGAGGATATTTGCTGAAATGGGATTTAAGCTTAGGCAAAGAAAAAAGACCATAATATTGTTTATTATTCTCGCCATTCTTTTGTTGGTTAGTGTGCTTATGTGCTATTTTTTCATACCTCGTTCTTTAACAAGGATTGTTCCTACGGAGAGTATCGTCAGTATTTATTATGAATATGACGATCTTGATGAAGCAAAACAGGTATTATTGACAGAACAGGAACAGCAGGAGTTAAGGGATGATTTATCAAAAATGAAGTATCAACCTAAATATGGAATACCAGACAAGTCCGTTCCATATAGATGGCTATGTATATCATATTATGATGGCACTATTATAAAGATTGATGGGCGCAGAGTAAAAAAGAACAAAGATGGCATGCTAAATATATATAGGATAAATCTCATAGGTAACGGTAATTTATTTAGATTTTTTCCTAATGTAGTGTGATAGTGGAGAAACCTAATTGACTACGAAGGTTGTTATATGGTAACGAGGAAAGAGGATACGCCGCAAAGACGCGCTAATCGCAAGTACGAAGAAAAGAATAAAGATAAGCGCCGAGAGCAAAGCGGCAATTTTCAAACGATGATACCGAGAGAACTTTTCGATGAAATAAACGCTTTCCTGAAAGAAAACAGAATGACAAAAGTTGATTTCATCCGAGATGGATATGAAGCCTTAAAGCACAAATCCGATAACGAATCCAAGTAAAGTTCTATGGAGGAAATAAATGAAGTATAAAGATAAGTGGATTAGCAATGCGACTGATGAGGAATTAAGTGCTGAACGAGAAAAGGTTCGTCAGGATTTTTGCAATCCGAATTTTGATGATAATTATCGAGAAGAATGTCATACAACGTTGGGCAGATTTGACAGAGAAATGAGTAAAAGGGCTTGGGGAAACGAAGAACCGCAAGCACCGAGCATTCATCGTGAACACGGATGGCACTTGCCTAATGATGACGATTGAATTTTCAATGAGATAACTGTTTTTAACTGAATATAATAAGAAAAACGCAGAACGGCGCAGTCAAAAATGATTGCGTCGTTTTTCTATCCCTACGGAGCGAATAGGAACATTCAGATGTTCATCGGTACGAGCGACTACAAGACGGTAGAGGAATTTTCCAAGCGTTGCGGGAACTTTTCGGTCATAACCCGAAACGTCGGCTACAACACGGTCAAAGCGGACGATATAAATTCAAACGCGAGCATTAAGGAGCGCCCGCTGATATATCCGTCCGAAC
>DVIU01000178.1 GCA_018711035.1 Candidatus Scatousia excrementigallinarum
GAACAGCCTGAAATAAATGAAAATTGCTGTTTACAAGGACAGGTGTTTAATACAATTTCTTTTGATTTTTTATACTGTGACAGTGCAAAAACTCACGAAATAAATCGAGAATACAGAGATAAGGATTATCCTGCTGATATTATAACATTTGCAATCTTTGCAGACTCTGACGAAAAATTCATTTTTGATGGCGAGATTAATCTCGGAGAAGTTATAATTGCACTGGATAAAGTAAGAGAAGAAGCTGTGAAAAAAAACGTTACTCCTGAGTTTGAGCTTTCTTTTCTCATAAGTCACGGTATAATGCATTTATTAGGATTTGACCACCAGACAATGGAGGATTATAATTTTGTTATAGCACAACAAAATAAAGCTCTTGAAAGTTTGGGGGAAGTATGACTAAGTTTAAATCGCAGGGTTTTGGTAACACATTTAAGAATGCTCGTAAGGGAATGAGAATTGTTTTAAAAAGCGAAAGAAACATCAGAATTCATTTTATTGCAGCTGTGTTTGTACTGGTGCTGGGCTTTGTTTTGGAATTCAGTGCATTAAAGATAAGTGTATTATTGCTTGCTATAGGGCTTGTTGTTGCGGCTGAAATGTTGAATTCAGCTATAGAATTTTCCCTTGATGCAATTTTTCATAACAGATATTCAAAAATGGTAGGAATGGCAAAAGATATATCGGCAGGTGCGGTGATGTTTGTTACGATTATCGCTGTGATAATCGGAGGTTTAATTTTTATTCCTGAAATAGTGGCTCTTATTTAACTTGAAAAAAGATTTTAAATCTGCTATAATTAAATATATGAAAGGAGCATTGATATGCTAAAATTAAGCTATAGCTGCGTTTTCGGGGGGGGGGGCGTCCGGTCTTAGCTCCTTGAAACGGCTTTCCGCATTTACATTGGCGGAACTTCTTATAACTTTAGGTATAATAGGTATTGTGGCTGCAATGACCTTGCCTTCGCTTATGCAAAAACAACAGAAATTAGAAACCACAGCACGGTTAAAAAAGTTTTATTCAGGAATGAATCAGGCAATTTTAGCAGCACAAAGTATACATGGGGATTCAAAATACTGGGCAAAATCGGAGTATATTCTTGATGAAAATGGCAATTATGATTATGAAACTTACAATAAAGAGGCTGTAGATATTTTTAATTTATATCTGCTGCCTCATTTAAAGGTTTTAAAACTCACTGAAGGCCAATCCCCCGGGGAAGGGCCTGATGGAAAGCCTGTCGCTGGTAAGTTTCCTCAAGTTTATTTCGCTGACGGGTCTTCTATGCAGTTAAAAATGGGTAGCTGTTTTGATATTTATTTTGATTCAAATGGTGATAAAAAGCCAAATGCGTATGGAAAAGACAAGTTTATATTTTTCTTTTGTTATAAACTCAATAAGTCCATGATAAGTTCGGAGATAGAAAGTTCCTCTGATTCTTATGCAACCAGGGATGAAGCCTTGGACTTATGCAAGACTTCTAAATCCCGTTGTGCAGTACTGTTGCAAAAGTTTGATAACTGGGAATTTAAAAAAGATTATCCATGGTAATAAAAAAGCCCTGCTATATAAGCGGGCTTTTATTTATTCCATATTTCCTTTTTCCTTATTTTTTCCAACGAGACCTTATTGCGGCAAACATATTTGCCAAAACTTAGTTATTGCTTAGAACAAGTCTGAATGTTGCAAGATTTTTAATCGAAAGCATTGTGTGTTTATTATGCTGTTCTTCTGCAATATTAAAAATACGAATGATTCTCTGGATTTCTTCTAAATCTTTACGTGAATTAATTTTATATACGTTTTTGATAGGGTCAGCTACTACTGACATCATTGTATTTAATTCTTGTTCTTTCATCGAGCTTATCCTCATTTCCTTATATTTTAATAAAGGATTTTTTTCTAAAAAAATTGCTTTTTTAAGAATAAGATTGTTAATATTTGTTTACATATCCCTAAATATATTAACCAACTTGCTTTTTTGCAGATTTCCACAATGCATCGTATTCTTCAAAAGAATATTCAGACAGCGGCTTAGTTGCTAATTCTTCCATTTTTCTGAATCTGGCCATAAATTTCTTATTCGCCTTTAAAAGAGCCTGTTCTGCATCAATTTTGTTCCATCTTGCAAGATTAACCGTTGCAAATAGAATATCGCCGAATTCTTCTTCCATATGTTCTTTGTTTTGTTCTTTTACAGCTTCTTTGAATTCATCAAATTCGGAAAAAATGCATTCATATAAAGAATTCTCATTTGGCCATTCAAAACCTGTTTTAACGGCTTTTTTACTGATTTTTTGGGCACTCATTAATGCTGATTGTGATTTCGATATCCCGTCCATTACGGATTTTCTGTGTTGTTTTTCTTCAGCTTTTAGTTTATCCCAGTTGTCAAGAATTTCTTTGGTTGATTTTACCTTAACATCTCCAAAAACATGCGGATGACGGTGAATAAGCTTATCTTTAAGCCCTTTCGCCACATCTTCAATATTAAAAGCTCCTTCCTCCGATGCAATCTGGGCATGGAGAACAACCTGTAATAGAACATCTCCGAGTTCTTCTTTTAAGTGCTTCATATCACCGGAATCCATTGCATCGACAGCTTCATAGGCTTCTTCGAGCATGTTCGGTCTAAGGCTTTTGTGGGTCTGTTCTCTGTCCCACTGACAGCCGTCAGGCGCACGAAGCTTAGCTATAACATCAATCAACTCACTAATTTCTTTTACACATCCCATATTCAGATTTTACCACAAAAGATTAATTAATTTGAGTTTTCTTTTTAATCGGGATTGAAATCTGCAACAAAAGTATAGTATTTTTCATAAATAATACTCCAAAAGGTTGATGGCGTATAAAACGGATATGATATCCTATATGTGTGAAGAATTTAGGTAGGAAAGGATTATATAATGGCAAATTTATCAATCTCAGGAATTCGTGAACGTATTTTTAACAGTACAAAACACGAACAAACAGTGGCTAGAAGTTCAAATCCGTTCGCCGTAACATCATTCAAAGGTAATGTTTTAACAGCAGATGTTTTTGCGCCGGAAAAAGAAAAATCAAGCAACCCTAGTTTTACCGGTAAGTTAAAAGCTAGTGCTCTTGTCGGTTCGCTTGCAAGTGCCGGTTCTAAAATTAGTGCAGCTTTTGAATCAATCGGTGCATTCTGCAATAAAATGAAAAATTGGGGCTTAGATGCTTGGAATACCCTTAAAAATACTGAAGTTTCACTAGATTTTATTCCTAAAGCAAGTGAAAAAATTAAATCTAAATTTGATTCTGCTTTGAATACTGATATTTTTGAGGCGTGTAAGACAAGATGGAATGCTATGCAGGATGAACATATGGTTCAATCTTACATGTCACTTCCAACTCGCGGAGAAAATGGTTTAAAAGAAATGTTTGAACAATCCATTGGATTGGTAGCATAGGGGGAACAAAATGGATAGAAGAAAAGTTAGAAATATTATCGAAGCACTGTCGCGTCATCAAGATCCTGATTCAATCAATGTTTTGAATGAAGTTGGTACAAATTCAGCAATTGACGAAGTTAGAGAAATGACTTCACGTGCACTTGTTAAGAAAAATGTTCATGATTCTTTAGAAGTTGTTATTACTAACAAAGGTAAAGGAATCAATGATTTGAGCACTCTTGTTGCTATGAGTACTATCAATGAGCTTCTTGCTCTTGAAGATAAATCAGAAGCAATTAAGATTCTTGAAGATACTGTTGAAATGCATTCGGATGAAGAAGTCAGAGATAACGCACGCTCAGTGAAAGCTTTAATGGCTTTGAGCTGCTAGTAAATTTGCACTTATAAATTTTATAAATAAAAAACTCCCGTTGGCTATATGAACGGGAGTTTTTTTAGTTTAGTTAAATTTAAAACCGTCAGCCTTAAATCGGTCGATTACTTCCTGTAACTGTTCGTCAGAACAAACAAATGATAACCTGAAATATCCTTCGCCATGTGCGCCGAAAGCGTTGCCCGGAACAAGAACTACGCCTGATTTTTCAAGAACATCCTGACAAAAATCAAAAGCAGATTTATATCTTGGCGGAATCGGCAGCCATAAATAGAATGTTGTGTGCGGGACGGTTTTTTCATCAATCGGCCAGCCGAGTTCTTTAAAACCTTTTACCATAATTGCCTGTTTTTTAGCATAGTTTAAATTGCTCTGTGCAATATAATCATCACCTGCTTTTGAGTTTAATATTTCTGCGCAAGCCTTCTGTAAAGCTTTAAAAATACCGTTGTCGATTGTAGATTTGCCTTTTCCGAAGCGCTGAATAATCGTACTGTTTCCGCAAACCCAGCCTAAGCGCCACCCTGTGATTGCGTAAGGTTTTGAAAAACTGAAAAATTCAACGGCAATATCTTTTGCGCCTTCAAGTTCAAATACACTGAAAGGTTTTTCTTTTTCGTCAAAGTACAAATCACAATATGCAGCATCTGAAATCAAAAGAATTTCGTGTTTTTTACAAAAATCAATCACTGATTTAACATATTCTTTAGTAGTGCTTGCTCCGAGCGGGTTGTTCGGGAAGTTAATAATCATAGCTTTGACATTTTCAGGGTTGAAGCCGTCTTTAATTAAGTTATTCCAAACTTCTTCCATATCAGGCTTGTAGTCATTTTCAACAGTTAATGGAATCGGATATGCATATCCTCCTGAACATTTAATAAATTGTAAATATGAAGCATAACCCGGGTCAGGGACAAGTATAACATCTTTTTCTTTAATTTCTTTTTTCGGTGTAATTAGAAAGCGCACAAGGTTTGCAATACCTTCTTTTGAGCCCATAAGTGAAAATATTTCCTTATCAGGATCCATGTCAACTCCGAAACGGGTTTTCATTCTTTGCGCAATAGCTTTTCTGAAAAAAGCTTCGCCCTTAGGGATAGAATATAAATGAATGCCTTCTTCCGTAAGTATTTCTTTTAATCTGTCGAGTAGTTCTTCCGGCGGATTTGCGGTAGGTGCACCCATTGAAAGTGATATTGGAGCGCGGTTTCTGGCAGTTAATTCAGGTTTTAATCTTTCTGTAATTTCTTTGAGTTTAAACATAATATATGTATCCAAAGTCATTACATCTTCGTTAAAAAGTTTCTTCTCAAGGTTCGCCATAGTTTTCATAATCATATCCCTCATTTCTGTTGTTTACCGGCAAAATACGGGCAAACATAAATTTTGCGTGTCTGATTTTAATTGTATCTCAAATAAAATAATTAGGCAATCATTTTCATAGGCCCTTCAAGGGAGGCTGTTACAAACTGTTTTGTGTATTCATTATCCTGACGGAGCATTTCTTGCGGTGTTCCTGCAAATACAATTTTACCATCGTAAAGCATAATAAGCTTGTTGGCGGTTCTGGTAATTGTGGACATCTGGTGAGTTACTACGATAGAAGCAGCGTTGGTTTCTTCTTTAAGCCTTACAATATAATCCTCAATCAATGTGGATGAAATCGGGTCTAGCCCTGCTGTCGGTTCATCATAGAGAATTGTTTTCGGTTCTGTAACAATTGCGCGCGCGAAACTTACACGCTTTTGCATACCGCCGGAAAGTTCAGACGGGAATTTTTTTTCAATACCTTTTAAGCCTACAAGTTCAAGCTTTTGTGCAACTATGTCTTTTAACTCCTGTTCGGAATACTTATTTCTGAGTTCGCGTCTTTCTCTAAGTGCAAATGAAATGTTGTCTGCAACATTAAGAGAGTCAAAAAGTGCAGAATACTGGAATACCATTGCAATATCGCCCTCTGATGTTATAATTTCGCCGCTGTCTTTTTCTATAAGTCCGCAGATTAGTTTTAAAATAGTACTTTTGCCGGAACCGCTAAACCCGACAATAGCAAGAGTTTCTCCGTCTTCAACTTTAAATGAAACATCGTCAATTACTCTTTTTTCATCAAATATTTTAACAAGATTTTTAACTTCAATACTCATAAATTTTGTCCTTTTCTGCGGCAAAGCCGCCGGTTAACGGTTTAAAAGAAAAATGCTATTGCAAAAATCATATCCCATATAACTATAGCAACGAAAGACCATACAACAGCTTTTGTTGTTGCAAGCCCGACGCCTTTTGCTCCGCCAGAGGCAGTGTAGCCGCATGCGCAGCTTATAAGGGCGATTGTGCCTCCGAAAAACACGGCTTTTAAAAGGCATACGCCCAAATCTTTCATATAAAGTCCTAGCCATGCCGAATCAAAATAAGCACGGTAGCCTAAATCTGTAGTAAGTGTTGTTGTAACAGCTCCGGCAAGTACTCCCGCAATAGAGGCAATAATAACAACAACAGGCATCATCAACAATCCGGATAAAACCCGCGGAACAAATAAATACCTGATAGGATCTACTTTCAAAACCTTCAAAGCGTCAATCTGTTCAGTAACTCTCATTGTTGCAAGTTCTGAGGCAAGAGAAGACCCAATCATTGATATTATGGCAAATCCTGACATAATGGCACCAACTTCACGAACGATAAGCATAGTCATCATTAAACCGACAAAATGTCCTCCGCCCTGCTTTACCATTTCTGATGCTACCTGAGAGGCTACAATTATTGATGTCATGCCTACGATTGATAGTGTTATCGGTAATGATGTTACTCCGAAACGGTTACATTGTTCTATCAGTTCTTTACGGTCAATTTGGCCTTTTAAAAGATACATGAGGGTCTTTATACCGTTTTTTGAAATCTCACCGAGTGTATCAAGAAAATCAATAAGCTCTGCTGATATACCCTTAAAAATCTTGTATGTAGCGGATTGCCGCAAATATTTACTTAAGGTGCCCATTCTTTGATTATACCTGAAATTATTTATTTAAGTCAATTTAATAAGCTTTGTTTATGAGAGAGTTGTGAGTTGTCATCTCAAGCTTATCATCAAGAAGTTTCAGCGGAATTTTTTCCCCGTAACGTTTTTCCAGAGCAAGTTCAATTAAATAATCCGTAAAGTGTGGATTTTTGGGCAGAAAAGAACCATGAAGATATGTCCCGAAAACATTTTTATATCGGGCTCCTTCTGTTCCGTCTTTCCCATTGTTGCCACTGCCGGTTGTTACTCTGGCAAGCGGTATTGTATCTCCCTGAAGGTATGTTAAGCCGCTGTGATTTTCAAAACCTACAAGGGTATCAGGTGTTAAAAAATCGGTTTTTGCCGTAACATTTCCTATAAAACGTTTGTCTCCCGCTACAGTATAGGCGTCTAAAAGACTTATACCTTTTAATTTTTCTTTATCATGAGGCTGATAATAATGTCCGAAAAGCTGGTAACCGCCGCAAATGCCCAGAAAAACTGCACCACGGTCACGTTCTTTCAATAAAAACCATTTATGCGTAAACAGTTCATCCGCAACTTCTTCCTGTTGTTTGTCCTGTCCTCCGCCTATAAAATATATATCATGGTCTTTTATATTGTCGCCTGAGTGAATTTCCTCAAATTCTACCTTTATTCCGCGCCATTCGCAGCGTTTTTTCAGTGCAATTATATTTCCGATATCTCCGTAAAGGTTTAAAAGTTCGGGATAAAGATGTGCTATTGATATTTTTAACTCTCTGTCTTCCATACAAGGTGATTATACCACAAATTTCGTGCGTGGTATAATTATTATATGAATGAAACATATTTAATTGATACCCATTCGCATGTTGATATGATTGCAGGCTTAAGCACGGAAGACGTGCTGGAAAATGCATATGCTAATGGCGTCAGAAAGATAATAGTTCCTTGTGCTTACCCGAAAGATGTTGATAAGATTTACGAGCTAGTTAACAAATACGATAACTTATACGGGTTGCTCGGCGTACATCCATCCGAGGCAAGAGATTGGGATGATAGTTTGATTGAAAAAATAAAAAAGTATGCCTCCTCTCCTAAAATTGTTGGTATAGGTGAAATAGGATTGGATTATTACTGGGATAAAAGTTTCAATGATGTGCAGAAAGAAGTATTTATAAAGCAGATTAAACTTGCAAACGAACTCGGGCTGCCTGTTTGTGTTCATGACAGGGAAGCTCATAAAGATTCTTTTGATATTTTAAAAAAATATAATGAGGGCTCACCTGTTGTAATGCACTGTTTTTCGGGCAGTGTAGAATTTGCACGTGAATGTATAAAAGAAGGCTGGTATCTGGCACTTGGCGGAGTTGTAACATTTAAAAATGCGGTAAAAATGAAAGAAGTAGCCGAAGATATTCCTTTGGATAAACTCTTACTTGAAACAGATGCGCCGTATTTGACGCCGGTACCTTTTAGAGGAAAAGAAAACCGGCCTGCTTATGTACGGTTTGTAGCAGAAGAAATTGCTAAAATTCGCGGGGTGTCTTTTAATGAAATTGCACAAGCAACATCTGAAAATGCTGAAAAAGTCTTTAATCTTGAAAAATCTTAAAAAATCGTATATACTGAATAAAAAGGAGGAAGAAATGCAAAAGATAGACATAGCGCAGGTTTCGGGGGGGGGGCAGCGTAGAACCCTTACAGGAAAAGGCTTTACGTTAGCAGAGGTTCTTATAACGTTAGGCGTAATCGGAATAGTAGCGGCAATGACGTTACCGGTATTAAATCAGGCGGTAAATAAGAAAGTAAGAGCAGAGCAGATACGAACAGTCAAGTATAAATTTACAAAGGCAACAGAAAAAATGGCAAGTTTAGGATTAATCGGGCCATATGACAGTACAGCGTCGTTTGTGGCAGAGCTGCAGAAGCATTTAAAAATAATGAAAGTATGCCCGTCGAGCAAATTAAGAGACTGCTGGCCGTATGACACAATAACATTACTGGACGGTAAAGAATATG
>DVIU01000179.1 GCA_018711035.1 Candidatus Scatousia excrementigallinarum
CGGGAAACGTCCAAAGCTTCGCATAGCATATGTACATTGTATTGCCCTTGAAGAGCTTCGAGTTCATGCAGTCGTTCATGCAGCGGTGCTGAGACAGTGCAATTTACCTTTTTTAAGATTTCAATAATTCCTTCCAATCGTTTAACCTTATCTTCGAGAATACGAATTGTTTTTGCCGTTTCCTCTTTTTTAGATAATGGGGGATTCTTTATCCAATGATAGATCGTACTGCGTGGAATATTTGTATTTTGAATGATTAACTGTATAGGCGTTCCCTCTTGATATTGTTTAAGAACATTGCTTTTTACTTCTTTTGTGTATTTAGCCATAACTTTTCTCCTTATCGCTTTATGTCCCCATTATATATCGCTTATCTAATTTTGAGAGTAAGTTTTTTAAAGTTGTTTTCTCCCTTTTATTTTTTTATAAGTCATCCATTTTGTATCATATAAATTAATATAATCAGTAACGAAATTTTTAAGTTTGGAAATTGATTTCCATTTCATTGGGTAAACTTTTTAAAAGCAATTTCTGACAGATAGCATTGTTTCTTCATTTTTAGACAAATACTTTTATTGTGTGGATTCATAATAACGTAGATCTTATTGTCTTAGATATATGTACATTTTAAAAACGTCTTTCTTTATATCTTGCATATTATCTATGCTACTTGAAATTTTAATCAAGTCATGATATAATAATATCAAATAGATTACTTAAAAGGGAGCATTCATTGAAGAATATTTTGATTTGAAGTCAATGTATTGCTGATTTTATAAAATCTTACATTGATTTAAGGAAAACTATTTTGGCAATACTTAAATAAATATAATAAAGTTGATAAGGAGATATTTATGATTAGTTCAGTTAAAATTAATAAACTATTTGGTAGATTTAATTCTGAACTGAAATTTATGCCTGCAAACATAATGATAATTACTGGCCCTAATGGTTATGGTAAATCTACGATTTTAAAAATGATAAATAGTTTTTGTGATGATAATTTGCAAAAACTACTTACCTATACTTTTAAAAAGTTTGAAATAACGTGTGATGACTGTAATGTCGCGATTACAAAGAATGAGAAAAGTTTTAAAATTAATGATTATGCATTTCCTTATCCTGATGATAAGATAATCCATAGAAGGGGAGTACCTCCCTTTATAAGGAGAGTGGGCTATGATGAATATATGGATTTGAGGACAAATCAAATAATCAAAATGAATGGAAAAGACATTTTTATTGATAGATTAAAGGAAGATTTCCAAGAAGATAGATTTTTTGAGTTATTATTTCTTTCTTTAGACTTTAGCGCAACAAAAAAATCCCATCAATCGTTGGAGGAATTAAAAAAAGCTTTTAGTTTAGTTAAGAAGGTTAAACAAAGTATTGGTAAAATACAGTTTATTCAAGAGCAACGCTTAATAGAGAGGAGAAGAGTTCCAGAAGAAGAAAGAGCTTATAGCGAACCTAAAGAAAAATATGTTACTGTGATTAATGAGAATTCAGAAAAACTTAAAGCTGATCTTGCGGAAATAATGAAAAAACATTCTTCCTTATCGAGCGAACTTGATAGTACTTATATAGGAAGATTGTTAGATGCCGATATTTCCTCGACGCATAACATTCAAGATATAATGGATAGTATCGAAGAGCTACGTATAAAACAACAGAAGCTTCAGAAATATGCCTTGGCAGAAATTAAAAATGTTTCAGAAATAGTTCAGCGAGATACGGAGAAACTTGAGAAATATATGGTTGAGCTTTCAATATATTTGAAAGATGCTAATGAGAAATATGATGTCTTTGAAAATATTATAAATAAACTTGATTTATATGAAGAAATAGTAAATCATAAGCTAAAATTTAAGGAGATGAAACTATCAAGGACAGATGGGATTCAAGTGGTTAGCGATGAAGGGTCATTGTTATCACTTAATGATTTGTCTTCTGGAGAACAAGAAATTTTAGTGTTGTTTTTCAAGCTTATCTTTGAATCGGATGTTAATTTATTGATGATAGATGAACCTGAAATTTCTCTTCATATCGCTTGGCAAAAAGAGTTGATGGATGACTTGCGTCGTGTTATTCAGTTGAATAAAAATATTCAAGTTATAATTGCAACTCACTCACCTCAAATAATATCCAACAATTGGGACTTGCAGATTGATTTGGGCGGACAGTACAATGGTTAATTCAATCAAAGAAAAATTAAATGAAACAGATACTATTTCTGAAATTAGACTGATGTTAGGACATGATAAGAATAATGTTTGTGTAGTAGTTGAAGGGGAAAGCGACCAAGCATTATTTCGCGCTCTTTTATCAAATAAAGTTATTTTGTTTCAGTCATATTCAAGTAAAATTGGAGTAGATAATATTGTTAAAAAATATTTTATGCGTAATAAAAGGGTAATCGGAATTAGAGATAAAGATTATTCAAAAAAACCAATAAGTAGCAATTGCTTTTTTTGTGATTACAGTTGTGTGGAAATGATGATTCTTTCGATTGATAGTTGTAGCGAAAGATTGTTCTGTAATTTTTATAAAGGAAGTACTTTTGATAAAGATACAATAAAAGAATATTGTTTAGAAAGACTTGAGTTGTTAAGTAGATTGCGTCAGTTGAATGAATTAAAAAAATGGAAGATACATTTTGATGGGATAAAACCCGGTAGGTTACATAATATAAATATATCGGTTATGGAAAAGGCCATCGTTGATGAAATTAATTTGCAAAATCCAAGCAACATAATAGATATAAAACGCAAAAATTTATGCGCAAAATATTCTAAATGTACAAGCATTCAAGATTATCTTCAAATAACCAATGGTCATGATTATATAAATTTGTTTTGCGAGATTTGCAAAAAACACTATAAAAGTGTAAGCATAACTTCTATTGAGCAGGCATTTCGAACATCCTTTGGCCCATCTGAATTTAAACTCACCAAATTATATAATAGCTTACATGAGTATCAAATTAAAAAAAATTTATCAATAGTTCCTTAATTGAAACACTATTGCAATTTTAATTTCTGTAGTTGGACAGCAATAGATGTTTTACTTTTTTACGAATAAAATATTGAAATAGATTATTAATAACCAAAACGGATAAAGGTAATATTTTTATCCACTAAACCCAAAAAAGCCGAGGTTTGTCACCTCGGCTTTTTGCTGTCCGCAACAGTCCTCCGTGCGGCGGTGCCGCCGCACGCCTTACGGCGGAGCCGTCATCCGGTCTGCGTGCGGAGTGCACGCAGGAGGGCGAAGGGCGTCAGCATCGGGTTGCGAATGCCTCCGCCCATGCTATGGAAAACCCCACTCTTGAGAGTGGGGTTTTTCTGGCGGCGAGTTGTCGCCTTTGTATGAACTTTGAGTTGCGATAAAAGCGATCAAGTAAAATCGTTTTATTTAATACACCGCGAAATTTTATCGCATTTCTATTTATGTGCCGTAATTAGTTGCAAGAATTCAGTATTTTATATATAACTCTTTCCTCATGCCTGTTTCTAACGCACCAATTAGGATGATAGGTAAAAACATATTTTATGCTATTATCCGCAGTTATTGTTGTACAGTACTCGTCTTGGATCCACTTTTCCCTTCCGTCTTTATATAGTTCTGAATAAATTTCAGGGAGTTCGCAACTTAAAGAATATCCATACCAACCGAAAAAAACAACATGAGTAGGCTTAATTACATTGATTTCGGATTGAAGTATGGGATATTTGTGTAGTTCCTCCCTTTGGTTGGTTAATAATTTACAACGCTTTGCATTTTTAGTAGGATCGATTAATCGGTGAACCTTGTCAATATTTGTCCAACAAAAACTTGCATCCGACAAATTTTCTCTTAGTTTATTGAACCTTCTCCAAAATGGTCGATTATTCATTTTCCATTCAAACATGCATTTTTTATTGAATGTCTGCATTTCTTCAATTATATTTCCGGCAACGACTTCTCTACCTTTTTCAGAACCTTTTTTTCCAAAACCTTCTTCGCCGACTATAAGAATACGCTTTTTACAATCGACCCAGTTATCCGGTAAGTAGATATAATAAGGCAAAGAAATATCATTTCCTGTTAGAGTGGGACTACTAAATATTTTCTGATTCCAAGTTACATATTCTTCATACAGTGATTTGCGCAAAGTGCTTGTGTTTTTCATTATCATATGTTCCTATGTTTTTTACAATTATATATCCGCTCCGAATATGCGTCAAACGCATTAAAATCTGCTTTCAAATGCGGATTAATTAAAGGCGCAAATTCAAATTATTTTCGTTTAACGATGATACCGAAGTAACTGGCGACAAAAAATAATACGAACCCGTTGTCAAGGTTCGTATTATTCCCTAATGGCGGAGGCGGAGGGATTCGAACCCCCGTGGGCTTGCACCCAAACGGTTTTCAAGACCGCCTCGTTATGACCGCTTCGATACGCCTCCGTATGCGGAAATTATAGCGGTAAGAGGGGAGAATGTCAATCGCGCGGCGGTAAGTGGTGCGGGGCGGCATGAATTTCGGGCTTTACTGCGTATGGTGTAGGGTGGTGAGGTGTCCGCGGCGTTATCATGATTTGTCGCTTGTCCCTAGGGGTAAGGATATACAGGCATGCGCACGCTATCCCGGCCGGGCGGGACAACGACGCGTCTGCCTGCCGGGATGAAAGCGCGGCCGCGGCGCAGGTTCAGAACGGCTCCCGTCCCGACAGTGCGGAGATGAGCAATGCCGCATAGGCAAGAGTGCTCGACAGGAGATCCTTGCTGGCTTCGCTCCAATCTATGTCGTACTCCATGCACAGATCCTCCCATTTTGTGCCTAACGTTTCGTACGAGAGGCGGATGAGAGCGGCGGCGTCCGCCGCGGGGAGGAGATCGCTGTGCATGAGTTTCGCATTGCAGACATCTGCAGGGAACAGCAGCCCGCGCTCGGACGACACGAGATCTAGCACACGCGCGGCATCAACGGCAGCGCGGACGGTC
>DVIU01000180.1 GCA_018711035.1 Candidatus Scatousia excrementigallinarum
TAGTAAATCGTTCTTTCAGAAATACTTAGTGACAGAGCCACCGATTCTATTGAATGTTGTGATTCAATTATCAAGCGGTAAGCATTGCGGGCAACTTTACATTTATTCAATTTCATTAATTCATTCATAAATTTACCTCCGATATGAAAATGAAGCGGGTAATTTATGAATGTGATTAAATTATAACACTATTTTAATTGTTTGTCAATTTAGGGATATTGAGTTCATTGAACAGCTGTTCAAAATTTGATAAGGTTTCTTTGCATACTTCATTCTGATCAGTTATTTTATTTATTGCGCTTGCTAATATTTTCCATGTTTGCTGTCTTGTATTAAAATATTTAAATTTATTATTTTCATCTTTAACAAGGTCTTCAAGACAGCCATTTTCAGTGTTTCCTATAAATATACATTTGTCGCCATGCTTAGTCAATTCGCTCATACATTCACTATATGTTGAATGTGTTTGTTTGTAGCGTTCGGGTTTATATTTATTATCATTATCAAGCATTATGTAAAGTTTTGGAATACCAAGCTTAAGACAAATATAGGCAACTTGAAGTATAGAGTCGCCGTCGCATACATGAATTTTATAATTGCTTAAATCGTATTTTAATAATTCAGCGAATTTTCTTATGCAGGTCTCATCGGCAAGTCCTTCTACAAGCAGCAGTGTTTTGTCAAGATTAAACAGTATATCCGCGCTTCTTTTTACACCTAATTCTTGTTTAATTGCAGCAACAAGCTCATCATCAGATGAAAACTGGTGAATCTTTGTTCCGTGGTTAGTATTATACACATTATAAACATTGCCCCAGTTTTCGGGAATCATGTATGGGCTGTGAGTTGCGTATATGACGGTGATGCCTTGTTTTGTTAAATCGGCAAGATCTGCTTTAATTTCCTGCTGGGCCTGCGGATGCAGAAAGGAGGCAGGCTCATCAATTAAAAGTATATCTCCCGATTTTATGATGCTTTTTACTAGGAGATACGTGAGATACCATCTTCTTCCAAGGCTTGTTTCATTTACATTTACTTCAGTGTTATTGTTTTCAATAATGTATAGTGATAATTGATTATTTTCCTCTTTTAACACAAATTCTTTAATTTCATTTTTATCAAATTCTGGAATATGTGTAGCTAAAAATTCCTTATTTATATGTAGGATAAGTGTTTTTCTTCGGCTTGGTTCAAGTTCATTGAATTTTAAAAGAGATTCATTATCTTTGTAAAGTTTTTTTGTTAATAAAAAATTATGAAAGGCTTCTATTAACGGATTTTGAGATTTAAAATTTTCAATGCTCGCTTGTTGTGTTAGGTATTGCTTATTTGGAGATGATGAAAAAAGTAAAGTGTTCTCATTGTCAATGTAATAACAATTTGAAAAAACAGCATTGTTTAATTCTTGCATAAAGAGATTGCGTGATGTTTCTTCCCTTTCTTGCGTAGCATATCGATCGTCATCTGCTTTATAAAATACTTTCTTTATTTCTTCTTTTAATCGTTCAAATTTTTTAATTTGTGCCAGGATAGAATTATATGAATCGTGTAAGGCACGGTTTATATTTCTTATGTTTTCATTAAGTCTGATATTGGCTGATTCCAATTTCTTCTTAGTAATCCCCAGACTTTTGGCAATAATAGGGCTAATCTTAAGTTCTTGTTCAACAATTGTGTGCAGTTCTATGTGATAAAGGTTACTTGAAAAGTGAGAGAAGTTATAGTCTTCAATTTTAAAATAATCATCTTTAAAAGTGTTTAAAATGTTTTGAATCGACTTTAGTTGTTCCTTAAGCTGTCTTTGAGTTTCTTGAATATGCCAACTATCTAAATATGTCAGACTTCCTTTATCATTCTGAACGTCAACCTGCGTATATAATATAAATTCGGATGTGTTATCAACTTCTATTTTTTTAAGATTGCTAATATATTTATTTGCGGCAATTTTGTATTCATTCAAAATTGTTTCAGCTTGTTCCCGAAATCTCCTTACGTTTATTTGAATAGCTGGTGATGAAACAAGTCTTATCGTTGGTTCATTATCATTGTATTCAACTTTTATTAGACCATCCGTCTCATCGAGTTCAATAGCTTGAAAATATTTTTCTCTATCTTCATCTGTAAGTTGAAAATAATAATATGCCTTTACGTGATCGGTACGGTCAATAGTCGTAAAATGGCTATTAGTAAAAATACGTTTTAGTGCTTCTAAAATATTGGTTTTACCGCTGCCGTTTTTACCGATGAGTGTAACAACTTCGCCTTCCTTGAATTTTATTGAAACGGGTGAAGTTATAGACTTGTAATTGAGAATGTTTATTTGTTTTAGCTGCATGGTAAAACCTCGTATTTCTTATTTATGTTCATTATATCACAAATTGCATTGCCTGACAATACCTATATTTTTATAAGAGCAAAAATTAGCTATGTGATTTTAATGGTGCAAAATTGAATCAAAGGGGTTTACATAATCAAAACTCGTCCGCCAGGGATTCTGGGGGACGGGTGTGTTAAACCAAGTCAAAGCAAATAGAACCAGCCCCCAAAGGCGGCTTTTGCGCGCTTTAACGCTCATCGTCGTTGCAATACCGCAGAGAGTATTGCTGCCTCCTCTTCGCGCCAATTCATCGCAAAATACGCTCTTTGGGGGTGCAAAGCAATTTAAAGCGGGCAGATTGCGGCAGATGCAAGGCAAAGCCCGCAGGCAATACAAAGACGTATTACCAATGGCTTTAACACAGCAGATGTTGCGATATTGCCCGCTTTAAATCAGGTTCATTTTACTTTGACTTGGTTATGTTAACATTTGGGAAGTTGAAGGAAGATGTTGATTTTAAACAGAGTCGGCGCAGACTGAAAAGTTGTAATTTCGGGCGGTTTTGAGCAGGTTTTGGCTCAAAACCGCCCGTTTT
>DVIU01000181.1 GCA_018711035.1 Candidatus Scatousia excrementigallinarum
ATTTACATAACTCACGTTAATAGATGCACTAGCACCCGTAAACGGATTACTTAAATTGATGACGTCATTTGTTCTAGATAAGTTCCAAATATCGACACTGGTTTGTTTAAAGTTTTGCGGACTGTCAGTAGACTTCAATGCGGCTGCAACACGCCATGTTCCCATCAATGTGTTTGGAACCTTACGTTCAAGAGAAACACCGGCCTTTAAGACAGGTACATTTTCGGCCTTAACGACTGAAACTGCCGGCACCAACAAAATCATCATTATTAAAAACAATTTTTTCATAAAATTACACTGTACCCATTTTTTCTTTCAGAGTTTGTGCAGAATCTTCATATCCGGCGCGCCCCATCAGTGCATAAGTATAATTCTTTGCCTGTTCAACCCCGGGTTGATTAAATGTATTAATCTTATATAACTCACCTGCGATTGCAGTTTGCACTTCAAACATATAAAGAAGCTGTGCAACATTATACCCGTCAACCTTAGGTAGTGTAATTGTCACTGTTGGTCTGCCGTAATCGGCCAGTGCCACTCTTGTTGAATCTGCTTCAGCATTTAAGAGCTGATTCATTGTTTTCCCGCCGAGATAATTTAAGCCTGTATATTCAAAAATATTAGGTATATCAAGTGTATTGTCAAATTCTTTTACTCTGATAAAGTTTATAATTTTATTATTCGGGCCTTCATTATAAAGCTGGATTTGAGAATGCTGGTCTGTAACACCTAAAGCCTTTATTGGAGTCGGCCCTATATTAACATTATTACCATCAATATCTTTATTTTTTCCCAGAGATTCTGCCCAGAGCTGCGCATACCAGTCCGATACATATTTTAATCGACTTGAATAAGGCATCATAACTGACAAATTTTTACCTTTTTTTGTATCCATTAAAAAATGAATCAATGCATTTTGGGCAGCGATATTTTCATTAATATCCGTATTTTTTAAAGCTAAATCCATATCCTTAATACCATTAACAATAGAATCAATATCAATACCAACAAGTGCCAGTGGTAATAAGCCGACTGCCGAAAACACAGAAAATCTTCCGCCAACGTCATCAGGAACAACAAAGGTTTTATAGCCCTCCTGTTCCGCAATTTGTCTTAATATACCTGTTCTTTTATCTGTTGTAGCAACAACATTATATCTGTAATTATCTCCTAACTCTTTTTCCAGAAGATCTTTAACAATCATAAACTGTGACATTGTCTCAGCAGTAGACCCTGATTTTGTAATCACGTTAACGAGAGTCTTTTTTAAGTCAAGAAAACTAAGCAAGCCGGTCATTGTGTCAGGGTCAATATTATCCAGAAAAAATATTCTTGGCAAACCTTCCCGCTGCTCATCAGAAAGAATATTCCAATACGGCTTTAATAGAGCTTCGGTAAGTGCAATACCACCAAGTGCGGAGCCACCTATCCCTAAAACCAAAATATTTTCAAACCTGTCTTTAACCATTGATGCATATTCTTTCACATACCATATTGTTTCCTCATTATAACCGAGGTTCATCCATTGGAGCCATTGGCCCGGTTTGTCTTTACGCTGATTTAAACTTGCTATAATACCTGCTATAATATCTTTATATGCAGCAAATTCCGTTTCAAGTTCTAATCCGTTTTCCTGTCCTATAACACTCGCATCAACATTTCGGCAGCATAAGTCTATCATGTTTGTGTACCCCTCTCAAATAACCTTTCATATAAAAATATTATTTTATACAACAATAATATCTAATAAAGCCTAAAATTCAATACAAGACAGGATAATTTAATAATTATTTACCTGACTCCTTTCATATAGATTACCAGGGGTAATCACTTTTTATATTCCACCCGTCCATCAAAATTAAAGCAGAACACCAAAATCCTCTGCTATTTTTATTACATGCATATTTCTGTGAACCGGTTAGAACATCTCTGTTATATTCTCCGAAAACCTGATTGTAACTATCCGGATTATCCTCATCCTCACTTGACGCGCTATACCCGAAATTTTTATACCCGAATGGTGATAAACCATATTTTTGGATAATCGCAAAAACAAAAACATCTTTACCCAGCATATTCGGTTCTTTAAAACCGTTTATATCCACCATAATAACTCTACCGTTTGAGAGTCCTTGAAAAGCTGAAACAGTAAGTGATGTTCCATCTGATAAGAATACTGTATAAGAATTTCTTACACAAAGAGTCTCACGGCAAAGTTCTCCGTTTAAGTATCTATATTTTATTCCTGATTCGGATACAGTTTTATTATTAATTGATATATAGTTCGCTAAATACCTTTGCCAAAACTCCGTTACAGAAAGAGTATAATCCCAATAATCAAGACTGCCATTTTTAACCTCCGATAATTTAATGGCCTGATTCAAAACAGTATATGACTTTTTTAATCTCGTAACCGTTTGAATTTTATTATATTTTCCAATAACGGCTGGCAATGTCATTGATGCAACCACACCTAATATTCCCAGCGTAATTAAAACTTCTGCTAATGTAAACCCTTTTCCTGAGAGGTTTCTACGCTGCCCCCCCCCCCGAAATCCGCGCTACTTCTGGCTTTTGCATAACTCTAACTCCTTTCATAACTGCTTATATTATACCTCAATTTTTGATTTGTTAACAGTATATTTTTGACGTTTTTGTTCTTCAAGACGTTTTTGCTTATAACCGTACGCAATATAGATTAAAACACCCATTACAAGCCACAGTGGAAAATAAAATGAGGAAGTTTTTAAAAATTTCATTGAATAAATCATTAATCCGCCGCAGGTTATTATCCCTAAAATAGGAAATAACGGACAGAACGGCACCTTAAAAGGTCTTTCTCTGTCTGGATCAGTCTTTCTCAAAATTAATACCGCAATACAAATTATAATAAATGAAGTAAATGTTCCAAAATTGCACAATTCAGCAGAAATATTCAAATCCATAAACAGCGCACATATAATTACAACAATACCGGAAATCCATGTCAAAACATGGGGTGTTCTAAATTTCTTATGTATTAATCTTAATGATTTAGGTAAAAATCTGTCTCTGCTCATTGCATATAAAATTCTGGTAGTCCCGAGCTGGTAAATCAGCAAAACAGAAGTTAAAGCACAAAGTGCACCTATCGAAATCAAACCGGCAAACCAGTTAATCCCTATTGCTCTCATAGCATGTGCAATAGGAGCCTGAATATCAATATTTCCGAGCGGAACAGTACCGGTTAAAACCAGAGCTACACATATATATAAAATTGTACATATTATCAATGTTCCCAGAATTGCTATAGGCAAATCTCTCTGCGGATTTTCAGTTTCTTCGGCCGTTGTTGAAATTGCGTCAAAACCTATATAAGCAAAGAATATCAAAAACGCTCCCATAAATACACCCTCAAATCCGTTAGGTGCAAACGGAGTCCAATTTTCAGGCTTCACATAAAATGCACCGACAAGAATAAATGATAATATCATAAACATATTAACGCCAACCATAATACTTGCAACCCTTGTCGATTCTTTTACACCTTTAATCAATAAAAGCGTAAGGACTAAAACAATAGCGATTGCAGGCAAATTAACAGCAACAGGAATTTTATCAAAAATATACGGCATTTGCGTATGCGGATCTAATCCGAATTTATCACAATAAGCAAGCATATATCTGTAATCATTTCTCAGCCACATAGGCCAATTCACAATAAATGCAGGCAATATATGCTTAAATCCTTTTAAAAATTGAACGAAATAACCTGTCCAGGCACTGGCAACAGTAATATTTCCTATGGCGTATTCAAGCATTAATATCCAGCCTACCATCCATGCCATAAACTCACCCATAGTTGCATAGGTGTACGTATAAGCACTTCCTGCAACAGGGATCATAGCAGCTATTTCACTGTAACAAAGTGCTGAAAATACACACGCAATTGCGGCCATTACCATAGATATTATTATTGCAGGGCCTGCACCTGCGCCTTCCGGCCCGCCCTGAATTGCAGTTCCGATGATAGTAAAAATTCCGGTGCCGACAACCGCACCAATACCTATTACTATAAGGTCAAACACATTTAATGTCTTTTTTAATTCTGATTTTTTACTGGTTGCTATTAATTCGTCAGTGCTTCTTTTAGATAAGCAATTTGCTATAATTGATTTGATATCCATTTATTTTAATAATTCCTGTCTTTTTTGTTCAACTCTTTCGTTATGAAGTTTGTTTTCATTCATTCTATTTTTTACAAAACCGTATAATAAATAAATCATAGCACCTACTCCAAGCCAAACCGGAAATAACAGGGCCGAACTGGAAGGCTGCATTGATTTATAAATCATTAAACCACCGCACGTAATTATACCCAGTGAAGGCACTACCGGCGAGAACGGAACCTTGAAAGGTCTTTTTCTGTCCGGGTCAGTTTTTCTCAAAATCAATACCGCAACACAAACAATTATAAATGAAGTAAATGTTCCGTAATTACATAATTCGGCAGCTACATCCAGATTTAATGTCAATATCCCGACTACTGCAAGTATACCGACAGTCCAGGTTAACAGAGCCGGAGTGTGGAATTTCGGATGTAATTTTTGAAATCTCTGCGAAATAAAATGGTCACGGCTCATTGCATAAAGTATTCTTGTAGCAGCCATTTCCAGAACAAGCAGAACAGATGTCAATCCTGCAAGAGAACCAACAGAAATTAAGCCGGCAGCCCAATTTTGTTTTGCTATAGACATGCAATACGCCATAGGTGCCTTTAAAAATGCAGCAGGCACAGAACTTGCAGTATCCTGCATGCCCGTAAGAACAAGGGCTACAAGAACATATACAATTGTTGTGATAACCAAGGAACCAATTATACCAACCGGCAAATCTTTTTGAGGATTTTTACATTCTTCAGCGGCTGTAGCAAGAGCGTCAAAACCTATATAAGCAAAGAAAATTAAAAACGCACCGGCAAATATACCTTCAACGCCGTTAGGAGCAAAAGGAACCCAGTTATCAGGTTTTACAAAAAATGCACCGGCAATAACAAAAAGTGCAATTACGGCAAGTTTTATAAATACCATAACTCCTGCCATTTTCGTAGAATCTTTCGTACCTTTAACAAGAATAGAGGTCATTAATAGTACTATTAATATAGCCGGAAGATTTATACAAACCGGAACTCCAAAAAGTTTCGGAATAAATACATCAGGGTTTTCTGCTGCAATTTTACCGGCAGTAAATACATCATTTACCAACCATACGGGAGGATGGGCAATACATGCCGGCAGGAATTTTTCAAATCCGCTCAGCATTTGAATAAAGTGGTTTGACCAGGCACATGCAACAGCAATAAAACCGATTGCATATTCGAGCATTAAAACCCAGCCAACCATCCATGCGGCAAATTCGCCGAGAGTAGCAAAGGTATATGTATAAGCACCGCCGGCTACGGGAATCATAGTAGCAAATTCCGAATAGCAAAGCGCAGAAAATATACAAGCAATTGCCGCAACTATCATGGAAATAACAAGAGCAGGCCCTGCACCTAATGCAGAACCGTCTGCACTGCCTGCCGCCGCAATACCGACTACTGCAAAGATTCCCGAACCGATAATTGCACCGACGCCGAGTATAATTAAATCCCATACGCCAAGTGTTTTTTCAAGTCCTTCTGATTTAGCGTCTTCGAGCATTTCATCAGGGTTTTTAATACGCGTAATTGTTTTCAAAAAATTGCGAGTTAATGTCGCGCGATTGTACTTTTCTGCCATTTAATATCCTTATTAGTTTTCTTTACAGAGAGGAAATCCTAATTCTTCTCTCTGGGCAACATACAGTTTTGCAACTGCTGACGCCATGGTTCTTACACGATTGATAAAGTTTATTCTTTCATCCTTACTGATTACGCCTCTTGCGTCTAAAAGGTTGAAAGTATGAGAACACTTCAATACATAGTCATAAGCCGGAAGCACAAGCTTAGCCTCAACACAATTATCAACTTCTTTCTGATAGAGGTCAAACATAGTAAACAAAGCTTTTGCATCACTTACTTCAAAATTATATTTTGATTGTTCAATTTCATTTTGTAAGAAAATTTCTCCGTATTTAAGCTTATCATTCCACATGATATCGTAGACGGATTCTTTATTTTGCAAATACATTGCAATACGTTCAAGCCCGTAAGTCAATTCAAGCGCAACAGGTTTAACTTCCAAACCGCCGACCTGTTGAAAATATGTAAACTGGGTTATTTCCATACCGTCCAGCCAAACTTCCCAACCGACACCGGCCGCACCCAGAGTCGGAGATTCCCAGTTATCCTCAACAAATCTTACGTCATGTTCTTTTAAATCAATCCCCATAGCCTCCAAACTTTTTAAATAAAGTTCCTGAGCATTATCCGGCGACGGTTTTAAGATAACCTGAAACTGATAATAATGCCCGAGTCTATTCGGATTTTCGCCATATCTTGCATCGGTCGGTCTTCTGCAAGGCTCAATCATAGCCGTATTCCAAGGTTCAGGCCCCAGTGAACGCAAAAAGGTTGCAGGGTTCATTGTGGAAGCACCTTTTTCAATGTCATACGGCTGCTGAATAATACAGCCGTAATCCGACCAGTATTTTTGTAAATTAAAAACTAATTCCTGAAAATTTAAAGCCATAACATGTCCCAATATTGTACTATTTACACTCATTTGCGCGCAAAAAATCACCTCTTGATAATGCGTGCTTTTTTCATCCTACGACTAACATAGCAAAATTGCAAACATTATGTTTAAAAATATTAAGTGTTAATATCTGACTTTATACGGATAATCATCAGGGATTTTCCAGCCGTTCAACTGAATTAAGCCGGAACAATAAGCCTTCCCGCCGACCGAACTGTCGCCAAGACTTTTTCCTGTATAACAGGCTTTCTTTAAATCATCAGGCTCTCCGTTCCAGGCATACTTACCGGGTTCGAACCCCTTATTAACATAAAATTTCCAAGATTCACTATTTGTATCCAGCGGACGAAAAAAGAAAACAAAATAGCATTTAGCACTGCCTTCGTCTTTCAATGCCCTGCATCGGTCAGGATTTCCCGTATAAAAGCGCCAATCTCTTGTCGTATGAGGACGAGATTGAAGCGCACTTCCGTCAGGAAAATAAACCATAAATCCGCCGTCAGATAATGTCTCAGTCCTTATAATTTTCATATAAGGTGCAAGATATTTATTAAACCACTTTTCGGCATCAGAACTTCCGGCAACAGGGTTGCCGTCTTTGTCAATTTCAGCACCTTTCAAGTCTTCAAACCAGTACGTCTTATCCCCGTAATCTGCCTCGGCCAGCTTTACAGCCTGATTAATTGACGAATAAAACTTCATAAGACGAGCCTCTACAACACGGTTATTGTTCTTTTGAACAAGAGTCGGCAGCGTCATGGAGGCAACAACACCTATAATCCCTAAAGTAATTAATACCTCTGCTAATGTAAACCCTTCTTCTGAGAGACTTCTACGCTGCCCCCCCCCC
>DVIU01000182.1 GCA_018711035.1 Candidatus Scatousia excrementigallinarum
TGATTCAGATACAAGAAAAAATATAAACCGTCAGCTTGAGGCCTATGCTCAGCAAGGTGCACAGGCGATTAACGATATATACAAACCAATGATAGAAGACACCAAAAACGATATAGCAAAGCGTTTCGGCAACCTTGATAATTCATCATTCCTGAACAGCCTGAACTCAATCGAAGCCAACAGAGCAGACGCTGTAAGTTCACTGGGGCAGGATTTAGTATTGATGAGAAACGACTTAGTAAACGACGAGCTTTCAAGAAGGTACAATTACATGAGTTTCCTTGATGATTATGTAAGCGGGATTAATTCTACAGCTATGGCATACGGAAATATGTCACAATCAAACAGTAATGCAGGAACCTCATTTAACACAGGAAATTATTCATCTTCAGGTTCAGACTGGCTTGGAGCCGGCTCAAATTTGATGTCCCAGCTTGGTTCTCAATTATTAAAATATTACATTTCGAGATAAAAAAATCAAAACGGGTTTTGCTATCAAAACCCGTTTATTTAACCATTCGGTTATTTCGCAACAATCTGTTTGTGATATGATTTTTATATGAATAAGTTCACTTTATATTTGCTTTTAGTTTTTCAGTTTTTTATTCTTTCATTAACTCTGTCATTTGGATTTATGATATATTTATTTCTTCTTTTCTTTAAGTATACAGGAATTAATTGGACTTTTATTTCAGACTTTTTTATTTTAACTCCACTCTATTTGGGAATTATAATATCTATAATTGGCACTATTATTGCTACTGTCAGATTGATTAAAAATAAACCCCTGACTATTTTTAATAAAATTAGTTTTATCGGGTTTAGTTTAACATGTATTTTTATTTCTTGGATGGTTCTACAATCATTTTAGTTTTTGTGGTATGATTTTTGTATGAAAAAATTCTTTTTGTATTTGCTTTTAATTCTCCAAATAGCAGTATTTCTGTTATTTTTTGCTATCGGGTCGATTTTCTCTATACTTGCATTAAATTTCTTTTATGTTAGTATGGTACAAAGTAACTGGGTTATAGAAGGAAGTGAGTGGGATCTTATATTTTTATTCGCTTTCTATGGTCTTATTTATCTCTGCTTGATAATTTTTAATATTAATTCTTTTATTGCTACTGTCAGATTGATTAAAAATAAACCCCTGACTATTTTTAATAAAATTAGTTTTGTTGGATTTAGTTTAACATACATTTTTGTTTTAGGGTTTGTGCATAGCTGCTATAAATAGAAGCTATGCACATTATTAAAAAATTAGTACAGTAATTTTATCCATTCTGACGGCGGAATGAATAAGATATTTATTGTAAAGAAGTTTGTAAGCATATTCAAGTCTTGCAAGTTATGCGCCCACTCCACAAGAAAGAATGGATCATCTTTATTAAAATCATAAGTATCTATAACTTTGGCCTGAATATTACCTTGTGAATCCATAAATAAATCTATAATATCCGCATGCCCTAAGGATAAATGCGCATCTGTCCAACCGGTAAAATTTACACTTCCTTTAACGGTTTGGCCTGCAAGAATCTTGTGAATATTATTACTCAAAAATTTCTTAAACTCTTTGCTTTTTATTATAGACTTTGAGAGAGAACTATCAGGTTTCAAAATAATACCTTGTGCGTCATAAGCACCAATCTGTCCGTAAAGTTTATTACTTACAAAGTTCTGCAAATCGGACGGCAACTCTGATACACTGTTAACTTTATATCCATTTTTTTTAATATAATCACCGCTTTTTTCAAAGTTATAGGCAGAAGCCTTCCATAATTCACTGGTATTTGGCCTTAATGATGAAGCCATCCTCATCATCTTATCTAAAGCATATTTCTCATTATTTGGATTTTTATGCGGGCCTGTTCGAAGTGACGTAACAAAATTATTTTTTCTACTTTTTTCTGGTTTTTCAACTGAATCTGCATAATCAACTGGAAAAGGTGTTTCTGTATTTGATATCGCAGTCTTCAACTTCTGACTGTTATTTTGATAAATTTGCAATTCATCGAGGACAGTTTCAAAATCCTCATGCTCGGCTGCATATTCAATCCGCGCAATCGCATTTTTATTTGCGGAATTTATTTCGCGCTGCCGGGCGAGAACTTTATATAATTTTGAATATTCTTCCTGATTTTTTGCATTCACAAGTTTATCAATATTCATTTTTTCGGCAGTATCAAAGAGTTTTTGAGTTTCTTTAATATCCTTTATTGCGCTGTCAAGCTGAGGTTTAAATTTTTTAATTGTTGCTTTATCGGATGTTTCTGACGCATAATTTAAAACAGCAGCGGCTTTCAATGCACCAAGCCCCGCTGTAACGGCAACTCCTGCCACAGTGGCAAGTGCTCCTAAAACACCACTGAAATCAAAAACTGTCATCTCAACCCCACCCGTAAGCACAATATTAGATGAAGCATTCATATGCATTCCGCCGGAATTTGTCTTGAAAACTTTTCCGAGTAAATCATCAATAGGGTTAGTGCTTTCTTCGGGAATTGTAGTTGTCTTCCAAAAATCATTTTCATTTTGTTCCGGAGCAAATGAAGCGTCTTCATTTGATGAAATTCCTCTGTAATGCTCTTTGACGTGAGTTCCGTCTTTCTTTGTGTACGCATTAACGTGTAAACTTTTTCTGAATTAAATGTCATTTGTTTCGACCGTCCTTTCTTTTTTGGCTAGTGACACTAATTTGCTGCTGCTTTTATCCTGCCCGCGCAAGACCAGAGCCGCTATTTTAAAAGCAAACGAGAGTAAGAACAAATGTTATTCTTACTCTCGTTTTAATTTGCTTTCTTGTTTATTATTCAATTGTTATTACAATTATAACATTTGGCCTTAAAAACCGTCAACCAATCAAAAGCAGTTACTAACACAGCCAATATAAATCGCCAAAAATTTTCCGTCTGTGATATAATTGTTTTATGAATATTACACAGGAATTTGACACAATAGCTGCAATAGCAACCCCTCTCGGTACAGGCGGTGTCGGAGTTATAAGGATTTCGGGCGACACAGCGTTTGAGATAACAGAAAAAATCTTCTCTAAAAAAAATCTTGAAGCCGGAAGGATTGCGCACGGTTGGATTCACGATAACGGAAAGAAAATTGACGAAGTCCTTGTGCTTCCGTTCAGAAACCCTCACAGCTATACCGGCGAAGACGTTATTGAGGTACACTGCCACGGCGGAATTAATGTGGTAAGAAATATTCTCGATTTAATCCTGAAAAACGGTGCCAGAACAGCAGAACGCGGAGAATTTACAAAACGCGCTTTTTTGAATAAAAAACTGGATTTGTCACAGGCGGAAGCCGTTGCGGATTTAATTCATGCAAAAACAAGGAATTTTGCGGTTCAGTCCGCAAAAAATCTTTCCGGTGTACTCGGTGAAAAAATTGGTGAAATTAAAAAAGAAATTTTTGAGGTTTTATCAAAAATCATTGCGGGAATAGATTTTCCGGAAGATGTTGCAGAGCCTGAATATTCATATCTGATTGAAAGTTTTGAGCATTCGTTAAAAGAAATAGACGGAATTTTATCCTGTGCTAAATCCTCGGATATTTTGCGTCAGGGGGTTAAAATTGCAATTGTAGGAAAACCTAATGTCGGCAAATCGTCGCTGTTTAATAAGTTGTTGAATGTTGAACGCGCAATCGTAACTGATATTGCAGGCACAACACGCGATGTTATTAAAGAAAATCTTGACTGGGATGTTGCTATTACTCTGATTGATACGGCAGGAATAAGGGATAATGACGAAGTCGGGAAAGTCGAAGAAATAGGGATTGAGTACTCCAAACAATCAGCCGATGAAGCAGATTTGGTTCTCTTTATCTACGACGCAAGCCGTGGTATGGATGATGAAGATAATGCCATCCTCGATTTAATCAAAAGCAAAAACCACCTTGTAATCGCCAATAAGTGCGACTTAACCAACAAGCCGGTGTCCGGTGCGATTAACATTTCGGTTGAAACAGGCGCGGGAATTGAGGAATTAAAAGCGCGGATTAAAGAAATCGTATGTAATTTTTCCTCTGAAGACACGGAATTTATCACGAACAAACGCCAGCAGGACTGCCTTTATAAGTGTCGTGAGAGCCTGATACAGGCACTTAATGCTGCACAAATCGGCGAATTACAGGACTTAATTTCAATAGATTTAAAATCAGCGCTGCTGTTTCTGGACGAAATCACAGGTGAGGTAATCACGGACGAAATTCTGGAGAACATTTTCAGTCATTTTTGTATAGGGAAATAGAATATTCGTCAATAATATTATAGATTTTTCTTTGCTGTTCAATCAGGATAGAGCAAAGCTTTTCAAGGTAATCGGTATTGGAGTGTGATTGAGAGCAGTAGTTGAGAGCGTCATGGAGAGCCTGAGAGAGGCACATAGCGACCGAGAGTTCCGCCTGAATTTCGTCATAATTCGTTTTCATAATCATTATTACCGTTAGATAGTTACAATTATCAATATGATAAGTTTAATATGTAGAAAAGTTTTTGTCAATACATAATATAATAATCATAATGATAAAAAAAGATATCAAATTGCTAAAAGAACTTGGTTTAAAAATAAAAGTTGAACGTACCAAAAAAGGACTTTCACAGGAAAAACTTGGAGAACTTGCCAGCTTAAGCCGTCCAACAATCGGTCTTATAGAAAGAGGAGAAAGTGAACCTTCAATTGTTAAAGTAGCTCAAATTGCCGACGCTCTCAATATAAAACTTTGTGATTTACTTGATTTCGAATAAATTGAACGAAATAACAAAATAAACTTTGTACTATGAATAGAAAAGATGATAATTTATTAAGAAAACTAGGCAAGCAAATTAAAGTTGAACGTACCAAAAAAGATTTAACACAGGAAAAACTTGCTGAACTTGCAAAACTTACAATGCTGACCATAGGTTCGATTGAAAATGGGAAAAGCGCACCGACTATAATCACGCTATCAAAAATAGCTGAGGCTCTCGATATAAAACTTTGTGATTTACTCGATTTCGAATAGAATGCAAGTGCGGGTGCAGGTACGCAAATCCGCTTGACAAATTCCAAAAAATCATTAAAATAGTCATGAGCAAAATTAAGAGGAGCTATATTATGGCAAACTATAACGGCAATTCCTTACTTTCAGGAATTTATGCAGGCTTAACAAATACATACTCGTATCTCGCAAGCAAGAACCCTGACGGGGTTACGCTTGACAGCATTAACAAGGCCAGAACAGATACAACCTCAAATCAGTATCTCAACCCGACTTTCGCTTCATATCTGCAAACGAATTTCGGTTCAATTGATAAAGACGGTGACGGTATTATTTCCTCTGACGAAATGTCTAATTTAACCAACCGTATGTCCGCACAAGGTCTCACTAAAGAAGAACTTACGCAAATGTACGCCTCCGGCGCAAGCGGTCTTTCAACTGATACTATAAACAATATTCTCGAACACTTCGACGAAATGGACACTAATCACGACGGCAGAATTACCAGTGCAGAAATTTCAGCCTACAGCGTAAATTCAGCCAGAATGGAAAAAGAAGACGAATTCAATAATAAATTTGCCACAGATATGTCCGTTTTCTACGGCAGCGAAAGCTCATCTACTGACGGCACTTACAGTATGCTGAGCTACAAATACAAAAGTTCCAATTCCAATTCCTAGTAATATATTCTTAGTAACAGCACATTCAGGTGCAGCCTTGCGCAACCAGCAGCGGCGGGTCGTGTGAAGCCAACCTTTGTGCAAGAAAAAGGGAAAATTTTAATAAGACACATCTTGAAAAAGATATGTCTTATTTTTTAACAATATTTACCGTCAGGTAATTTTATGCTAAAATTCAGTTATGACGGTTAGAGAGTGGATATTTAACAAAAACGAAACAGCCGAAAAATCTTTGCTGAAAAGACTTCTGGCATCGCGCGGAATTAAGACGGAAGAACAGATGAGAGAATTCCTCAATCCGCTTGAATTCACACCATATCAGCCCTCTGTTTTTACAGATATGGAAAAAACAGTCGAAAGATTAGCGCGCGCAATAGATAATCAGGAAAAAATCGTTATCTACGGCGACTTTGACGCCGACGGCGTAACATCAACCTCGCTTCTGTACAGAACTTTTACACACCTCGGCGCAAATGTTAATTACTTTATTCCCGACCGCGAAAAAGAAGGCCACGGCTTCGATACAAAAGCCCTGGTTAAACTTATGACAGCACTAAAACCAAAAGTCATAATTTCCGTAGACTGCGGAATTTCCGATGTTGAAGCCGTCAACTTTATAAAAAGTTTCAAAATAGACGTAATCATAACAGACCACCACGAAGCACCGGAAGAACTTCCGGACGCCTACGCAATTGTAAACCCGAAAGCACAAAACGCTCTTGATGAAAATTTATCGGCAAAAGATATTGAATCTCTCACATCACTTGCGGGGGTAGGAGTTGCATTTAAAGTGGCTGCAGGTCTTTTGCAGCACTACGGCAAAACCGATTTTATACCGTCAATTCTTCCTTACGTGGCAGTAGGGACAGTTGCGGATGTTGTTCCGCTGGTTCATGAAAACAGGTATCTTGTCACAAAAGGCCTTGATTTAATTTCAAAAGGTAAACATTACGGATTAAAAAGACTTATTGAACGGGCCGGCTATAACGTTGAAAACGGCGTAAGTTCAGAAACAATCGCATTCGGAGTTGCACCGAGAATTAACGCCTCAGGACGCCTCGATACTGTTGAAGAAGCAATCAAAGTCCTTATTTCTGACAATCCGCAAGAAATTGAAATGGCAATTTCCAACCTTGAAGAATTTAACAAAATTCGCCAGAATTTATGCCAGGAAACTTTTGCCGAAGCAGATGACATGGTTCAAAAAGAAGGAAACCGCAATCCGGCAATTATTCTTTTTAATTCAAAATGGCATGTGGGAATTATCGGCATTGTTGCTTCAAAACTCGTCGAAAAATACTACAAACCGACATTTTTAATGACATATTCCGAAGAAACAAAACAGATAAAATGCTCGGCAAGAAGTATTGAAGGTATACATCTTTACGAAACCATTTCATCAATAAGCGAACTTTTAGACGGTTTCGGCGGCCACGCTCTTGCGGCAGGACTCGCGTTTTCTCCTGAAAAATACCCGTTCAAACAGGTTAAAGAACAGCTTTTGCGTACAGTAAAAGAAATGACCACCGGCAAAGACCTTAAACCGTTTTTAAACGTAGATTTGGAACTCACACCGGACGATATAACCGTTGATTTAGTTGAAGAAATCTCCAAAATGGAACCTTTTGGCGCAAGCAATCCGAGTCCCGTATTTGCAATAAAAAATCTTAAACTAAAACAAAAAAGACTCATGGGTGAAAACCAGAACCATCTGCGGCTTACTGTACAGCAGGGCGCAAACGAACTTACATGCGTGCGCTGGCAGCAGGGAGACATTTCTCTTGTAAACGGCGACCCGCTTGATGTAGCATTTCACCCGCAAATCAATGAATACAACGGCAATATATCCGTTCAGCTTGTTGTAGATGATATACATTCGGAATACCTTAAAGAGGAAGAACACGAATCTGTTAACAAATTAAAAATTTACGACCACCGCAAAAAAACTGATATTTTGCAACAGGTAAACGATTACATCAAAAACGCAAAGCAGAATATTATGGTATTTGCCGAAAACAAACAAATCCTTGAAATGCTCAAACCATTTAAAAATATTTCGGAAAAAGCGTTCACGCGCGAAAATCCGCAACAGTGCAGCTCCGTAATGTTCTTTGACTATCCTGCCGACAAAGAAACCTTTGAAAACATTATCCGCGAAACATCTCCGCAAAGTATTCACCTTATGAATTATGACATTAAATATTTTGATGACAGAGAATTTTTAAAAACTATTGCAGGCATGCTAAAATTCGCCCACAACAATAACAACGGTAAAGTAGAACTCCGCCGCTGTGCAAGCCATTTAGGAAAGTCTATAGCCCTTGTTGAAAAAATTCTCGAACTTTTTGAGGAGTGTGGTTTTACAAGTATAAAAGAAAAAACACCTGCATACTACGTCGTGGAATTTAAAGGAATTGACGACATAGCAAAGGTTCTCCACAATCAGAAATACGAAGAAATCTTAAACATGGCAGAAGAATGCGAACTTTTCCAGAAAAGCCTGCTTGAAGATGACATCGAAGAAGTCGAAAACCTTTGCAATATTGTATAACTATTCGTCAAGTTTCAGAATTTTCGCCAAATCAACGCTTTTTGTGCTGCGATGATGAGTGATTTTAGCATCCATTAATTTTTCATTGGTCTGAACAGCAGATTTGAGTTTCCCGCACTCAATCATAAGCTGTTTATCGTCTTTTGGAGTATAAAACTTCATCTTACGGTAATAGTCTTTAACGCTCTCAGCAGATTTTTCACTCGGAAGCATTAATGCAAAATCAGAAAGCCTTTCAGTATCTTTCATTGCAGTAAGAACAAGCGATTTTCTTGTAAGGTGGTCGTTATTCCAAACAGCAAGCCCCTTAACTCGCTGGTCGCCTTTGCCGAGAATTTCCATAATACCGGTTATCTTATTTCCGTCTTCAACAGCAAGAAATACTCTGTCATAAGCCCACTGTGATAAACTTCTTGCTTTCTTTAATGCACTGTCAAATACTTCCCGAACAGTATTTCCGCCCAGAAGCCTGCTGTCTTCCGGAAAAGCCTGACTCTTTGCCACATTATACATTCTGTCAACAAACTCTCTGTCTCTGCAATCCAGAGAATATATGTTTATATTTCTAATATCATTTCTTACTTTTTTGGTTACATTTGTCATCTTTAATGCCTGAAAGTTCGGCTGATTACTGTTTACTCTTTGTACTTGCATTATTATCTCCTTTTTTCGCAAATCTTTAAAAAAGCGTAAAAAAAATTTTTTGCGCTTTATGTTATAATTTGTCCGAGAGGTAAAATATGAATACAATCAAATTGACAAAAATGCAAGGCTGCGGCAATGATTTTGTAATAATTGACTACAGCGAATACGAAAAAACCGGTATGCCCATGAATGAATTAGCAAAAAAAGTTTGTGACAGACACTTCGGAGTTGGTGCAGACGGAATGATAATCCCGGATTGCACACAAAAATCTGAGAGACAAACAGATATCGGCTGGTATTTTTATAACTCTGACGGTTCTGTCGCACAAATGTGCGGAAATGGTATGAGATGTTTTGCCAGATATGTATATGACAAAGGACTCGTAAATAAAAAAGAATTTTCCGTAATGACAGGTGCAGGCGTGATTAAACCCCTGCTTCTCGATAACGGAAATGTTAAAGTAAATATGGGTATCCCGATTCTTGAAGATGAGGAAATTCCTTTTAAAGGTGAGAGAAAATTAAAAGCTCTGGATAGAGAATTTGAAATAACACCCGTGTCAATGGGAAATCCTCACTGTGTAATAATAGGAGATGATGACCCTATGGAAATGGCTTTGAAATACGGCCCCGTAATTGAAAAACACGAATTTTTTCCAGAAAAAACAAATACAGAATTTGTCAAAGTTCTCTCTCGTACGGAAATAGATATGCGGGTTTACGAACGCGGCTGCGGTATAACTTTAGCCTGCGGAACGGGAGCCTGTGCATCAGTCGTGGCATGTGTTTTAAATAACTTAACAGAACAGAATGTCAAAGTTAATCTGCTTGGCGGGTCTGTATTCGTTGAGTGGCAAGGGAATCCGGCTGACACCAAAAAAAATATTTTCCTCATCGGCCCGGCCGATTACACTTTTACGGCAGATTACATGTTGTAAAAATTAACATTTTCATGATATTATCAAAACATACACTAGATGTTTTTTGGCCGTTTCGCTTCAATGCGGCGGCTGAGTAGAAAAGGAGAAATTTTAAAATGAAAACTTATGAACTTTTAACTGTATTTAAACCAAATTTAGATGCAGAAGAAGTAGATAAATTAATCGCTAAACTTAACGAAGTTGTTGTTGGCTTTGGCGGACAAGTTGAATCTACTGACAAAACCGGAAGAAAAAAATTAGCTTATGACATCCAGAACTTTAGAGACGGATTCTTTGTTTCATCTGTTTTATCACTTCCTGCTGACAAAGTTGCAGAATTCAAAAGACAATTGAGATTAAGCGACAATATCATCAGAACTATGTTCATGGCTGCGTAGCGAAAACCCGAATTGAGAAAGGAAATTGAATGTCATTAGCAAAAGCAGTAGTCACAGGTACTTTATACAGAGCTCCGGAAAAACGTTTCACTCAAAATAACGTTGCCGTAACAGCTTTTATATTGAATATTGCTGACAGAGACGAAATGCTCGTAAGAGTTCTTTCAAAAAGAACATCTCTCGAAGAAATCGTTTCAAGCCTTGATAAAGGCGATAACGTTCTGGTTGAAGGCAGACTTCAAACAGCAGCGGTAAAAATGGATGACGGAACAGAAAAAAGAATTTATGAAATCGACGCCAACGCAATCGAAAGAATAGGCGAAGGCTCAGGTTTGGTAAGTTCTTCAGGTTCATCATCTTCAGGAAAATTCGGAACTGACGAAATCGTTAAATTTGAATCCGACGATTTTTCTAACGAATTAATCGGAGAAGACGAAATTCCGTTCTAACGGATTTTACATAGTGCGACGGATGTTTCGCACAAAACAGTAAATATAAAAAGTAGAAAAAATACAAAACAGGTCGAGCCGGAATTCCGGCACAATAGAAAGGTAACATACTAAAATGGCAAGACAAGACGCATCAGATAAGAAAAAACGTAAAAATTGCAGTCTTTGTGCAGACAAAGTAACTTCAATTGATTACAAAGATGCAGCAAAGTTAAAAAGATACCTCACAGAAGCAGGAAAAATTATTCCTCGCCGTATCACAGGTAACTGCGCAGAACACCAGAGAATGATTGCTAAAGCTATCAAACGCGCAAGAGAAGCTGCTATTATCGGATACACTTTTGATTAATCAAAAATCTGATTAAATGAAAAAGAGAACTGTTTGTAACAGTTCTCTTTTTTGTAAAAATATATTATAATAATAAAAAAGGAGGATGTATGGAAAAATCAATTATAGCTTCAAAACTCAGACGGGAGGGGGGGGCACTCACAGGCACGCTTTCACACTGGCGGAAGTTTTAATTACACACGGCATATAGTGGTTATTGCTTTATTAACATTGCCTATGGTTATTGTTTTTTGTGAGGTTTTTTTATGGATTTTGATATTAATCTCTGGCTTAAAAATATAACTTTCCGTTTAAAAGATATTTTTAAAGAAAGGGTTATATTTATCGGTTATCATGGCAGCTTTAAACGAGGGGAGGCTGGTGCTGACAGTGATATTGATCTGGTTGTGATACTCGATAAACTTGATTTGTATGATTTGATTAATTATAAAAAATTGATAAATTCAATGCCGTTTGCCGAAAAAGCCTGTGGATTTATTTCGGGTAAGCGTGAGATTGAAAATTGGTCGAAAACTGATTTATTCCAATTCGCCTTTGAAACAGAAGCTTTATATGGAGATATTAAGGACATAATTAGTATGCCGGATAAAGATGACATAGTAATTTATGTGAAAACGGCTGCGGAATCTTTATACCATGCACTCTGTCACAGTTTTTTATATGATAAAAATCCGTCAGAAAGTTTATCTGATTTATATAAAATGAGTTTTTTCATATTACAGGCTGATTATTATGTTAAGAAGGGGAAATATATTCCGACTAAAAGAGAATTACTAAATCTCTTAGACGGTGATGAAAAAGTAATACTTACACACTGCATAAATAAAGATAAAATTCATGAACTGAACGATTCCGGTATAGATAGCTTATACGAACTACTTTTAAATTGGTGCAGCCACAAGATTATTAAAAATTAATGCAGGCCTTTCTCAGAAAATATATCAAAATAGTAATCGTTTTTGCTTGAGAATAATCGTTCCTGATATCCCATAATTTTTAATTCCATTTTATGTTCTATTGTTTTGTTGTTTCTGTTTGTTCTTTTTATTCCTGATGAGCCTTTATCTGTAGCAAAAGATGATAGTGCATCTTCAAAATTTTTCAAGTAGTCTACACAAACAGGGTATTTATACCTGTTGAAAATTTGCTGTTTGGCTTTTGCACTGAAAGTAGCGGTTATTGTTTCATCGCTAGTGTCGTGAATATTAGCCAGCACTTTAGTGTCTGTATTTACATAATCATTTTCAATAATGTGTCTAAGTATGACTTTATCTACAATATCTTTGCTGTCAAACAAATTTAAAAATTTTGAGAGAAATGTTTTATCATCTGAAGACAAATCCTGATATGAGTCAAATTTACAGAGGTATTTTACGGCAGCTTCTTTATCTTGAGCAGTTTTGTCCATAATTTTTTTAATAAGTTCCGGATATTTTACAAATTCCAGACTTTGCGGATAGTTTTCTATTATTTCAGAATTAATAATATATTGTCCGGCTTTATTTATATCAACTTCATTGACGGCATTTTGCGAAAATTGGACAGCTTTTATAAATAGCGGATTGTCAGGTTCATTGTTTTTGTAATGGTTGAAGGTATCCCATCTCAGGATAGCTGATTCCAGACCGGATTTATTAATGGAATTTGGATTAGAGTTTTTAATGTTTTTGTTAACAATATCTGCAATAAAATTTGCATTTTCTACAGAGTCTTCAGTGAGATTATGAGGTCTGTATTTTGAACAGGTGTTGGCTATATTATTTAAATTATTCATATATAAAAGATTTAAGGTATCATCGAATTTCTTTTTTAGTTCATTAAGTTGAAACGCTTTTTTCTGTTCGGATTTGAAATTATCAATATTTTTCTGTATTTCTTCCTGAGCCTGATTTTCCGGTTCTTTTGGATAAAGCTTTTCTTTTCGTATTATTTCAAGTCCTTTTTCGACAGATTTTTTACCGTCATTAATATCATCTAATTCTGTTAAAAATTTTATAAGGTTTTTAACATCTTCGTTTGAGAAATTGCAATTATCAAAAGCAATAATATTTTCAAGCAATTCTTCGTTGTTTCCTAACTCTTTACCGGCAAGAGAGTTAAGTCTGGCTTTTAACTCGTTTTTATTAAAATTATCATAATCACGCTGCGCTCTTAACAACGAATCAGAAGTAGAAATAATTTTCTTTATTTTTTCCGGAATTTTTTCAAATTTGTAATCTGAATTTTTCAGTGAGTTTAACAGAATTGTAATATTACCGTCGGAGTATACAATCTCATTCAATTTTTTGGAATCAAGATGTTGTTTTTTCAAAACAGTGAGTACAAAGTCGTCAAAATCTGTTTGAAGTAATTTAATATCTGTTTCATTAATTTGTGGGAATTTCACTTTACGCTGTTGCGGTACAGAAGAAAAACCGGTTTCGGTCTTCATAGTTATATATTTTTTTGCAATCAAATCGCTTGTCTCAGCAAAAGTTTTTTTTGCGAATAAAGTTTCATCAATTCCGAATTTTTTTGAAATTTCTTCACCTATGGATTTTAATGTTCTGCGGAAAAGGTTATTGGTTTTTTCTTCAGACATCATGTCAATATATTCGTCTAATTCTTCGTAAAAATCTCTTGTTAACGTAGATTCGATTTTTTGAGCAATTACTTCCGCAGGATTTTTAGGTATCTGAATTTTAGGGTAATGTTCTTTAAGTTCATCCAGATTTTTAATATTTTTCAGTCCGCCGTAATATTCTTTAAATATTTTCAAGAGGTCAAAATTATCTTCGCTGACAGCAGATTTGAACCTGTTTATAAGCTGGTAATCAAGTTTTTCGTCCTGAGGTTTTGATTGTTTATTTTTTTGTTTCGGAAGATTATTTTTTTCTATACGGTTGTATTCTTTTTTTAAACGATTAAGTTCATTAAATTTTTGCTGCGGATTAAGAGAGTTATTTTCTTCTAATTCGCAGAGTTGTTTTAAAATTTCTTCTTGTCTTTTCATACTACTGCGAAATGATGTAAGAGCACTTCTGAGCGCATTAGTGATAATATCTGTAAAATCGGTTTCTGAATTATCAGTTGATAAAATTTCATCCATGGATTTTATCAGTTTGGATTTTTCTAATTCAATATTAACCTTTTTAGGCTTAATTCCATACATAGAGCCGAAGGCTATTTTAGAGCCGTAAGCTGGCAGGTTATTGTTTCGCTGATTGGTTCTGTCCTCAGCAGAACGATTAATGTTTGAATTGGCAAAATTATTATGAATTAGGGGTAGTGATGTAATATTTATAATTCTCATAATTATCCTTTAAAAAAATAATACGGGGTAGGTTAATATTATATCACACAATACCAAAATTGATACCCATACAGCTTAAAGCATCTTCTGTATTATTAGCAAAGAATTTATAACGTTTAGCGATTTCCTGTGCCGTAAGTTTAGGGTTAATTTTGATTGAATCCTGGGTTGCTTTTGCCATTTCGTTTACAAGCTGTTTAATGATGGTATTTCTGTCAACTGCTTTAGCAAGGTCGTAGTTACAGCTGTTGGCAATATTTTGGAGACAACCGAGATTTGATATAATGTAGGTTTCTTCAGCTTTCATCTGGTTAATGTGAGCTGCGTTAGGGATTATGTTTTTCTTCTGCATAAAGTCTAAACAGAAGCTGTTAACAGTTGAGAAGATTTTTACAGGGTTGTCAACGTCGATTTTTGTATCGGTATTGTAGATTGTATCTTTAAGTGCATTTGACATTTCTTTAATAATAGTTTTTTTGTTATTGCTGCCTAATTTTGCGCCTTCAAGCATTGCTTCGGCGATTGCGTCAGTGTTACCTATCAGGTAATCTATGTGATTAAACAGATTTTTAATAGCCTGAGTTTGTTCTGTTTTTGTTGTATTTCCATAGTCAATAATCGTAATCGGTTTTGAACCGTTTTTGAGGTCTTTAATTTTGCCAACGTCAACAAGAATGTTACCGCCGTGAGGGTCGGATTGAACTACTTTCATACCTTTTTTCGGCAGAGAGAATAGTTGTTCGCAATAAACTTTTACGTAATTTTCAACAAAGTTTTTGAAGTCATCTTCGGTGAGATTAGCTTCTTTCCATTTTTGGGCGAACTTGTCGCTATCGAGTTGATAGCCGGGAGCTTTTTCCATAATAAATATATGCTGCTTGGAGTCAATTACACCTACAGGCTGGAATGTGGAAGCTTGTTCTCCGATTTCTTTTGCGGAAATTGCTTCCTGATTCAGGTGAATTTCTTCGCCCCAGACTTTGTACATATTATTTACCTGATTAATATCGTATTCTTTGCGTTCAGGTGTTTTAATTGTTTGTTTTGAGGTGAAGAATGAATAGTCATCTTCAGCACGACGGTCAATTTTTCTCAGAATTTTAGCTTTATCGGCGGCTATTTTGTCGGAATCCAGGAAGTGCTGTTTTGTTAATTTAGCTACATATTCGTTATTTGCAGCGTCTTTTACAAGGTAAGATTCAGCAACAGAACCTACGCCGAGGAGTTTTTCGATTTTATATTTGCCGTTGTAGTCTGCATCAAGCATTTTTTGTGCATCTTCAATGCTTCTGGATGTCGGGCATGAACTCTTGATACGTTTCAGAATTTGTTGAAGGTCTTTGAAACCGTTGATGTCCATGTTTTTTTCTTCCATTTTATCAAGTGCATCGTCAATTCCTGATGTCTCGAATGAGAACTTAAATTCTCGGCCGTTATATCTTGAACCGCTTTTACGTTCATTATGACCTGCTACAAGCTGGTCAATCTGGCGGATGAGTTTTGCCTGTTTGTCGTCAGGAATATCAACAACTGTCTGCAAATATTTCGGAAGGAATATATTTTCGAGTTCGAGTTTTTTGATTTTACCTTCAATATTACCGTTTTGACCTTTTTCGAGTAATATTTTCATAAAGTCTTCATCAAGTTTAGAAATACCTGTAGGGTCAAATTTTTCGCCCTTAATGATTACACTGAGGTCGTAGCCGATATCACGCGCAAGCTGCTGGAATTCTGTCAACTGTCCTTCCGGCGGCCTGTAACTGATTACGTGCTGTTTGTTTATCTTTGTTGCATTTATTGATTCTGCAATTTTAGCGATATTCAGATGTCCTCTTGCTGCGGCAAGTGAAATTCCTGCAAGTCCGAGAATGCCTATTCCTATGGAATCTTTTTGTTTTTCCAAAAAGTCGCTTATAGATGGAAGGGTTTCGTCGTCCTTTTTATCGGTTATGTATCTTGTGAAAGCGTTAACAGCAATACCTGCCGGTATAAGCATAGGGTTCAGCGAAGAAATAAAGCCGGAAACACCGTCTAATGTTCCGGAGAGCAGAGTCGAATTATTTTTCTTCTGTTCTTCTCTTGCATTTTTATCCATGCCGAGAGAATCTATGCCTTTTAAGCCGGCTTTTACGGCAAGCCCTGTGAGGATTGATGCTCCGGCAGTAAGTGCGATGGCATATTTTTTATATTTAGGGGTAAAAATATTCATAAGGGTTTTGGCTTTTTTGCCCATGAACCCTACTCCTACGGCCGCGGCTGAAGCAAGAGTATCAATTGTAATTTCCGAACTGTTAAAATTCGCATTTTCATAGCGGTCTATATATTCTTTTGTTTCTTTTTGGGAGGCATTGCCTTCCTGATATGCGATTAATTTCTTTTTAACTTTTTTATCCGAAAGCCCGAGCGGAATTAGTTTGTTAACAAACCCGTAGAATTTTGCAATAAGCCCGCGTTTTTTCTTTGCAGAAATATAGACGTCGTTCATGTCATTATCGGGACTGATTGCAGGTTTAGGGAGAGCCTGTTTTTTCTTTTTCTTATCATCAGGCTTTTTGGCTGTGAATAAAATATTGTTGGTTTTATTTTCGACAATATTATTTGACATTATTTCCCCTATATTTTTTATAAATAACCTAAAAATTTAAAATTGCCAAATGACGCAAAATTTTTTAAGAATTGTTAATGGGCAAAGATATTTATAGCAATTTTTTTTCATGTTTTAATTTTAAGTTAATGGGAAAGGTTTTTTTAATGGAAGGCATTTCAGAAGTTTCACAAGTGAAAAACAGTCATAATCCTGCTTTACAGGGGGGGGGTGAAACCCGAACCTCGGTGATTCCTGTGAAAACGGCGCCTATTCCGGATGATATATTAGAACTTTCATCCAAAAAAGAAAACAAGTCGCAGGGGTTGGGAAAAGTTGCGGCAATGCTTGCGGCAATTTCTCTGGTTGTAGCAGGCGGTACACTGGGCGGGGTGAAGATTTATGACAGATACTTCCAAAAACTTGCCAAATCCGGTATTAAAAGGGGCGAAATCAACGACGCTTTGTTTAACTTTATTAAGAAAAATGACCCTAAAGGACATGTGTTTTACAGTAAGCCCGAGATTATGGCTATTAATGAAAAACTTACGGATGAAAACTTCCTTATTCTTAAACAGCTTTCAAAAATGAAAGATGAAAGCCCGTGGTTTATCGGTGACCAGCCAAAAAGATTCAATCTGAACGAAATTACGGATTTGCTTACTAATACAAATGAATTTAATATAAAATATCTCGAACAGCTCGCTAAAAAAGCTGAAGATGTTTATGGCACTAAATATACGTTAACGTCACCCGATATAATAAAAGTTTTGAAAGAGATATCGCCTGATAATGACAAAGTTGCCGGACAGCTTATTGATATTTCCGGAGTAAGGGATACGGAAAAACTTACAGATTGCTTAAGAGGAATAAATAAGGATAATGTTGATGTATATCAGATGCTTCTTTCAACCAGAAGAAAGGGCGGAAATACTGAATTAACCATTGAAGATATGCAGACAGTAGCCAGACAGCTTGAAAAAACAAAAAATCCGAAATGTGCCGAATTGTTTTTGAATGCCGAAAAGAATGACGGTACCGGCTTGTACAGATATAGTATGGAAGACTTACATAATCTTTTGAAAGCTGCGGATGAGGAAAAGGTTGATACTTACAAAAAACTATATGATTTGAAATGTACCGCAGATGTTGAAACAGGTATGGTGTCACTTGTTAAATCCGTGACAGATAATAATATAGACCTTGTAGAGCCTCTGCTTACAAAAACAGGTAAGGGTGAGTTTTTAAGCCGATATGTCATTTTTGATGATTGGGATAATATAGAAAAGATACTTAAATCAGTAGATAAAGAAAATAAAAATTGTGCCTCAAAGCTTATTGATATTATAGAAGAAAAACGTTACTACCCAAACCCTCAACGTTGGAGCGGTGAGGATGTGGATGAATATTTGCCGGAATTATTTGATGAATTACGGAGCAATCCTGAAAAATTAAAACGGGCTGAAAAGATATTAGCAGACGGTATTATTGATGGTAAACAGACTCTTGACTTCCAGAAATTTTATGAGCAATACAAAAATATTAGTCGCAAATCCCGTTATCAAGACACCTTTCTACTCTAAAAGCGTGTTTGACATCGGGAATAATGTTTGCGGTGTAGCCAAATAGAATGGTTATTATTATCAGCGCAAGCTTGATTTCTATTTTGAGTTTGGAAAATAACACAAACCAGTTTGAAATAGCCAGAATTATAAGAACAAACATGTAAATTTTCATCTGAAATGTAACTTCCTGTTCCCAGAAAACATAGTGTGTATAAGGAATATCAAAAGTTACATAAAGACAGAACAGAAGTTTAAAAATATTCAAAATAATTCTTTTGAAAAGTCTCATATATAAAGTTTAAAGACACTTCAAGCGGATTTCAATTCCGAACCTTAATAATATCTCCTGCATTTTTAACACTTTCTTTACAAGCTTCCGGTTCATGACCTTTCCGTATTCCATACCTGTCAGCCTGTAAATCTTCGAGAGAGTCATTCCAGGCGCGTTCAAACTCCATGCCGTCAAAGATAACTTTTTTGAAAATATCGTACACTTCCTTACCATAGCTTAAAATGTACGCCATAATTTCGCCTGTTAATCCGCGTTTTACTGCTTCGCAATTAGCTTTTGCATGATGGTATTTATCATTTTCACGGAACTTAATCATTTCTGCTTTATTTTTTTGAAAATCATGGTAGGCATTCATAGCTGTTTGGAGTTCATCCATAAGAGAATATGCAATGTTAGCCGTAATTGAATTTGAGTAAACCGTAATTGCATTTTTTACAAATTTTTCTATTACATCTGCGTCCTGTTTTGCAGAATCAATATTTTCAGAAAGATTATCCAGTTCTTTAAAAAATTCGCCGCAATCACATTCTTCATAATCTTCAGGAACTTCTTCAATTTTACATTTGCAATTCGGGTGGGGTTTTTCGGGGATGTCATCTTTGTTTATAAACTCTTTACCATCCTTTGACTGACATTTTTCGCATGCGTCCGGTTCTGTTTTCCAAATATATTTTGTGTTGCTTATACTTCCTTTAAGGACTTTTGTTTCAGTGTCAAGATTTTTTGTCAGGCTCAAAAGTCTGCTGCCTTCTTCTTTTGCAGCATCAAAGAGTCTTGAATCTGTCAGAGTGTTGTACCTGTATAACGAATGCTCGATATCGCTTAAATTATTATATAAACCGTCATTCTCTAACGTTTTTGACTTTAATCCCGAGATAAGATTAAGTAAATTTTTATCAGATTTATTTTCTGATACTGTTTTTTTAATTTTTTCTTTTAAATCCATGTTTGGGGCCTTTCTTTTTTACACGGCACAAACCGCAGGTTACATATTTCCAGTGTAACTTATGCTGAAAGGCTCCGCAAGACAGTGTTTTCACGGGGATTAAAACAGGGTGAGCTGATTGGAATTATCTTGTTCTGTTAATTCACGTTCAAATTTGCTGAGATTTAAGAGGTCTTGTTCAATTTTTTGTAAAAACGGGGACGGTGCAGGATGTTCTGATTTGCCGAACCTTACTCTTTTAATTGCGCGGGAGAGGAATAATCTCTGTTCTGCCCTTGTCATACCTACATAAAGCAGGCGTTTTTCTTCTGCGATTTCTTCTTCTGTCTGCGCGCGGTAAAGCGGCATAATTCCTTCCTCAAGTCCTGCAATGAATACGCATTTGAACTCCAGACCCTTTGACGCGTGAAGTGTCATAAGAGAAATTCTGTCTGCCCTTTCGTCAAGCGTATCGGCTTCTGTGAGAAGGGAGACTTCGTGGATAAATTCTTCCCTTGTTGTAAAGGTTTCTGAAAGCTTTACGAGATATTTAAAAATATAGTTGTCTATTTCACCGTTTATATTGATAAGCTGTTCTTTTACCGGAAACTCTCCGTTTAAACCTTGCAGAAGATTTCTGATATGTTTATTTTCGCACAGAAGATCGTTAGAGAGCTTAACATAAGGCATACCCGATCGTTGCAGGGCTTCCAGAACAGGTTTTAACTGGGTGGAGGTTCTGTACAGGATTGCAAAATCCGAGAATGAATAATTCCCCTCCTGCCCCTCCGACCTTTCAGAATCAATTGAGAAAAAGCTGTGTCCGCCTATCATATTTTCAATTGTACTCACGATAAATTCAGCTTCTGCCTTATCGGTCGGTGCTGTGTGGATTGTAATTTTTTCGTGCGGTTTGTCGTATTTGGAAATAATATTGAAGCATTCAATCATCTGATTTGAGGCATCGACAATTGTGTTTGTTGAGCGGTAGTTATTTTTAAGGCTGATAATTTCCGTATTCGGATAGTCGGTTTTGAAATTATTAAAGAACTTCGAGCTTCCGCCGCGGAAACCGTAAATCGCCTGATTCGGGTCGCCGATTGCAAGAATATTGCCGTCAGACGGAACAAGAAGTTTTATTAATTCGTACTGGTGTTCATCAATGTCCTGATATTCGTCTACAGAAACGTATTTAAAGCGGTCTTTGTAAATATTCAGAATATCCGGTTTTTCTTTAAACAGCTTTAGTGTCAGTGTTATAAGTTCGTCAAATTCAAGAAGATTTGCAGGAAGTTCGTCTTCTTTGTATAATGATTTTTCCTCTTTACTTATAACTCTAAAGTCCTCAGCCAGTCCGAGAGTTTCGTAATTTTCCTTTAATATTGAAAAACAGAGTGAGTGGAATGTGTGAATATTAAGCCCCGCGACTTTTTCTTTCAACAGTTTTGAAAGTCTTTCGCGCATTTCCTGAGCGGCTTTTCTTGTAAACGTTATTGCAAGACATTTTTCGGCAGGTACATTTTTCTCAGAAATCATATACGCAAGACGTTTAGTCAAGACTGTTGTTTTACCTGACCCCGGGCCTGCTACAATTAAAATCTGATTGTTCTGGTTTTTGACTGCATTTTCCTGATATTCATCGAGGCCAACTGGCACGGATTTTTTCACATTTTCAGCTATAGGTTTTGCTGCTGCCTCAGATATCTCAAAAGTTTTTTCTTCCGGCAGCGGGGCAGGTGCAGCTTTAGGAATATCAATATCAAGCTTAAGGTTTATAAAGTTTTTTTTTACGAGCTCGCTGTCGTCAAAAAGTCTTATAACTCCATATTCACCGTCGTATCCGGCATGCTTAATAACCCTGCCTTCTCTAAGGCGTGAAATTCCCTCTCCGAGAAGCGGTGAGTCTTTTGAAAGTTCATCAAGCGGAATTTCACGAAGAATAGAAAGTTCGGAGACGAATTTACGGATTAATCTTTCGTATTCCGTGACAACGGATTTACTCTGCGGGCCGACACAGTTAATTTCTGCGATAATTTCCTGTAGCGGAACAAGACTGAATACTTCACCTGCCGTAGCCGGTTTAAATGTACTGTCAAAACTCCTGTCGGCAAGTGCACAAACCCTGTTAAGCACCCCAATTGTTAAAGGCTTTCCGCATACAGGGCAGATGTTGTTGAATTTTAAACTTTCCTGAGGACTCAGGCAGACATTACATTTTCTGTGTCCGTCTTCGTGATATTTGCCTTCCTCAGGGAAAAACTCTACTGTTCCGACATATCCGTCGCCTGTTTTTAATGCATTCATCATACTGTAATAATCGGGTTCGGTATCAAAAACAGTTGCTTCTCTTGCGAGTTTTGACGGAGAATGCGCATCGGAATTTGATACAAGTCTGTATTTATCAAGTTTTGAAACTTTCCAGTTCATTTCAGGGTCTGATGAAAGTCCTGTTTCAACGGCGAAAATATGTTCGGACAAATCTCCGTAACAATCCTCAATCGAATCAAATCCGGATTTTGAACCCAGAACAGAAAACCACGGGGTCCAGATGTGGGCGGGGATTATGTAAGAGCCTTCGCCCGATTCCAGTGTGATTTCAAGAAGGTCGCGCGAATCCAGTCCGAGTATGGGGCGGCCGTCTGATTTAATATTGCCGATTGAGCCGAGTTTATCTCTAAACTTTCCGGCTGCTTCCATATCCGGAACAAAAACCACATGGTGGACTTTTCTTGTTTTGTCCCATTTTTTATAAATAGTTGAAATCTCAACCGAAAGAACAAATCTTACAGGCGTTGACGTTTTAAATATTTCTTTTTCAATATCGGGACGGAGTCTGAAAACCCCGTTGCCGGCAGGAACAAGTTTTTCCTGAATTTCCGCAAACCAGGCAGGATGTGTAAAATCTCCCGTTGAGATTACGCCTAATCCTTTTTTCTGAGCCCAGACAGCAAGTTCTTCAAGGTTACAACTTTTGCTTGTAGCTCTGGAATACTTTGAATGTATATGAAGGTCTGCATAAAAAAACATTTAACTTACTCCCTTATAAAATTTTTCTTTGATTATAC